>NZ_JAQDVB010000015.1:0-98012 GCF_027674365.1 Coprococcus sp. AM11-30B | reverse complement strand
AGATTGAGAGGTCTTAGTCTACTCGACTGCCAACTTGCCCTTTGAGAGAGGAGAAATCCTTTTCTCAAAGGGCTTTTTCTATTTATACAGATATTCGCAAACTACAAGATAAAGCTAAAACTTCATATACTCTAATCACAGAGGAAGTGGAGGTTTTGATATGAGTAACAGTTTAGCAGAAGTACACCCGGAGCTTGTTTCGGAGTGGTCGGAGAAGAACTTACCGCTTACACCTGATGACATTACTTTCGGTTCAAATAAAAAAGTATGGTGGAAAGGTGCTTGTGGTCACGAATGGAAGACAAACGTTAAGGCTCGTTCCAATGGAGAGAAATGCCCGATATGTTCCGGTGCGAGAGTGATTGCAGGGATTAACGATTTGGCAACATTAGAGCCGCTACTGGAAAAGCAGTGGTCGGAAAAGAATAATATAAAACCGACAGAAGTTTCTATTGGTTCCCATGGGGGGGCATACATTTCAGGAATTAGCGAAAGATGCAAAAGCAGTCTATCATGTGAAGAGAGTTGTTCTGGTTAATACAGAGATTGTGGATGAATATCTTGAGAATTTCAGAGATGAATTATAAAAAATAAAATGTAATACATGAGGAGCAAAACACGTTGACTTATTGTCGGACATAAAGCATAATAGTGTTGTAAGGAAGGAGGAAATAGTATGGCAAAGATGGGAAGACCAAAGAGTGATGACCCCATGAACTATCGCTTCACCATCCGTTTCTCCAATGCTGAACAGAAGCAATTGGAAGCTTATGCTGAAAAGTACGATCTTACAAAAGGGCAGGTGCTTAAGAAAGGATTGGAACTATTATACCGACAGGATAAGCACAGTTAAGATGCTCCTCACGATTAGTGAAGTGAGAGGATGGAAAAATCAAGAAAAGACAGCCGGGGGTTATGTGTTGCGAACCGGTGAGAGTCAGAGAAAAGACGGTCGCTATTCTTATACAGCTTTAGATAAAAATAGACGAACCGTTTACGCAAAAACATTGGTTGAACTCAGAGCAAAAGAAAGAAAATCATCCGTGACAAAGAAGATGGACTGAATCCGCTGCTAGCTGACAGGATGACGCTGAATGAATTAGATGATCGATTTATCGAACAGAAATATGATTTGAAACTATCAACAAAAGTGAATTATAAGGTACAGATACTTGCACCAGAAAGTGTAAAAGAACAGTACAGACAGGTCGCAAAGCGACTGCGTTCATGAGCAAGTAGCGAAAGCGGATTGCGAATGTCCGCTTTACTTATAAAAGACAAAATTGGTATGTTACACGAAATTTAGGGAGAAAACTGAGCAAGTAGGAAGGTGGAATATATATGAAACAAGATACTTTAGAGGGCAAAGCAAAAACAAAAAATGGGGTAAAACGGCTGTGTTTTTCCATAATCTGCATTCTTCTGGAAGTGATTTTTATTATTACTATCGTAACACGCTTGAATGAATATGCAGAAATCATAAATTTATTTACAAGGATTTTGAGTGGGATCTTGGTTTTGGGATTGTACGCATCAAATAAGACATCCTCTATGAAAATGCCTTGGGTCATTTTAATTCTAATTTTCCCAATTATGGGTGTAGGCCTGTATTTGTTGATTGGTTTGAATGGTGGCACACATAAAATGCGTGAGCGATATACAGAAATTGATAGCAAATTGTTACCAATGCTTCCGGACAGTCAGGAGTGTTTGAGCAGAATAAAAGAAACAATTCCGAAAGCAGGAAATATAGCAAGTTACATACAAAGAAATTCGCAGTATCCAATCTATCAGAATACGGATATTGTGTATTTTGATGAAGCAGTGAAAGGATTAGAGGCACAGCTTAAGGAGTTGGAGAAAGCACAGAAGTTTATCTTTATGGAATATCATGCGATAGAAGACGCTGAAGCATGGCATAAGATTCAAGATGTTCTGGAAGAGCGAGTAAAAGCAGGTGTGAAAGTTAGAGTATTCTACGATGATATGGGTTCGATAGGCTTTATTAACACAGATTTTGTGAAAAAGATGGAGGCAATAGGAATTCATTGCCGTGTATTCAATCCGTTTATGCCAGGTTTAAATCTGTTTTTGAACAATCGTGATCATAGAAAAATAACAGTTATTGATGGAAAAGTCGGATTTACAGGTGGATATAATCTGGCAAACGAATATTTTAATTACACACACCCGTATGGACAGTGGAAAGATACAGGTATTCGTTTAGAAGGAGATGCTGTTCAGTCGCTTACGGTGACATTTTTGGAAATGTGGAATGCAGTAAGTGATAAGGATGCTAATGATTCTGATTTTAGTAAATACCTTTTCCACTATGATTATGCGGCACAGCAAACTGGGTTTGTTCAACCTTATGCAGACAGCCCTATGGATAATGAGCAAGTAGGAGAAGAAGTTTATATCAGTATGATAAATAAAGCTGAAAAATATTGTTGGTTTATGACTCCATATCTAATCATAACAGATGAAATGACGCATGCGTTATGTCTGGCTGCTAAGCGAGGGGTAGACGTAAGAATTATCACACCTGGTATCCCTGATAAAAAATTCATTTATAATATAACTCGTTCTTTTTATCATGGATTGGTTAAACATGGTGTTCGTGTTTATGAGTGGACTCCTGGTTTCTGTCATGCAAAAATGAGTGTGGCAGATGACTGTATGGCAACTTGTGGAACAATTAATCTGGATTATCGAAGTTTATATCACCATTTTGAAAACGGCTGTTTTATGGCAGATTGTCAGGCAGTTGTGGAAATAAAAAATGATCTGATAAGAACGATGGGAGAATGTCGTGATGTGACAGACCAATATCAAACCGGACGAAGTGCATATTTGCGACTGGGACAATTATTTATGAGATTATTTGCTGGATTGCTATAAGAATCTGATGAAACGACCTTTCAAAAAACAGTTGATTTAGAAGTTAACTGTTTTTGAAAGGCCGTTTTTGCTATATCTAACAGTCTGTTGTACAAAGAAAATTTTGCATGGATGAAAAAAACAAACCTTGTTGAGGTTAAATTGAGATTGACTTTGTATTGTATAAGTATGAAATAAAAAGGAATCAGGTGATGTACAATGAAAAAGCATAAAATATGTAAAATCCTTCTTGTTATACTGGCAATTTTTTTATGTGTGGCTTTTTATGAATTGCTCGGAATCTGCGTTGCATATAAAAAGCAGCCGGAAGTGTCCAATACAACCAAAAAAGAAACAAAAAATGGGTCATGGAACGAATGCAGTGAAAATACAGAACGGGCAGTAATCATAGAAAAGAATCCAGAAGCGCTTTTACAAAGAGTGCGTTTGATCAAGAATGCAAAAAAGGAAATTATTCTTTCTACTTTTGCATTTCAATCCGATGAAAGTGGAAAATTGATTTTAGGAGCACTGCATGATGCGGCAGACAGAGGTGTACATATTCGTCTGTTAGTAGATGGAATGGAGAGCTGGATTGATATGGAAGGAAATCCGTATTTCTATGGATTATCTTCCCATGAGAATGTTGAAATTAAACTGTATAATAAGGCCAATCCGTTGAAACCGTGGAAAATGATGGGTAGAATGCATGATAAATATTTGATTGCAGATGGAAAGAGATATATTCTTGGGGGAAGAAATACATACAATTATTTCCTGGGTGATTTTCCGGGACATAAGAACTATGACAGAGACGTGTTAGTGGTTTGCGATGAACCTGAGAAAGAAAATTCAGTTAACCAGTTGTTAGAGTATTTTGAAACGATATGGGAACAAGAAGACAGTGGTTATTTTCATGACAATAAAAAACTGGCAAATAGAAAATCTGTAAAGAACGCAGTTTTAGAGCTGCAGAACAGCTATCAGAAATATTTTGAAGAGAATAAGGAAAGAATCTGCGAGACCGATTATACGGACGAAACTTTTGAGACAGAAAAGATTACATTAGTGTCAAATCCTATTCACACAGGTTCCAAAGAACCAGTAGTGTGGTATCAGTTGGGAGAATTGATGAAAAATGCAAAAAATCGTGTGAAGATCCACACGCCATATATTATCTGTAATGATATGATGTATAATACATGGGAGGAGATTGCAGAGAACGTTTCAGATTTTTCTATCATGACAAATTCAGTTGCGAATAATGGGAATCCATTTGGGTCTGCCGATTATGCGAAAAACAGAAATAGAATCTTAAGTACAGGAATTAATATCTGGGAATATGAAGGCGGTTATTCATACCACGGAAAAAGTATTCTGATTGACGATGATCTGTCTGTAATCGGTTCCTTTAATATGGACATGAGAAGTGCATATCTGGATACGGAACTGATGCTTGTAATACGTAGCAAAGAGATTAATAAACAGTTGGAAGAAGGCATGATGGAATATGAAAGAGTGTCCCGACAGGTATTGGAAGATGGAACCTATCGTGATCCGTATCATGTAGAGCCAATTGAATTGACAAAGAAGCGTCAGAGAAACGTACTTTTGGTACAGCATCTGCTTGGATGGGCAAGGTATCTGTTTTAATAAGGAGGAAGGAAAACGTGTTTCAAATATTGATTGTAGAAGATGATAAAGAATTAAGTCAGCTATTCCAAAAAGTGCTTGAGAAGAATGGATATCAGGTCAAAAGTGCATCGGATGGAGCACTGGCATTAGAAATATTGGATAAAGAGTATATTGATCTGATCATTTCCGATATTATGATGCCGGTTATGGATGGTTATGAACTGGTGTCGGAACTCCGTTCAGCAGGATATCAGATACCGGTACTTATGATCACTGCGAAAGGTTCCTTTGATGATATGCGCCAGGGATTTCTTTCGGGAAGTGACGATTATATGGTAAAACCGGTAAATGTGAAT
This sequence comes from Coprococcus sp. AM11-30B, assembly GCF_027674365.1. Lineage (NCBI taxonomy): Bacteria > Bacillati > Bacillota > Clostridia > Lachnospirales > Lachnospiraceae > Coprococcus > Coprococcus sp. AM11-30B. The sequence goes on along the minus strand of NZ_JAQDVB010000015.1, from coordinate 93,141 downwards.
GAAATGGTTTTAAGAGTTGGAGCACTGCTTCGCCGTGCACAGATACTGAATGAACACAAAATTGTGATCGGTTCAACAGAGTTTGATTATGATGCAATGACGGTTACAACTGATAAGGAAAGTCTTGTTTTGCCTAAAAAAGAATTCCTGCTTTTATATAAGCTTGCAGCTTCGCCAGGCAGAACATTTACAAAACAACAGTTGATGGATGAAGTATGGGGATACGAGACGGAGGCAGACCCACATACGATAGAGGTACATATAGGAAGAATCAGAGAGCGTTTTAAAGATAACCCTGATTTTGAAATCGTAACAATGCGTGGAATTGGATACAAGGTGGTGAAAAAATAATGGAACAAAAGAAAGAAAAAGGATTGCGGATCCGATCCTGTCTGACTGGTGCAATCTGGCTGGCACTTGTATTTTCAACAGTCATATCTGCTTTATTATTTGCTTTTTTGAATCATTTTTTTAATCTGCCGGGCAGCATACCTGTGCTTGGCTGGCTTTTGATTTTCAATACATTGATTGCAGGGCTGATCACTTCCTTTATTAATGCAAAGTTACTGGAACCAATTACCAGACTTAGTAAAGCAATGAAGGAAGTTTCTCAGGGAGATTTTGAACAGCATTTGGAAACGAACAGCCGTATAGCAGAAGTTGGAGAATCTTATCAAAGTTTTAACGTTATGACAAAAGAACTTCGTGCAACAGAGGTGCTGCAGATGGATTTTGTATCTGATGTTTCTCATGAGTTTAAGACCCCGATTAATGCCATTGAAGGATATACAATGCTGCTTCAGGGAGAAGAACTGTCTCCGGATCAAGAGGAATATGTAGAAAAAATCTTATTTAACACCCAAAGACTTTCCGGATTGGTTGGTAATATTTTGCTGTTATCCAAGTTAGAGAATCAGAATATACCAATGAAAAAAACAGAATATCGTCTGGATGAACAGATCCGCCAGGCATTTCTTTCATTGGAAACAAAATGGACAGAAAAAGAAATTGGTTTTCAGGTAGAATTGGAGGAAGTTAAATATACTGGGAATGAAGGACTTTTTATGCATATCTGGATAAATCTTTTGGATAATGCGATTAAGTTCAGTCCTTCAAAGGGGACAATTACGATGTTTCTGAAACAAGAACAGGATTCTGTTAAGTTCATTCTGGAAGATGAAGGACCAGGAATAGAGGATGATGTAAAATCCAGAATATTTGACAAGTTCTATCAGGTAGATGGATCTCATAAAGCAGAAGGAAATGGCCTAGGTCTTGCACTTGTAAAACGGATTGTAGATAGTGCCGGAGGAACAATCAAAGCAGAAAACCGTGAATATGGTGGATGCAGATTTGTTATAGAGCTGCCAAAGCAGAAAGATGAGATTATATAGTTTTAAGATAAATTAGAAGATGGGAGAATTTATATGACATTTTATCAGGAGTTGCAGTTAAATCAGGCAGGTTCTAAAAACCTGTTGAAAAAGAGTGAAACACTAAAAGAAAAATTATATCATATGTGGGTATATCTGGTGAAGATAGCTGTTACATTGGCATTTTGTTTTTTCTTTGTTAGTATTTTCAGCATCCTATTTGGAAATGAGAACAGCATTGTAGGTGTAGTAGTCTTATTATGTCTCATGGTGTTTAGAAATGCGGATCTGGGGATCCACACCGGACAATCTACGATGCTTTTGGCTTTGTTCTTTGTAATTATGACTGTATGTCCGCATTTAGCAAATCAGTTTTCACCGGTATTGGGAATGCTGTTAAATATTGCGGCACTGGCTGTGTTGATTCTGTTCGGATGCCATAATCCATTCATGTTTAATCAATCTACATTGGTTCTTGGGTATCTGCTGCTATATGGTTATGATGTTACGGGAAAAAGCTATCAGATGCGATTAGTCGGAATGGCTTTAGGTGCAGCACTTACCTGCTTCGTATTTTATCGAAATCATAAAAACAGAACTTATAAAAGAAATCTGAAAGATCTGATACAAGAATTTGATATCACTTCTTCCAGAACAAAATGGCAGATATGTCAGATTTTATGCGTACCGATTGTCCTTTGCATTGCAGAACTTTGTAATATGCCACGTGCAATGTGGGCTGGTATTGCGGCCATGTCCGCGATTTTGCCGTTTATGGAAGATATGCACTACAGAGTCCGTAAAAGAATTGTCGGAAATATTGCAGGTGTTATATGTTTTACAGTATTATATTTTCTGCTTCCTTCGTCAATCTATGCATATATAGGAATTCTTGGTGGAATCGGTGTAGGACTTTCAGCACAATATGGCTGGCAGGCAGTATTTAACACATTTGGTGCTTTAGCCATTGCTGCAGAGACTTATGGACTACAAGGAGCGGTTAGTCTTAGAGTGATTCAAAATGTTTTTGGTGTTGTGTTTGCTTTAGCATTTTGTGTTATATTTTATTGGTTTATGTCTAAAAAAAAGGAAAGTGAGGTGACTGTACATGCAGAGTGAAGTGAATCAGGAAGAAAATTTGAATAGAATTATTACGGTTCCTAATCTTCTTTCTTTTTTTCGGCTTTGTCTGATTCCGGTAATTATATGGAGTTATTGTGTAAAGAAAAATCCTCTGTTAGCTGGTGAAATCTTATTGCTGTCTGGTCTTACGGATCTTGCTGATGGATATATCGCAAGAAGATTCCATAGGATTAGTAATTTAGGAAAAATACTTGATCCGGTGGCTGATAAGCTGACACAGGCAGCGATGTTAATCTGTCTGTTTACTCGTTTTCCGCATGTGTTTCTTTTAATCGTAATAATGGCAGGTAAGGAGCTGTATATGGTAGTCAGTGGATGTCTTGTGATACGAAAGACAGGAAAAGTACATGGTGCAGACTGGCATGGAAAGATAGTAACCTTTTTATTATATGGAACTGCAGCGGTGCATATTATATGGTTCCACATTACATCGATGGTATCAGATCTGTTGATTGGTTTGTGCGCTATAATGATGGTCATATCGGTCGCTCTGTATATTATCCAGAATACCAGGACTCTTAAGGGAGAGACTGTATAAGCAATTTTATATTGCAATGACTAGAAAAATATTTAGGAGAAGCCAGATTATTTGTATGAGAGGTCTAGAATATACAATATCAGGATTTGGAAAATTTCTTATTGTGATAGCAGTAAGTATTCTGGGAATTTCTTTATATAGAAAAATATAATAAAGGAAGTCAAAAAATAATGTTTTGGTGTACAGAACAGGATTTTTTGATTTTAGAAAGAAACACTTATCAAATTAGAATGCAGGCGTGTAAATGAGAAAATACATAACAAAAGCAAGTGAAAGAATAGGGGTAGAGAGTACATCCAGGGATGGAAAGAGGGCACAAGTTGTAAGTTATAGTACTTGTGAAAATTTTATAATCAGATTTTGTGATGGGAAAGAAATGAAGTTAAAAAATTGGAGATACTTTATTGAGGGAAACTTCAACTATGAAAAACATTTTAAAGCTCCAAGAAATAGAGAAGAGCGAATTGGCGAGAAAAAGGTAATGAATAATGGATTGACTGCTGAGGTTATTGAATACAGGGGGAGTCATGATATGGATATTTTGTTTGAAGATGGCGGAAAAAGAACGGGAGTATCCTGGCGGGATTTTTGTATCGGTAGTATTGCACATCCTACAATTTCTGGAGGAAATGTATCACAAAATGAATTGGTATTAAGATTTTATTTAGAGTCATTGGGGTTTGTTCGAATTCCACAACGTTCAAAGCGTTCTGACAGAGTTGGTTTAGAAGGGAAAGAGCTTGATTTATATAATGATAAGCTGAAAATAGCGATTGAGTATGATGGTGAATATTCTCATACTAAAAATAAAGATGATGAAGGAAAGAATAAAATAGTTGAAAAGTTGGGAATAAAACTTTATCGTTTTAGAGAACCGGGATGTTCTGGTGTTAGTGGAAGAAACTATATTTTAGAGGATAGTAGATTTATGTCAGCTTCATTGGAATGTTGCCTGAAAAGCTTTGTCAGAGATGTTCTCAAAAAGGATGATAAGTTTATAAACTTTGAGAAAGATAAACGTACAATAAAGGAATATGTATCAAATAATAAACGTGCAACGATTCATTTATATGAAAAGAAAAAAATGAATAATGGTATGGTTGCAGAAATCATTAAAATGTCTAGTTGTCGAAATATCACTGTACAGTTCGAGGATGGAGAAATTGTATATCATAAATGTTATCAAAGTTTTGTTAAAGGAAATATTTCACATCCCAAAGATACAAGTCTGGCAAAAAAGAATCAAAGATTAAATTTACGAAAACAAATGAAGAACGGGATGATGGCAGAAGTGATTGAATATAATTTGAGTAATGATATCAAAGTGAAGTTTGATAATGGAGAAATAGTAAAAACAAGATGGGAAAGATTTAGTACAGGTAGTGTAGCAGTGCCTTCCTGTTATGCAAGAAATCATATAGGGGATAAAAAAATTCAAAACAGAGGTAATGAGGAGGCGGAGATTATTGAAGTAAAAGATGCAAATCATATCACCGTTAAATTTAAAGATGGCACTATTGTGAAAGATAGAAAATATGAGGATTTTATTCACGGAGCTATGGGTAAACCTGGGATTCCGCAACTGAGGCGTACTTTGAAAAATGAACGGTTATGGACAGAGAAGATAATGAGAAATGGAATGAAAGCTAAAATAGTTAGATATGGTTCTGCAAATGATATTGATATTAAGTTTTCAAATGGAACAATAGTTATGCATAAAACATATGCAAATTTCTGCTCTGGAAGTGTGGCATGTAAAACAATTCGCAAATGTGCTCACTTGAGTCAGGAAGTGCTGATGAGAATATAGAAACAATGAAAGCGTATATGTGTAAGCAACGAGGAATGCACCTTGGTTCGAAGATTTCCAGAGAAGAAATTACAAAAAAAGTAAATCAGAGCAAATATGAAAAATACTGCTATATAACCAATAGGCTTAGCAGGGAATAATTCCCTCTGGGTCTTTTTTAATATTCCTCGAAAATTGAGAATTACATATATTCAATTCTTTGTATTAGGTATATATTTTGAAAAGTTGTCCGGTTATACTGAAAATATCAAAAGGCAGAACTGTTAGAATGAGGTGAGCAGATGGATACGGCACAGAGAATAAGGTTAATTCGGATAATTGAAAAAATAGAGAAGAACCCAGAATTCAGTAGTAAAATCGGTGTGAGAAATACATCTGAGTTTATATCAAGTAAACAATCAAAAAAATGAATGATTCAAATCATAACAGGAGTCAGAAGGAGTAGAATATGTTATCGTTACTATTTACTATATGCATGATCTGGTTTATTGGAAAATTTTTTATATTTGGTGTAAAAGCATCCTGGGGAATCTTAAAGTTGCTCTGTACAGTTGTATTTTTTCCGGTGATTTTGATAGGAATGGTTGTTGGTGGACTGATTTATATTGCATTTCCATTGTTGATCATCGGCGGAATCATTGCACTTATATCATCTAACTCATAAAAATACGAGGAGGGAAGAAATTATGGGATATGATATAGAAAAAGAGAAACGAGAAGCGATTGAAGCAGGACAACGAGCGTTAAGTAGTCTTCGGACAGCAAAAGAAAACCTGAACAGTGCAAAAAATTGGGGACTGGTGGATATGTTTGGCGGTGGATTCTTTTCTACGATGTTGAAACACTCCAAGATGGATCAGGCCAGACAAAATATGGAACAGGCGAAATATGATCTTCGTAATTTCAGTAGGGAATTAAATGATGTGAACATGGCTTGTAATCTGAACATCAATACTGGAGATTTCTTATCCTTTGCAGATTATTTTTTTGATGGATTTGTTGTGGATTGGATGGTGCAGGATCGAATCAATAATGCCAGACATCAGGTGGAAGAAGCTATCCGCAGAACGGAATACATCATAAACCAGTTACAGTATATGTAAAGGAAAGAGGCAGTGGACCATAAATAGGTTCGCTGCCTTGTTTTTCATACTTATTTCTGTTTCTTTTTTTCTTCTCTGAGCAATTCGATGTTTAGTCCCTGCTCTCCGGCCGTTTTATCAACCCAGAGATTCAGGGAATCTATTGCCAGAGAAATTTCATCCAGTTTGTTACTGATAAAAGCAAAATCCTTGATCTCATCATCGCTGATCTTACCGTCACGGGCAATCTGGATCAGACGTGTGGTAAGAGGATTAATCTCATTCAGACTGGCAATGGTTTCCAGGATTATATTGGATAAGTCAGAAACTTCGACCTCCGGGACATAACGATGACCGATTTCGCATTTATGAGAGCAGTAATAATTGCAGAGATCCGGGCGCTTGTAAGCATCAGCCATCTGGATGATATCGTAAGGTGTGGGTTCTTGCATTTCATATTCAAACTTTTCAATTTTAGAATCAGAAACAGCAGTCATTTTTTCGCTGGCTTCTGATCTGGTGAGACCGGCTTCTTCCCGGCAAATCTGATAAATTGTCTTATTTTCTCTCGTAGATTGTTTCCCCATGAGAATAACCTCCCTGTATATCGCAAAACATGAGGATTATCGGGTGGTAAGTCCACATGCCGTACGTGTATTTCCTTTATGAATTTCATTATACTTGAAGCATAAAAAAACAACAAGCGCATTGTTGATACGGAATTATGAAAGGAAGAAAAAACATGAGGAAAACTAGAAGTGATTGTAGAGTAGGAACATTTGAAAAGAAGCATGGTCTTCCACCGGGGACTATTAGAAACAAAAATGGAAGAGATACCAGAAGTGACAAAAAAATTGGCACCATTCGCAAAGAAGCAAAGTAGGAGGAACATAATCATGGAAAAGAAAATAAGAAAAAGATATCATTCAGAAGAAGCTGTAAAAAAAGCGTTAAAAATTGAATCGTTTCGAAATTTAACAAAGGATAAAGTGATGGAGTTTACATCTATGATTCCATATATGGAAAAGGAAGTGGCGCTTGAAATAATAAAGCAGTTCCCAGTATATGTAGAGTTTGTGGAATCAGCAATAGAAAATTATACACAGTTATGCAAAACAATTTTAGAAACAAATAAAGAAGAATATGAACAAGCAGTTCATGCACATCAGTATGTTCTTGAGACCTTCGCAAATCAGCTGGAACAAGAAAACTTAACAGAGGAGGAAAGAAGGGACTTTTCTGAAAAAATGATTGAAGAAGCTGATAAAATAACGGAATTATATTTACAGCAGCAGAAATTTCATGAGCGAGTATTAAAGACGATTGGGGGAGTTGTAACATTAGCTTTGGGAGTGACAGTAACAATGTTAGGCTTAAAAGCAATTGGCAGTGATGAAGATTTACCTCAACTAGATGATGAGAATCAGAATGTTGCATAATAGCTTTACGGTCTTTGCCAATCGTAAGGCTTGGTGGAAATGTAAGGATTGTGTCAGAGAGTGGAACACCCTTATTTCTACCCGTTCCGGTGGGAGTAAATGCCCGTATTGCAGTGGGTACATATTCCTGAAAGAGTTTAATGATTTGCTGACAACAACGGCAGTGTTCTTCATCAAATATTTAAGGACGCTTGGGTTCTATGCAACCAATGATATTTTTGCAGAAAATGCGTGGTATTTCAGAAATGCACTTGTCCGTGCAAATTATACGAACTTGCAAAAAGGTATGGGTGCACTCCAGCAGGTGCAAGACTAGAATACAAAAAATAGATTTGCAAATGAAAAGTGTGCTATAGTTATAAAAGATAAATCAGAAGAAGTCAGGAGGAAGAATGCAATGAAAGACGAAAAATCTAAAATAACAGCAGTTGCCATTGAAAAAATGATTGATTTTTATCAGGGGAATTTGAGAGATATCGAACATTTCCTGAAAGTATGGGCGTATGCAAAGACGATAGGGGAGCAGGAAAGTGTGGATGAAAACACCCAGGGAATTCTTGAACTTGCAGCTGTGGTGCATGATATATCCTGTCCACTTTGCCGTGAAAAATATGGAAACACAAATGGTAAAAATCAGGAACTTGAAAGTGAACCGCTGGTAAAGGAGTTTTTTGAAGGAATGCTTGTATCAGAACAGAAAGTGGAGCGTATTATCTGGCTGGTCACACATCATCATACATACACCAATATAGATGGGATTGATTATCAGATTTTAATAGAGGCAGATTTTCTTGTAAATGCAAGTGAGAGTAATTTTTCAAAAGTGTCGATTGAAAATGCGAAATCCCGTATTTTTAAGACGGCAGCGGGATGCAGATTGTTGGAATCAATATTTTTAAGAGAAGAATAATAAAAAGCATTATATTGGAGAATAATTTATGGCACAATCAAAACAGGATGAACTATACAAAGCACTGCAACAGAAAGGCTATCCGGACAGCCTTTGCAGGGAAATTGCTTATAAACAGATGAACACAGATTATACAGCAACAAGAATGCTCGGCTATCTGTACCGTATATCAGATCCGCGACCGGAAGATGTGGTGGATGAGATGCTGGCAATTCTAAGCGATCGGAACGCAATTATCCAGAAAAAAGAATTGGAACATGCGCAGGCAACGATCAATAAGGTGTATCGCGAAGGTCTGTAAAAGGTGATCAGATTAAATATACGGATGAAAACAGGGGAAAAGAAATGCTGAACGTAATAGAAATCAAAGACTTTAATGTGCCGGAATTGGATATTTATGCCAGATGCACAGAAGCACGGCTTCTGAATAAAGATCACCCAGAAGAGGGAATGTTCATTGCGGAAAGTCCGAAGGTGATCGGCAGAGCGTTGGATGCAGGTTATGAGCCATTGTCTGTTCTTGTTGAAAAGAAGCAGATGGAAGAGAATGAAGAAACAAGCCAGATTATGAACAGATTTGATGATACGAAAGTATCGATTTTTACAGCGGATTTTGAGGTGCTGACTAAATTGACAGGCTTCAAACTGACCAGAGGAATGCTTTACGCAATGAGACGGAAACCGCTTCGAAAATTTCAGGATCTGTGTGATGGGATAAACAGAATCGCGATTCTTGAAAATGTGCAGAATCCGACAAATGTAGGAGCAATTTTCCGGTCTGCAGCGGCTCTTAATATGGAGGCGGTACTTCTGAGTCCGGGATGCAGTGATCCGCTTTACAGACGGGCTTCCAGGGTGAGTATGGGAACCGTATTTCAGATTCCGTGGACATTTATCCGGGATAGCAATGAAATGCGGTGCAAGCGGGAAGTAATCTGGCCAAAACAGGCGATTGCAGAATTGAAAAAGCTTGGCTATAAGACGGCAGCACTTGCGCTGACTGATGATTCGGTCAGCATCGATGATTCGGAACTGATGAAGGAAGAAAAGTTGGCAGTTATTCTTGGAAATGAAGGTGAAGGACTGGAAAACGAGACAATAGCGTTATGTGATTATACGGTTAAAATTCCGATGACACATGGTGTTGATTCGCTGAATGTGGCAACGGCGAGTGCGGTGGCATTTTGGCAGCTTGGGAAAATAATTCTGTAATGGTAACCGTATTGTATCAGATGACACGAAGGAGGAAAGAGATTTGACAGAACGTTTTCAGAAGATTGATGCAGCAATCGTAGAGTCGAATGCAAAAACGGAGAATTTACACCTTTGGAAGATATGATATTTTTACAGTACTGCTGTCAGAAGGAGATACAACCATAACATTATTGTGTGAAAGAGTAAATTCCACCGCCCAGTTTTGTAAATTGTTGAAAGAAATATATTGTTATATGATTACGTAAGTGATATACTTAAGCATAAAAGAACCGTGTAAAATTACAGTTTGCTTTTTACACGGTTTTCTTTATACTAGATGGTTAGTTAAAACTAACACGATGAAAGTATGAAAGATTATAGAATAACATATATTAGGTATTAGGCAATATAATCAATAAGCTATAGAACTAATACTATACCGCTGAAGATAATTATTTTTGCCAATGAATTTTTTCGAGCATATATGGAAGGAAAATATAATGCGAATAAATATTTTTGAAGGTATACTGATTCCGTTTGTTGGAACAACGCTAGGTGCAGCATGTGTGTTTTTTATGAGAAAAACACTTAGCAAGTTACTGCAACGTGCACTTGCAGGATTTGCAGCAGGTATAATGGTTGCGGCTTCAATCTGGAGTCTTCTGATTCCGGCAATTAAACAATCTGAAAATATGGGAACTTTATCGTTTGTTCCGGCAGTTGCTGGGTTCTGGATTGGTATATTGTTTTTACTTGCACTTGATCATTTGATTCCGCATCTTCATGTTGGAAGTGATCAGGCAGAGGGACCGAAAAGCAAACTTGGCCGTACTACGATGATGGTGTTGGCAGTTACATTACATAACATCCCTGAAGGTATGGCAGTTGGTGTAATGTATGCTGGATTTCTTGCTGAAAATGCACAGATTACAGCAACAAGTGCACTTGCTTTATCACTTGGAATTGCTATCCAGAATTTTCCAGAAGGAGCAATTATATCCATGCCGCTTAGGGCAGAGGGTGAAAGTAAGAGAAAGGCATTTCTGGGAGGTGTACTTTCAGGAGTCGTTGAACCGATTGGAGCAGTAATGACGATTCTTGTCGCACAGCTGGTAATCCCGGCATTACCATATTTACTCAGCTTTGCAGCAGGAGCCATGTTATATGTCGTGGTTGAAGAACTAATTCCGGAAATGTCTCAGGGACAGAACTCGAATATCGGTACGCTTTTCTTTGCACTTGGATTTAGTTTGATGATGATCTTGGATGTGGCACTGGGGTAAGAGGAGAGGAATGATTTTTATGAGAATATTGATTTATGGTGCGGGTGTGATCGGCTCCTTGTATGCAGCTTTATTTGCAGAAGCCGGTTATGATACAAGTATTTATGCCAGAGGAAAAAGATTTGAGGCTTTAAGAAATAATGGATTGCTATATAAGAAAAATCAGGAAGTAATAAAGGCAAAAATTAGGATTCTTGGAGAACTACCAAACGATGATATTTATGATTTTGTCTTGCTTACTGTCCGGGAAAACCAGCTGTATGAAGCACTTACTGAATTGAAAAATAATAAAAGTAATACGATTGTTACAATGATAAATTCACTGGACAGTTACAATAAATGGGAAAACATTGTTGGAAAAGGGAGAATATTACCGGCTTTTCCAGGAGCAGGCGGAAGTATAAATGATGATGGTATCCTTGATGCAGCACTCACTCCAAGGTTGATTCAGCCGACAACATTTGCAGAAATATCAGGAAATAAATCCGAAAGAACTAAGCAGTTTTCAGAGATATTGAGGCATGCTCATATACCATACCAGAAAGTAACGGATATGCATCTATGGCAGCTTTGTCATCTTGCTATGGTGGTACCGATTGCAGATGCGTATTATGAATCAGACGATCCAGAGAAAGTGGAAAAAGAATGGAAAATTATGAGGAAAACAGCGGAAAGGCTGAAAAGAAATTTTAACTTTTTGCGAAAACAAAAGGGTAAACTGTCACCATGGAAAATGAATATTTTTCGCTTTTTGCCATTGTCATTTCTGACGATTATGCTGGCAGTTACATTTGGAAGTAGTTTTGGAGATAAATTTATGTATCAACATGCTATGAAGGCACCAGATGAAATGAGGGAATTGCATAAGCAGTTTTATGCTTATATGAAAAGAATGAAGAAATGCGGATGCAAGGCGAAAAAGGTACTGTGATTGGAGAAAAAGCATGAAAAATGAAGAATATAAAAAATTGTCAATTAAAGAATTTACAAAAGCAGCAGGAAGATATGAAAGTAGCCATGCTGGTATTTACGAAATGTGCAAGAAGGATTATCCGGATATTCTGGAAGAATTAGAGAAGGAGCCATTTAGAGATTTATTGGATGCAGGCTGCGGACCTGCTCCGATGATTTCTTTATTAGCAGAAAAATATCCAGAACGACATTATACAGGACTGGATCTGACTCCTGCCATGATTGAACAGGCAAAAAAGAAAAATATTTCAAATGCAACATTTGTTGTAGGAGATTGTGAGAACTTTCCTTTTGAAAAGGATTCATTTGATGCAATTATTTGTTCTATGAGCTTCCATCATTATCCGGATCCACAGGCATTTTTTGACAGTGTGAAAAGATGTCTTCGCCCAAATGGAAGATTGATACTGAGAGATGTGACCAGTGACAATAAAGTATTGGTATGGCTAATGAATACATTGGAAATGCCGTTGGCAAATATATGCGGACATGGAGATGTCCAAGTGCCAACAAGAGATGTGGTCATAAAATGTTGCAAAAAAGCAGGATTAAAAGTAGAAAAATTTGAAATTCGTAAAGGTATGCGAATGCATTGTGTCGTGAGAAAACCTATGGGAAAGGCGATAGGAAATGAAAGATAAGTATCTTAGGGAAACACGAATGGTTGATTTTTCTAATCCGGCAATTCAAAAACTTATTCAAAATATGAAATGGAAGGAAATGGGTGAATTTGAAAGGATTAAGGCAATCTACAACTATGTAAGAGATGATGTTTTATTTGGATATAATATTGATGACGGAATTTCAGCTTCAAAAGTACTTGCAGATGGTTATGGACAATGTAATACAAAAGGAACTTTATTTATGGCACTTTTACGTGCCTGCAATATTCCATGCAGAGTACATGGTTTTACGATTGATAAAAGATTGCAGAAAGGGGCTATGACCGGGTTTGTTTACCGTAATGCTCCAAAAAGTATTTTCCATAGCTGGGTAGAAATTAATTTCGAAAATCAGTGGTACGAACTGGAAGCTTTCATTTTGGATAAAACCTACATAAAGAAGTTACAGGAACAAAATTCGGAATGTACAGGTGCATTTTGCGGTTATGGAGTAGCAGTCAAGGATTTCAGAAATCTCATTATTGAGTTTGATAGGAACAATACTTATATTCAGAGCGAGGGAATCAATCAGGATTTTGGTGTTTATGATTGTCCAGATGAACTGTTGAAGGAACATCATCAAGAAATTTCAGCCTTTAAATCATTTGTTTATAGACATATTGGAAGACACCTAATGAATCGTAATGTCAGAAAAATCAGAGAACGATAGTTTTAAGCTTATTGTCCTAAAATAGGAAAATCCGTAGAATATTTTGCATAATCATCTGCTACAATTAATTTTACCTTAAAAGATTCAAAATCCGGCACAACAGCAATGACGCCTCTGGAAGGGGAATCGATTCCGTCATAGTCCAAATCAGCCACTTTACTTTTACTGATCAGTGTCCCAGACTGATATTCAGATACATAAATGGTGAGTGTTTTAAATTCATCTTTTGTAAAATAATGAAAAAGATATGCGCCGTCTGTTCCGGATAATAATTCTGCTGTTTTCATCTCAGTACTTGTCTGATCAACTGCGGTAATATAATTTTTTGGCTGTATCAGTTTGTGAAAGAATAAAGTGCCAAGGATCGCAGAGACAATTACTGCAAAAACAGTTACTACAGCAAGAATTGTTTTTAAATTTTTTTGTTTCTTTTTACTCTCTTTTGTAATCTGAATAAGATTGCTGTCTGATTTTTCAATTACATTTTCAGCACCGATATCTTCACCTGCAAGAAATTCATTAATGCTGATTCTAAGTATGCTGCACAATTCCATATAAATTGACACGTCCGGCAGGCATATGCCAGTTTCCCTTAGTTAAAGATATGACCCCTCATTATCAGTCTACTTTTCCAATAAATCGGTAGTATATCTCTATTTCCTGTATTCTTTCGTTATCCTCATTCGTTGTTGCTTCGTGAATAAGGATTTTTTCTATCATTGCATTTAACAACGGTGCTGTCAGTTCCTTTGGTACGGAATACTCCTTAATTAACTCAATCCACTTTTCAGCACCTATCATATCCTGTTCCATTTTACTTAATTCTTCTCTTAGGTTGGTTATCTGCTGTTCCAGTTCTATCTGTTCTTTTTGATATTTCCCCGACAGCATGATGAAGTTTCGTTCCGTTATCTTCTCACAGGCTCTATCTTCATACATTTTCGTAAACAAGCGGTCAATCTCATTTTGTCGGTTCTCGGCTTTCTTCAAGGCACTTGCCTTTTTCTTCTTTTCCCGTATTCGCTCTGCATTCCCAGCCTTTTGTATCTTATTCAACACCTTTTCTTCGTCTTGCTGTACTGCCTTAGCCCAATACTGCAATCGTTCCAATACGGCTTGATACAACACATCATAACGGATATAGTGCATAGAACAAGTACCTTTGCCAAACTGTCCGTAGTAACTGCAAGCATAATAACTGTATGGCGTTTTATTTGCCTTATTTGTCGCAAACCGCATAGACCAGCCACAATCCGCACACTTGACAAGCCCTGCAAATATCGGCGTTGCTTTTTCCTTTGTCTGTCTACGCCTTGATTTTATCTGTTCCTGCACACGATAGAACACTTCTTTGTCAATAATCGGTTCGTGGGTATTTTCTACTCGAAACCATTCACTTTCGGGCTTACGCACTTTTTTCTTGCTCTTGAATGAAACTGTTGATTGTCGATTATGAACGCTGTTTCCGATATAGACTTCACTTTTTAAAATTGCCTTGACATGAGCAATCGTCCACTCATAACGCTTGCTTTCGGGCTTTCCCTCAAAGATATGTGCAAAAGTACCGTACCTTGTGAAATTCAGCCAAGACGCTGTCGGAACTTTTTCTTCTCGCAGTACCTTTGTGATTTTTGCACTACCGTAACCTTGATAGGCTAGGGAGAAGATTTTTTCAACAATCCATTTTGTTTCCTCATCAACCAGCAGTTTTCCTTTAATGTCGGGGTGTTTCTTATATCCTAACGGAGCATAAGCCCCATAATACGCACCCTCTGCAAATTTTGTCTTAAATGCCGATTTCACTTTACGGCTTGTATCTCTTGCCACCCATTCATTGATGATATTTTTAAATGGTGCAATCTCACTTTCGCCTTTTTCGCTGTCTACCCCGTCGTCAATCGCTATGTAACGGACATTATGGCTGGGAAAATACAATTCTGTATATTGTCCTGTCATAATATAATTTCTGCCAAGTCGGGAAAGGTCTTTCGTTACAACACAGTTGATTTTTCCTGCCTCTATATCTTCAATCATTCTTTGAAAACTCGGTCTTTCAAAATTTGTTCCCGACCAGCCGTCATCAATATACTCATCAATCACATTCAAATGATGTTCTTTTGCATATAGATGCAACATACTTCTTTGTGTGGTAATGCTGGAACTTTCGCCCTGTAATTCATCATCTCGGCTTAACCTAAGATAAAGTGCAGTATTGTAAATCTGTTGTTTCATTGTCAGTTATCCTCCTTTATAACTAACCCATGTTTACAATACCTGCTTGCAAGTAAAGTATAACATGGGTTATTTTTCACATTCAATCTATTTCTTACAACTGCACCGAATTTATGCGATTGTCTGCTTTGCCTTTTCAAGCATAACATCAGTCAGAAGTTCTTCCATTGTCTTTCCATTTTCAGAAAAATGCTCTTTTACAACAATCTTTGTTTTTCCTCTGTTGCCAATGCCACGCTTATTATTTGTCTTTTCTTGCCTTGTTTTTACAATATCAGCAATAACACATACCCCCCCCCTTTTCTGTAAAAATCTTTTCTAAACAATTCAATGGCATTTGTCATAGCCCACAGGAGTTCCACCTCTGCATAGTTCTTATGTAGCCGTACCCATTGCGTGCGACGCTCTGAACGCTCAAGCTGTGGCTGTACGGGAGTATCATTATCAGACAGGACAGGTCATGGCGATAAAAGAGGACAAATCTTTTACAGGAACACAAATAGGTTATCGCTCGCTTTTGCTGGAGAAAGGTCATGGCGTATCTGTTTCAACGGCTCGCTGTCTGTCTAAGGTATTGAATTGCTTTATTCAGTTGTCAAAGAACACAAAAGAAGAAAATCGTCTTTCCTATATATCGCGTTGGAAAAGAGCAAAAGCGTAACCAATATTCAAAACTTTTTTCTTTTCCTGTACCATATAGGGAAAGAAAGTGTCATTCTGCTAAGTTGCTGATGAAAAAACTTCTTTTCATACCCTAACTACCCATGCAACACCGTTATTGCCAACTATGGAATGAAAGATTTTCTTTGCTCCATATAGGGAACGGCAACTGCCAAAGGTTAAGTTGAGAATGAAAATATTTTCTTCTTTCACTCCATATAGGGAATGGAAACCTCGATTTAATGAGTAGTTTTGAAAAAAAGTTAGATTTCCTTTCCTCGCACCATATCTGTACGCAAGTAGCCGTTTTGTTGCAGATTTTTTGAAGAAATTAAAAAATACCGTCATTCCCTTGTGGAACAGCGGTATCTTTCTCAATCATATCTGCTATGTCTGTTGTCATTTGTTTAATTTTTAATTCCTGCTTTTCTGTTAGTCTTGTATGTCTGTCGATTTCTTCCAGATAATTTGCTCCTGTTTGCTTTTCAATCTCTTTTATCATCAATAAAGAGGGCATGACCTGTCTTTCTAACCAACGTTTTGTTTTATCCATATTGACAGCAACAGGCGTCATAATAAACGGAAGTGAAGTCGTTACATTATCTAAAAATATATCCCATAAAATATAAACGGGAAAATCTATCTGTGTGAGGATAAGGCTTGCTATGATCTGTTCGGGATTTCTTGAAAAAACAAGTTGTTCTATCGTTTGTTCTGCTTTTCCACTTTTTAAACGAATTTCAAATCGGTTCTTAATGTCTGTTTTTATACCTTTGCTTTTTTGTTCCTTTTCTTTTTCATACAAGCAAAAGTAAATAGAACTATTCTTTGAACCGATATAAAAAGTTTTTGCAGTATCTCCATGTGTACCCGATAATTTTCCGCTGTCTACTGCTTCATGGGTTCTTGAACGTTTCCATACCTTGTTGGCATAATAACGTTCTCTTAGAATTTCTATATCCAGCAATCCGCCCATATCATTGACCGCCAAATCTATGCGTTTAAAAACACCTTGATAATCTATACAACTGCTTAAAAAGTAATACCAGTCTATCCCTCTTGCCTGTAAAACATATTCCAAGTTTCGACACCCCATACCTCTTAATTCCAATAAAACACCCATAGAACTATCTTTAGAAGCATTTACACTAATATCCCCATAGATATACTGTTCTTCATAACCAAACATTCCGTAATCTTCATGTATAAAATATTCGCTTTTCATTGCCAGTACATTTTTTATAATTTCCAATGCGTCTGTGGTAGGAAAACGAACACGCAGATAGTCAATCGTTAAAGTGAAAGGCTGTGTACAATTACAATAATCAAGATAATGTAAAAGTATATGTTTCATTTCTTTACTGGCTTTTGTTTTTCCGTTTTCAATTTCATTTAAGTTCTGCCTGCTAATTTGCAATTCCTGTGCCAGTCGTGATTGAGAATAATCACAGGCATTTCTCTTTTGCTTTAATGTTTCAATAAATTCTATATCATTCATGCTTCATTCCTCCAATCAAAAAAGGCATATACTCATAGGAGCATACACCTTGTATCTTATATTTATTTTCTATTGATATGCTGTTTTAGACCTGTCGGGTAAAAAGAATATGGTGTGAAGTGAAATAAGTTCTTATAACCTTATAAATCGTTGCATATCAGCAGTTTTGTATTTATTTTTTCTCTTGTCCTTTGTAATAGTACCCCCCTGTTAGATAACGGGGGCTTTATGGCTCGCTGACGCTCGCCCCACCGTCAGAGTGAACCAGCCGTTTGCCAGCAAAACTGGCATGGCTTGATGTCTTACGACCGCCACCACGTCTGGATCACTCCGGCGGTGTTGCTGTCTTGCCTACCATTTCCTCATTTTCCGTGTACTTATATCCAACACCTCTGACAATGACGATATAGCGTGGTCTGTCCGGCTCCGGCTCAATATTCTTTCTTAATTTTCGTATGAATGAAGTCAGATTATTAGGGTCTTCCGGATAGTCATATCCCCATACATTTTCATAAATCTGTTCTTTGGTAAAAACCTACTCCTTATGAGAAATGAGAAAATAAAGTAAATCAAACTCTTTTGCTGTAAGCTGTATGATATTGCCTGTTTTGTTTGATACAGTACGAGTAAAAGGATTGATTATAAAATCTGTCCTGTCTTGTTGTATATAAGCAGGAGTGGTACATATCTTTTTCGATAGCCATTCAACTGTTTGCTGGAAATAATGTTCTTCATTATCCCAAAATTCTGCTACTAATATCTTCCCATAGTATCACCTGCGCTTTTAAAGATTATTTTTCAAATATCAAATCAATTCTTCTAAAACCGCCATGTGCATCTATTAAAGTAGGAATAAAACCAACATAGGAATATCCCTCTTTAGCATATTTGTTGATTATTTCTTTTGGTTCAGAAGCAGAATGGAATAGCACACCTTTTGCCTCAAATTTCACTTCTACATACTTATATTCTTTCATAGTCATCAATACCGCCTTTCAATTATCTAAATGTTTTTCTAATTTCTTCTAATTCTTCTTCGTTTTCAACCCAATTTTCTGCATATCCACATGAACAACAAACATAACGTATTACAGGGATTTTCCCAAATAGCGTATAAGTGCTTGTGTAAATATTATTTCCGCTGGCATGGCGGTTAGGGTTATCTGGAATACGAACAATATCGGTTGAGCCACATTTAGGACATGATTTAGTATTTTTCATTTATATTCTCCTCACAACAGCAATTATTTTTTGTTACGTTTGATAAAAAACCAATATGCAAATACAATCAAGGCAAGAACACATAAAATACTATCCATGAAATCACCCACTTTATATACCTTTCTTTTTATCCTCTTTTTTCTTTTTGCGTTCCTTATATATCTTATTCCTTAAAGGAATACCACCGCACAGCAGTAGTACAACAGCCAATATTGTAAAGTCCATATAATTGCTCCTTTTTAAAATTCTTTTTTGTTCATAATTGACAAACTGATTTTCATTGAAACCAATAACATCAACAAAGCGATAATAATTGCAATAGCGATAAGAACTCCCATGCTTACAGTTGGCATATTATCTAACAGACTAACTAAATCAATATTGAAAATGGCTTCTGCTCCTTTCACGATAACGAGAGTGATTACTGCCAGACCGCCAAATGCACCAATCATAGCAATTCTTCCTTTATCTCCACCGAATTTTAGCTGAAAAGGAAGCATGATTGCTTGAACGACAATCATAATAGGTAAAATCATCAATGAATTCTGTACTAAGTCTGTAATAGGTAATGTATCTTTCAATACAGTTGTAATTATTCCTAAAACAGTTGCCAAAACCCAAGCCATACACCCCAATAATAGACCAAGAAAGTATTTTTCACTCACATAATGATTACGTGTAATAGGTAATGTAAACAGAAACGCATTTCCATTATCAAAATCATCATAACTGATTGTGCTTACTGTAAAAAGTGATACAATGAAACTCAGAAAACCTAATGGGAATATCACATCATCAGTAAATATCATCATTCCGATTACAATCGCCAAAATGAGCAACAGAAAATCTTTCTGTAACATCATCAATTTCAAATCTTTTACGAATAAGCCTTTCATTGTTCTGTCCCCCTTATCATCATGGTAATGACTTCATCTATTGTACCTTTTTCAATGGCAATTTTAGGATAATTCTCCATATAATACTGTTTCTGATTTGTCAGACAGCTATATCCATATGTTTCTTTTTTGGAACGCAATATAAACTGTTTATCCAGCTTGCTGTATTGTTCTGCGTCTACTTTTAATAAAGCATAGTCACTAAGAAGAACGTCCGTATCTTCATGCAGAATAATTTTTCCGTCATGTATCATATAAAGGTCATCACATAGCGACTCCAAATCACTGGATATATGAGAGCTGATTAAAATGGAGCGTTCTTCATCTTTTTCCAGAAATTCTCTTAACATTTCAAGCAATTCGTCTCTTGCGATTACATCTAAACCTGCTGTCGGTTCGTCCAGTATCAGCAGTTTTGCATTGTGTGAAATTGCAACCAGCACTTTTAATTTTGCTTTCATTCCTGTTGAAAATTCTTTTATCTGTTTATTCATAGGTAGTTGAAATTTCTGTACCTGTTCTATAAATAGTGATTTGTCGAATTTTGAGTACATATTCTGCAATATAGGGATAATATCTTTTATCTTCAGATACCCACTAAAACCAGAATCCGACAATACTACACCCAATTCCTCTTTATCTTTTGCTGTGAAGTCTTTTCTGTCCTTTCCAAGTATGGTAATATTTCCGCCGTCAGTTGAAATCAAACCTAATATCGCCTTAAATGTTGTGCTTTTTCCAGCACCGTTTTGTCCAATCAAGCCTGTTACACATCCAGACATAAGCTCTAATGAACAATCAAGAGAAAAATTATCATAATGCTTTTTCAAGTGTTCAATTTTTAACATACATCAACCCTCCAATATCAGCTCAAATAAACTTTTTATATCTTCATCACTAATACCACATCGTCTGCCTTTTTGGATAGCCTGCTCCAAATCCGCTTCCAATTCTTTTTTCTGTTCTTCCAAAAGCAGTTCTGTATTTGTAGCCGCTACATAAGTGCCTTTTCCATGTACTGTAACCGTAAAACCCTCACTTTCCAAATTGTCGTAAGCTTTTTTTACAGTTAAAGCACTTATTTTTAGTTCCTTAGAAAGTGTACGGACAGATGGAAGATTGTCGTTTTCCTTTAGTTCCCCGTTGCGTATGAGCATTTTAATCTGGTCAACAATCTGTTCATATATGGGAACCATTAGGGAAGTATTGATTATAATTTTCATTCTTTATATCCTTCCTTCTTTTCTTGATAACAGTATATAACAGTCACAAACTGTTGTCAAGTGTTATATAGTGTTTATTTTAAATTTTCTTTTGAAATTAAAAACATGCAAATCAATATAGAAATGCATGTTAAAAAATATAGTATTCTATTGTAATTCCTTTAACGCAAGCAGGTGTTTCATGGATTGTTTCTAATATCCTTTTGTTGGGGAAACTCCTCGTTCCCATTTAGAAACCGATTTGTCACTCATATTCAGTTTTTCTGCCAATTGCTTCTGCGTCAGTCCAAGAGCTTTTCTTTTTTCTGCAATATATTTTCCGATTTTGATTAAATCCATATAATTCACTCCCTTCTGTTTAATCTAAGCATAATAGAAATTATAAGAAATGAACACCCCTTATGAGTAGAATGTGTTGAGTATTTTAGTTTTGGCTGAATTAGCGATAGATTTGGATACAAGAGTTGATTGACGTTGGATAATGCTCCATAATATAATGAAAAGAATAAAAGGCAGATATCTATGCCTGGATAGATGGAGAAGAACCTATGGAGAAAAAAAGAGAAATTGATTCGTTTACACTACATATTCTGGCAATGCTGTTTATGTTATGTGATCATTTGTGGGCGACACTATTTCCAGCACAGGAATGGATGACATGCGTAGGAAGACTTGCTTTTCCGATTTTCGCATTTATGATCGCAGAAGGATGCTATTATACTTCGAATGTGAAAAAATACATGCTGCGTCTTTTTCTATTTGCCATAATTTCAGAAATACCATTTAACCTGATTATGGGAAGTTCTGTATTTTACCCGTTTCATCAAAATGTACTATGGACCTTTTTATTAGGGGTGTTATCGATACAGATCATTGAAAAGGCAAAGAAGAAACAAAAGAAATGGATATCGTTTTTTGTGGTTTGCCTCGTGCTTTTGATGGATTTTCTGCTTGGAACCATAACCATGGTAGATTACAATGCTGCAGGAATACTGACGGTATTGCTTTTTTATTTTTTTCGCAAGAAAACTTGGATTTCTTTTGCGGCACAGCTTGTCGGGCTGTATTATTTGAATGTAGTTATGCTGAGGAATCTGTATTATCCGGTAACGATTCTGGGACATCATTTTGAGATTGCACAGCAGAGCTTTGCACTGCTGGCACTGATTCCAATCTGGTTATATCATGGAGAGCAGGGGTACCATAGCAAGTGGTTCAAGTATTTCTGTTATGCGTTTTATCCGGTGCACCTTCTTATCTTGGTTGTTATTTGGCAATGGCGTATTCGGTAATAGATCAGCAGCGGAAATTCTTGATAAATTATTATAGAAAGTGATGGGGAAAAGAATGCAGACTTATACTTATGTTTCAAAAGGAAAATTTGAATTAATGGAAAAGCCAAAGCCTGTGCTGATGCATGAAAGAGATGCCATTGTAAAGGTGACACTTGCCAGCATTTGTTCCAGTGACCTGCACATTAAGCATGGAAGCGTTCCACGGGCAGTGCCGGGGATTACAGTCGGTCATGAGATGGTTGGAATTGTGGAAGAAGTCGGAACTGCTGTGAAGAATGTGAAGCCAGGAGACCGGGTGACGGTAAATGTAGAAACTTTTTGTGGAGAATGTTTTTTCTGCAAGAAAGGTTATGTGAATAACTGTACCAATGAAAATGGCGGCTGGGCTCTTGGATGCCGTATCGATGGCGGTCAGGCAGAATATGTCCGTGTACCATTTGCAGATCAGGGGCTGAATAAGATTCCGGATAAAGTTACGGACAGACAGGCGTTATTTGTAGGAGATGTACTTGCCACCGGTTACTGGGCAGCACGTATTTCCGAGATCACTGAGGATGACACGGTGCTGATCATTGGAGCCGGTCCTACAGGTATCTGTACCTTACTGTCTGTTATGCTGAAAAATCCGAAGCGGATCATCATGTGTGAAAAAGACGAAAAGCGTATGCACTTTATCAGGGAACATTATCCGGAAGTTCTTACAGTTTCGCCAGAAGAATGTTTTGATTTTGTTCAGGCAAACAGCGAGCATGGTGGAGCGGATGTTGTTCTTGAAGTTGCAGGAGCAGAATCTACTTTCCGTCTTGCATGGGAATGCGCAAGGCCAAATGCAATCGTGACGGTGGTGGCACTTTACGATAAAGCCCAGACGTTACCTCTGCCGGATATGTATGGAAAGAATCTGACTTTTAAAACAGGAGGAGTAGACGGTTGTGATTGTGAAGAAACGCTGAGACTGATCGCGGAAGGTAAGATCAACACGGAACCACTGATCACACACACCTATCCACTTAGCAGAATCGAAGAAGCCTATGAACTTTTTGAAAATAAGAGGAACGGCGTGATCAAGGTGGCGGTAGAATGTTAAATATAATAGAAATAAAAGATGCCACAGAGTAAGATTTTAATGAAAGCGGTTGAATTTGATATATCAGAAATAGAATGAAAATTCATGTAGAAGACTTGATGTTATATCATTCAGCACCATCAAAACTTTCGGAAGCAACGTTGTGTTCACAGAACGCACCGATGAATCATGAAATGAACGATACAGCAAAGAAGCAGTATAATTTACTTCTTGATATAATTGATTTGTGTGCGATTTATTATTAAAGGTAAAGATATAGATGATGCCTGGGATGCAATATGATAGAATGGTTACAAGAAAAATTTGTAGGAATATAAAGATATGGAATTAAGATTATTACGCTATTTTTTAACAGTAGCAAAAGAACAGAGCTTTACAAGAGCAGCAGAACAATTGCATATTACCCAGCCAACGCTATCCAGACAAATGGCGGCATTTGAAGAGGACCTGGGAATAACATTATTTATTCGAAACGGGAAGAAAATATCGCTCACTGATGAAGGAATTTTATTAAAAAGGCGTGCCTTGGAGATTCTTAATCTTGAGGAAAGGACGCTTGAGGAACTGAAAGGAAAAGAAGAGGTTGTAGAGGGCACGATAACCATTGGATGCGGTGAATTTGCAGCAGTGGAGACATTGGCGAAGATATGTAAAACATATAAAGAAAAATATCCGCTGGTTCAGATTGTATTGCATACTGCAACAGCAGATGCAGTGTATGAGATGATGAACAAAGGACTTGTAGATATTGCATTATTCATGGAGCCGGTGGACACCGAAGGTCTGGATTATATCCGGATCACAGATTGTGATCACTGGTGTGTCGGAATGCGGCCGGATGATCCGCTGGCAGAAAAAGAGTTTATAAAAAAAGAAGATCTTATTGGAAAACCCTTGATCCTGCCGGAAAGAATGAACGTTCAAAGTGAACTTGCCAACTGGTTTGGGAAAGACTTTTCAAAATTACAGATTGCTTTTACGAGTAATCTTGGAACGAATGCCGGAGTTATGGCGGCAAATGGACTGGGGTATCCAATTTCAATTGAGGGTGCTGCAAAATATTGGCGAGAGGATATTCTTGTACAGCGAAGAATTTCTCCTGAAATCACAACCAGTACGGTGATTGCCTGGAGACGGAATATCCCATATTCTTTGGCAGTCCGTAAAATGATCGAGGAGATTAATGCTTTTCAGGCATAAAACAAAATTCAATATAAGCATTAGACATAATGAAGCGATAGAGCTTAAAATAGATGTGTAAGATGAATGTAAATCTTATACATCTATTTTTTTGTGAAAAATACGTATAGAAAGGGGCTTTTTATTATGAGTAAAAAATTAGTGGCATTTTTCAGTGCAAGCGGAACAACAAAAAAAGTAGCACAGATGATCGCAGAGGAAGCAAAAGCGGATTTGTTTGAGATTGAGCCGAAAGTTCCATATACAAAGCTTGATCTTGACTGGATGAATAAAAAATCCAGAAGCAGTGTGGAAATGAGTGATAAAAAATATAGACCGGCGATTATGAAAAAAGAGATGGATATGAGTTCTTATGACGAGATCCTTCTGGGATTCCCAATCTGGTGGTATGTGGCTCCGACAATCATCAATACATTTTTAGAAGCTTACGATTTCAGTGGTAAAAAGATTGTGCTTTTTGCAACATCCGGAGGAAGTGGATTTGGGAACACTGTGAAAGAATTGCAGTCATCTGCATCAGACGCAGTTATTACAGAAGGCAGACTGTTAAATTGTGGAACGAAACAGGAAATCGCTGAATGGGTAAACTCTTTATAAATAACAGCGTTATGGAGGTATACAGAATATGGGAAAAATAGTACAGACAGCAGGGAGAAATACACTTGGTGAATTCGCACCGGAATTTGCACATTTTAACGATGATGTACTTTTCGGCGAAAACTGGAATAATCAGGACATCGACGTAAAAACAAGAAGCATTATTACAGTGGTTGCTCTGATGGCTTCCGGAATTACGGATTCATCTTTAAGATATCATCTTCAAAATGCAAAAAATCATGGTGTGACACAAAAAGAGATTGCTGCAGTGATCACACATGTCGCATTCTATGTAGGTTGGCCAAAAGCATGGGCTGTTTTCAATCTTGCAAAGGCAGTGTGGGAAACAGGCGAAGGAGATTTGTCATACGAAGAGGAAGCGATGCGGGCGCATGCAAAAAAGATGGTATTTCCAATTGGTGCACCAAACGATGGCTTTGCACAGTATTTTTCGGGCAGAAGTTTTCTTGCACCGATTTCTACTTCTCAGGTTGGAATTTTCAATGTGACATTTGAACCAGGATGCAGAAATAACTGGCATATCCATCATGCAAAAAGTGGAGGCGGACAGATTCTGGTATGCGTTGCCGGAAGAGGATATTATCAGGTAGAAGGTAAAGAAGCTGTAGAAATGAAGCCAGGCGACTGCATCAATATTCCGGCAGAAGTAAAACACTGGCATGGCGCAGCACCGGATGAATGGTTTTCACATCTGGCAATAGAAGTTCCGGGCGAAAATAGTTCCAATGAATGGCTTGAACCGGTAAGTGATGAAGAATATAGAAAACTAAAATAGGAAGGTTGAAAAAAGTATATCAGCTGGGAGTCAATCCCCCAGCTGATATAGCCTCCGGCAGGATTGCAGAGGTGCGCTGTAGAAGTATGTCATGCAATTGCATGACATACTTCTACAGCGCACCTCGCAGCAAGAATGCCGAGGCATTCTTGAATTATAAGACAATTTGCATATGGAGGTTATATTTATGTTGAAAACAGAAGAATTAAAACTAGTATCTGAATGGGATAAAACTTTTCCAAAAAGTGAAAAAGTAGATCATGAGAAAGTGACATTTGTAAATCGTTATGGAATCACACTTGCTGCAGATTTGTATAAGCCGAAAAATGCATTTGGGAAATATCCAGCGATTGCTGTAAGTGGACCATTTGGTGCAGTCAAAGAACAGTGTTCCGGACTGTATGCGCAGACGATGGCTGAAAAAGGATACCTTACTATTGCATTTGATCCTTCTTTTACGGGAGAAAGTGGAGGCAATCCAAGATACATGGCTTCTCCGGATATTAATACAGAAGATTTCATGGCTGCTGTTGATTTCCTTTCTGTTCGGGAAGAGGTAGATCAAGATAGAATAGGAATCATTGGAATCTGTGGCTGGGGTGGGATGGCTCTTAACGCAGCTGCACTCGATACAAGAATAAAAGCAACGGTTGCATCTACCATGTATGATATGACAAGGGTAAATGCGAATGGGTACTTTGATTCTGAGGACAGTGAAGAAGCACGTTATGCGAAGAAACAGTCGCTGAATACCCTCAGAACACAAGAATACTGTAAAGGCGAATATTCCAGAGCTGGTGGTTGTGTTTCTCTTCCGGTTCCAGAGGATGCCCCTTTCTTTGTAAAAGATTACAGTGAGTATTATAAAGGCAGATGTTATCATAAAAGAAGCCTGAATTCCAATGATGGCTGGAACAGTATTGGATGTATGTCATTTATGAATCAGCCAATATTAAAGTACAGTAATGAAATCAGAAGTGCAGTCCTCATTGTTCACGGAGAAAAAGCACACAGCTATTATTTTGGAAAAGATGCTTATGAAAATATGATTAAGGACAGCAAGTACACATCCAATAAAGAGCTGATAACAATTCCAGGGGCTGTTCATACAGATCTTTACGATAATCTGGATGTAATCCCATTTGATAAAATCCAGAAATTTTTTGAAGAAAACGGAGTTGGTTAATTATGGTAAAAAAAGTATTGATCATATCGACAAGTCTTCGAGGAGGGAGCAATTCTGATATACTTGCAAATGAGTGTGCAAAGGGAGCAAAAGAAGCGGGGCATATGAATATGCTTGGATGCAAACTTTATATAAGGCAATAGCTGAGTTAAGAAAAACAAGAATTGTTGAGAATTCCAGTTTGGTAGCAAATGAAAAAGCATGGTCTTTAATGGATGAAGATATGCAGGAAATATTTATGACATCTGCTGGGGCTGCTATCGATATGGTATTAGAACTTGAGCCGAGAATGGCAGAAGTTGATAGTGACGAGCTTACTCTTGAATTTCAAAAAGATGGTCAAGGTGTAAAAGGTGATGTTAGAGATATTGTTATAAAGAAAAAAATATTGAATGGGAAATTGGTTTAAGTATTAAGCACAATCATGATGCAGTTAAGCATAGTAGATTAAGTCATAAGTTAGATTTTGGGAATGAATGGTTTGGAACGCCTTGTTCTGACGAATATTGGGAGGCAGTTGAGCCTGTATTTGATTTGTTGAAACAGGAAAAAAATTATGGTACAAAATGGTCTGAAATTGCAGACAAGAGTCAGAAAGTATACATTCCATTATTACAAGCATTTATTGATGAAATAAATCGAGCAAATGAAAAAGATCAGACGATGCCGAGAAAAATGATTGAGTATTTAATTGGTATTGAAGATTATTATAAAGTCGTGAGCAAAGATAGTAAGAGACTTACGATGATTCATACATTTAATATGCATGATACATTGAATAAGCCAGCGAAGAATAAAGTATCTGCAATCACAGTACCCATTGTAAAGTTGCCTACAAGACTTGTGGCACTTGAGTTTAAACCTGGCAGTGATAATACAGTAGAAATGTATCTTGATAATGGTTGGCAACTCAGCTTTAGAATTCACAATGCAAGCACAAAGGTCGAACCAAGCCTTAAGTTTGATGTTCAATTTGTTAGTATGCCGATGGAAGTTTTTAATATCGAATGTAGATGGAATTAAGGTGGTGTCATAAGTGAGAAAAATGCTTTTAAGTTTTAAACCGGAAGTATATGAGAAAATAAAATCAGGAAAGAAAAAATTTGAACATAGAAGAAACTTTCCAGATGAACCAATTATGGCATATATGTGTATATACGCACCTTGAGGTGGGAAACATTAAAGAACAGTTCTTTAATATGGCACAAAGCAAGCAATATAATTTTTATAGCCTTGACCGTGCTCCGGCTGTAGTATCGTTAAATAATGAGGATTACGACGAAGAACCGGAACCAAATTTTGACGAAGAGGCAGACGACGAAGACTAAAAAAGAGAGTGTGTTATATATCGAAGATATAACACACTTTCTAACGCATAAAGTTATAGAGAAAATACCCTCATTTATGAGGAAAAATGAAAAACAATTAAATATAAAAATGTGCAAAAATGTTGAAAAATAAAGGTTTATCGCCTCAAATCCGTTAGCACTAAAGGAGATAAAAAAATGGTCAAAATACTATTTATATGTCACGGCAACATTTAAAGTATGGCGAGAAAGACTTGATTTTGTAGGATTTTCTAGATAGAAACAAATAATTTACACCGTATTTATACCTTTGGAAGACCGAATCGGAATAATTAAAAAAGTTGTCATAATTCAGTTGGTCAAAAAATAATACTACACTCAAAATCAATTAAAAAATCAATCGTAAAAAAATACGATTGATTTTTTGCGCATTTTTGCATATAATATAATCATTATGGTTGGAAAGGGAACGATTACTATGCGTGAAACAAGAATATTAGAATTCAAGGAAACGATTACGAATACTTTTTTGAAAACAGTTAGTGCCTTTTCGAATTACAATGGTGGAACAATTCTTTTTGGGGTTGATGATAATGGAAATGTGAAAGGATTGTCAGATGTAAAACAAGCCTGTCTGGATATCGAAAATAAAATCAATGACAGTATATCACCTCAACCAAACTATACACTTGAAATACAGAATAATGACCAGACGATAAAACTTACTGTAAAAAGTGGTCTTCAAAAACCGTATTTATATAAATCAAAAGCATACAAACGAAATGATACAGCAACGATAGAGGTAGATACATTGGAATTTTCAAGGCTTGTATTAGATGGAAAAAATATTAGCTTCGAAGAATTACCTTGTAAAGATCAGGAGCTATCTTTTAAAATTTTACAGTGTAAACTGAAAGAAAATATTTACATTGAAACTTTCAATCAAGATACTTTAAAAACATTGAACCTGTATGACAATATAAATGGTTATAATAATGCAGCGGGACTTTTGGCAGATAAAAATCATTTTTCAGGAATTGATATTGTTAAGTTCGGTGAGAATATCAGTATTATTCAAAAAAGAGTAACGTTTGAACATATATCGGTTTTAGAAATATATGAAAAAGCACTTGCTGTATTTAGAGATTATTACCAATATGAAGTAATACAGGGGGCTGACAGAAAGATGGTAGAGAAAATACCGGAAGCAGCTTTCAGAGAAGCAATTGCAAATGCTTTGATTCATAGGGTATGGGATATTAATTCACACATCAGAGTTTCTATGTTCGATGATAGAATAGAAGTAGTGTCTCCTGGTGGATTGCCGGCTGGAATAACGGCAGAAGAATATTTATCAGGTAAACTATCTATTTTAAGAAATAGAAATCTTGCAAATGTATTTTACAGACTGGGATTAGTAGAGATATTTGGAACAGGAATTACACGAATCAAACAACTGTATGCAGAGAGTTTGATAAAACCAGAATTTGAAGTGTCAGAAAATGCTATAAAAATTGTACTACCGATATTTGAAACGAATGTCAATTTAACCGAAGACGAAAAAGTGATTTACCAATTTTTAAGTAAGACGATGCTGAAACCAATAAGTGAAATTGCACCATATGTCCCATTTGGCAAATCAAAAACAACACAATTACTGAAAGCTATGGAGAAAAAGGGTGTGATTGCAGTTGAAGGAAAAGGCAGAGGAACAAAATATATCATTAAGTGATTGAGAACATAGAGGGGTCAAATTACACAATCTTTCAATAACACAAGGAGAAAATCATATGATAAAAATTTTATTTTTATGTCATGGCAACATCCTAAGGTAAGCGAAAGGATGTTGTAATTAAGTAAGATTTAGGCGTAGTATATAGATTTTATACCTTATTTATACCGATTGGTGTATAAATTTTTGAAGACTATCTTGGTTTTGATTGTAAAGAAGACAGACATATTATTATTCCCGACGATGAAATCTTTATCGTAAGAAATGGCGTAAAATCAGCGGTTACAAGTAGGCAAGGTCAATATTTACGACCAATTTACGACCAAATAAGAGAACACGTTAAAAAGCACCTTCTGAATAGTTCAGAGGGTGCTTTCATTTTAGGCAATTACGATGTTAGTTAGCTCGATTATTTTGTTCATTAATTCCAATTTTATGTTTTCTAATTTTTCATACTTTATTGCTAATTCTTTTTGTTTTTCAATATCATATGAACCGTTATCTAAGATTGGGATTGGTATAGTATCCTTCATTTTCTTTATCATATCTGAGTTTAATGTAGTATATTCGTTTTTGCCCAAATCACCTTCTCGACCTTTTTTATTGGCTCGAAAGATGGGTTCAAGAACATATTTGATATAAGTTAAATCGATATTTTGACAATTATCTGTTGGAATAAGTATTCCTCTATGTCCTGTAAGAGAAAATTTTCCGCTATGAAGCATCATATACCCTGCTAAACCGTCTTTTGCCCATGTAAGATATTCGCCATCGTAATCGAAACTGTCAACCATATCAAAAGAACCTTCGGTGTTACCTGAATAGAGAGGGATATCTCCAGCGTGATTTTTACAGTATTCTTTTGTATAGATGCTATTTCCGTTAGTTGGTTTGAACAAAAAAGAACATTTTACCTCAGCCCATTTAATATTTTTATCTTTGGGTAATCTGAAAGCAATATCTTTGATTTCGTCTAATCTGTTAATTAATGATAATCGTTTTTCTTCAACTTCTTTGTACTTCTGGGCAAGAGTTATTTGCTTAGATAAGTCAAAAGTCCCATCATCAAGAATGGGTATTTTAATCTCAATGTTTTTGAAAGTTATTTTTGTAGCTTTATTTGAAAAAGTGTATTCCTGCTTTCTTGATTCGTTTTCAATTGCATATTTAAGATAGTTGCAATCAAGCTGATTGCGGATATCTTCAAAAATAACAAGAGGGACTACTTTTTCCGAGATGGTAAAATGCCCTTTTCTAAAGAAAACTAAACCAGATGCACCATCTTTATTATATGTTAGACAATCATCGAAATATTTAATCCCTTCTAAACCGTCTTGGATATATCCATAAGAGGGGATAGATAGGTCTTGTGATGCACCATAAACGGGTACAGTTCCTTTATGTGAATTGACAAAAGATTTAGTCAACCCACTGTTTGTGCTGATGCTAAAATCAAATATTTCGTGAATAGTCTTTTTTACAAATCTTCCTTTAACCATTCTATCGCTCCCTGATAATCGTGGATTTCATCGATTAGTTCGGATATATATCCGTTGAATTCATCGAGGTTCATGATGTTGTCTTTCTTTTTTATTCCAAGTGCTTCTTTTTCTTCATCTGTCCAATGAAGATTAATATCCCAATTATCGTCTTTCCCAAATTTTTCTATTTTGAGAAGTTTTGCTCGAGGATTATCATTTACCGCATTTTGAACCATGGAATGAGACTTGTTGTTCTTATACAGGGTATAGAGATCAACAGCGTCTCTCAGGTCATTATCATCGATATCGAAACGGTACGAATCTAAAGTTTCTCCTATTGTGCTGCATAGATAAGCAAATATCGGATAAGGCTGTGCAGAACTCTTCTCTGCATCAGTCCGTTTGTGTACTGTAAGTATGTATGTTTTTTTAGGGGTGTTGAAAAATGTTCCAACGGGTAAGGAGATGATACTTTCTATGTAGCAAGTATCAAGTATAAATTTCTTTAATTTATCATTGGCGATGTTTGTGAAAATACCATCGGGAAGAATGATATTAGCTTCACCACCTTTTTTGAGGGATTTAATAATCCATTCTGTAAATAGTGATTCTATTCCTCTGCCGCCAGTTGTATATGCTGTGGATGAACTACCAGATAAAGATACACTTTTGCTTGCTTCCGTTATAACAGCACTTTGATAATATGGTGGATTGGCTAAAATCAAATCGTATTTTTCTGGAACTAACTTTTCAAGGGTTCCAAGAGTAGAGTGACTTGATTTTATAACCGTGCTAAGTAATTCGTTTGATAGTTTTTGTATACGCTTAGAATCATCACTGCTGTTTTTGAAAAGGTCAGAATAGAATAATAATAGATTAGATTTAGCAAGTATTGTTGTTAAATCATCATTGTTATCTTCCATTCTTTTTTCCATCCCATAGAGGTTAACAGATTTTTTTAAGATGCCATTTTCAAAATAGAAGGGGTTGGATAATTTCAATGATGCTTCTAATAAAAACTTACCAACACCGCAAGCAGGGTCACAGATATCCATTCCCTCACGAACATCAACCATTCGCACCATTTCTTGAACGACTTTTAATGGTGTGAAAAATTGTCCCATACCTTCTTTATCCGAACTATTTTTCATAAAGGTTTCAAACAGTTTAGATTTAAAATCTTTGTTTATATACAGGAATTTACCGTGTTCGTTCTCGTAATCCTTGAAGCAATCCAAAAGCTTTCCAAAGCCATCAGCTGCACTATCTATGATTATAGGATTTCCCATTTCATCGACCTGAGTATGAAACAATCTACCGTTTATAATAGTTGTGTTATCATCTGCAACAGGAAAAAGAACTAATAATTGCTCTCTTATTGTGGTGAGGTATTGCTTAAAGGCATCTTTAGCACTCTGTTTTTCATATATTTCATATACGCTGTCAAAACAGTATATTCCTTTTAAAACACCAATATCGGATAGAAACTTGAAGGTGAACATTTCAACAAATGTATAAAGAGAATTCTTGGCAGACGACAGAGACATGTTTTGTAATATTCTCGCTGTCTTTTTGGCTAATGGTGTAGGGTCAATATAATCTTTAGGAATAAGCTGATTGTTTTTATCATCGATGCAATAACAAACATCATCAATAAACTCAGCTAGTTCTTTGTTTTGTTCCTGAGATAATTCTTTAGGATTGATTTTTCTATATACAGGAGATCCATCCTCATAGAGGATATGTTCTTCTGTAAGAGGATTGAACCAAATGAATGTATCTCCGTCAGAGATTACATAAATTTTAGCCTTGGTCTGTTTTGCTACAAGAAGCTCCTGATACTTCGCTAAACGTTTTAGTGCATCTGAATGAAATTCGTCAGGAGTTTTCATTTCGATAAAGATTACGATTTCTTTGTTTTTGTTTAATACAAGAACATCGGGCTTGTTTGCTTTGATGTCTTTACATTCTTTGGCAGTAAGTCCGGTTATCTCCTTGTTCTTAACAAGGTCTTTGATTGTAGTAGCGCCGAGACTACGGCAGGTATACTTATCGAGCTGTACTGGAATGGAATAAAGACCATCTTGGATAGTTTGTTCTGACATCGTATTTCTCCTTTGGTTGAGTTCTTTTTTTATACATCTTTCAGTTTCGAGTTTGAAACGGTTATAAGTACATCGGGATTACTGTGTATTATGGATTCTTTTACAGGAATAATGGTTGCATAGTCCTTGTAGATGTCATGGATTATGTTTTCGTTGAATTTTTGTGTTTCTATGTCAAGTCATTGTGTTTTTAGCTCTTTAGGAATGTTCTTATCAGCTTTGGCGTTAGCTGTTTGTATAAGATACTCGAAATAAGCTCTGTTAATTGTCAGAGTTGGTAGAGGATAAACGGTGTCATTATCTGTAACGCCGCTAATATCGTGGTAATCCAGTGATACATATTTGTTAAGGGTTTCGAGAAGGTTTGAACCACCTTCGCCTTTGCATAAATAATCAAGCGATACATTATAGTGTTCCGAGATAAGAATCATATTATCGAAGGTCAAGCCGATTTCTCCATTTTCAAGTTTGGAAATGGAGTTTGGTGTCGTGCTAATAACACTTGCAAGGTCTTTTTGAGTTTCTTTATTTTTTTTCTGAGTTCCTGTATTCGTAAGCCTACAGATTTTCTATCGGTTTTGTTCTCCATAGTGTACTCCATCGGAAAAATGAATAAATAAAATATCATTTGTTTCTTAAAACCCATTATAAAGCATATATACGAAAAATCAAGATAGAATAACTACCATAAACTATGCTTAAAACTATCGTACAAAGGTTTTTACAATAGTTTTGAGAGGATTTATATTATAGTCATCGGAAGCGCAACCGAAATATAAAAGCCTATGCAGATATCAGCAGAAGCAGAAAGGAGACTAGCTATGAAGGCTAAACTTGTTGGTGTACAGGGAATTCATTTCACAAACAACAGTGGCGAAGAAGTCAACGGAACAAAAATCTATTGTGCTTTTCAGGACGAGAACGTTGAAGGACTTCGTACGGCAGATTTCTTCTTAAAAGATGGAATCACCCTTCCGAAAGACACTAAGCTT
Organism: Coprococcus sp. AM11-30B; assembly: GCF_027674365.1. Lineage (NCBI taxonomy): Bacteria > Bacillati > Bacillota > Clostridia > Lachnospirales > Lachnospiraceae > Coprococcus > Coprococcus sp. AM11-30B. The sequence goes on along the minus strand of NZ_JAQDVB010000015.1, from coordinate 58,557 downwards.
AACGATGCCATCGATATCAGCTTCAATATGAAGGGTAAGGTAGAGATGATTTTCAAGGCTTAATCAAATTACCAAAGATAGCAGGGGGATGATGACCTCATCCCCTTGTTCATCAGAAAGGAATTAGTAATGGATAAGAATATTGAAACTATGCTCATAGAATGTCATAGCTTGATGAGTGAAGCACTTAAAGAATATGAGGACAGAGCTTATATAAGTAACAAGCTGTTTGAGATTAGACAATATCGTAATAAGCTTCCTGAGGATGTATATGGAAAGATTAAGGAATTCGCAGATAAGAATATTCGCCCGATGGCGTATGATGCAGATTTCTGGTCTTTTATAGAAAAGGATGAAAGCTGTGGTTCGTACAACGAAGAGAATCATTTCATTATTGATTCTGACCGTTCGCTTGAAAACATTATTTTCAGAAAGTACAACCATGTACATGATTTGCTTATGGAGTTAAGTAATTTCATGTCAGAGGGATTCAGCTTGAATTACGATTGAGTTTGTACCGGGGGATGGGCTTCCATCCCCTGTTTTAGAAGAAAGGTGGAAAATGGATAATAAAGAGTTTAACGAAAGAAGGCACAATAGAAAAAAACAGGAGTGCAGATTTCGTTTTGGCATTCAGCAGTTATGGAATTATCCGATAATCAATCTTCTGTGGATTTTGTTTGCAGGTGGTGTTGTGCTGATGGTAATTACAGAAAAAAGATTCGTTACAAATATGGAAATATACCCTTTGTTTAAATCGGTGTTTTCTGCGTGTATGACAATTATGCTTGTTATATTTCCTGTAATATGTGCAATCGGGTTGATTCAGTTCGTGGGCTTTTGTTTTGCGATTAGGGATGAAGCCGATATGGAGATAGTATTCGGAGATAAACGAGATGTGAAAAATCAGCCGCCCATACTTTATTACAAGAAGAGGGACAGAAAGTCAGGTGTAACAAAAAGAGAATTCTATACGACCATACCAATGGAAAGATGGAAGGAAAAGAAGGATGCAATCTGCGACAGGCTTGATATTCATTTGATAGGTGATATTACGTATGGCGGTAAAAAGCATAATAAAGGAAATCATATCTGCTTTGAGTCTGCCGAAGGAAGAATAACAGCAGAAAGGGAAATTATGTATGATGATGAATTCTGATTTGGTTCTTGGCTATGATTTTGATAAGTGGTATGGCTATGGCGTAAAAGAGCCTGTGATAACGGATATCTCACCTAAAACGAACAGCCACACTCTTTTATGCGGAATGTCAGGAAGCGGAAAGAGTTATGCGGAAAATATCTTGATTGCTCGGATAGCCAATACAGAAGGAATGGTTTTCTTTTCGGATTTTAAGCAGGATGATAGCTTCACGTTTCTTAGAAACTGCCCTCGGTATTATCCGTATGATAAGACGATAGAAGCTCTGGAAACAGTTTATGATACGCTTCATAAAAGACAATCAGGCGAAGATACTTCAAGAAGCCCTGTAACGCTTGTATGGGATGAATACATGGCGAATATCCTTGCTATACAGGGAACGGAAAAGAAAAAGGCTGAGGATATCATGCGCAAGGTATCAGAGATATTGATGCTCGGGCGTTCTTTGGGAGTGAGGCTTGTGATATCGTGTCAGCGTCCAGATGCCGCCGCTTTTCCATCAGGTAGCCGCTTAAATTATGGAGTTATACTGATAGTCGGTGCGCCGATCAGAAGTATATACGAAATGCTTATCTCGAAAGAATACATTGATGAAATAGGCGATAGAGCTTTTAAGAGGGGCGAAGGGGTTGCATTGTTACAGGGTTCAGAATTGCGTTTTATAAAAATACCGATGGTTCGAGATATGGAGAAGATGCAAAAAGTCTGTATTGATGCACTCACCCGAGAAGAAAGCCCCGTTGAGGGCGGCGGCGTAGCCGCAAGCCCTCAAACGGTCGGCTAGTATTACCCGACCGTGAACGAACGTGAAAAAGCTCAATAACTGCAAGGGTTTGCAGCTTGTTCACGGATGTGCACAAAAAGAACAAAGGGGGTGATTGTAATAGATACGCAATCCTTCATGTATCAATTAACGATTAACGCTCCTCTGGAAAAAGGATATTCACATGAGCATATTGTTGAAATCATCAGGAGTAATTTCAAAACGATAACTTACTTCTGCATGGCTGACGAAGAAGGAAGCATGTTTCACACGCACATATACGTTGTGTTTGCTTCTAGAGTCAGGTTCAGTATGGTTAAGCGATATTTTCCAGAAGCGCATATCGAAAAATGCAGAGGGTCAGTATTGGACAATGTAAACTACATAAAGAAATCTGGTAAATGGGAATTAGACGAAAGCAAGCAAGAGAAGAAAATAGAAGGCACGTTTGAAGAGTATGGAACACAACCGCCCAACAGTAAAGGAAAAAGAAGCGATATGTCGGACTTATATCAAATGGTTCTTGATAATATGACTAATGCCGAGATTCTTGCAACAAATCAGGATTACATTTTACAGATAGCTAAGCTTGATAAAATCCGTACTACCATCCTGACGGAGAGATTCAAGGAAACGGTACGGCTCGAATTAGAAGTTATATATATCAGTGGTGCGACAGGCACAGGAAAAACAAGAGGAGTTCTGGAAGGTAACGGTTATTCAAATGTTTACAGGGTTACGGACTATTTGCATCCGTTCGATGGTTATACGTGTCAGTCTGTAATCTGCTTCGATGAATTCCGTTCTTCCCTCAAATTAAAGGAAATGCTTCTGTACTGCGATATTTACCCGATAGAATTGCCGAGCCGCTATGCAAACAAATTTGCCTGTTACAATAAGGTCTATATTGTATCGAATTGGTCTCTGGAAAAACAATATCCCGAGATTCAGAGAGAGGATGAAGAATCATGGAATGCTTTTCTTAGAAGAATCCATAAAGTGATTATCTATGATAAATCAGGAAATCGGACAGAGTACAATTCTGTTAAAGAATATCTGGATAGAAACGATGGCTTTATTGAATATACAGGGGAAGATTTACCTTTTGATTGAAAGGAGTGTCAGAAATGAAAAAGGAAATTCCAATTTGGGAGAAGTATACGCTTAATGTTGAAGAGGCGGCGATATATTACGGTATTGGAATAAAAAGGTTGTATGAAATAATTCGAAGTAATCCCAATGCGGATTTTCTTCTTGAAATTGGTTCACACTACAGGATAAAAAGAAATTTATTTGAAAAATTTCTTGATAAGGTAAACACAGTGTAATTAACACTTTTCTATGGCAAAGAAGACTATCTGATGGTAAAATGTATTTATCCAAGATAGTCTTCTTTTTTGATGAAAGGAGACCGAATTATGAGTGAGAAAAGGAGAGATAAAAAAGGACGTATTTTACATAATGGCGAGATACAGATGTCAGATGGACGCTACAGATTTAAGTATGTTGATGAAAATGGTAATGAAAAAGCTGTTTACAGTTGGAGGCTTGACCACAACGATACAACACCTTCAGGCAAGAAAAGAATGTTATCTTTAAAAGAAATGGAGAAGCAGATACAAGCAGACTTATTTGACCATATTGTTACAAACGGTGGCAATCTTACAGTATTAGAGCTTGTAGAAAAGTATATTGAAACTAAGACAGGAGTAAGACCAACAACACAAGCTGGATATAATACGGTTGTTAATGTATTGAAAAAAGATTCTTTTGGCAAAAAAAGAATTGATACTGTTAGAATATCAGATGCAAAAACGTGGTTGATAAAACTTCAAAAGAAAGATGGACGAAGTTACAGTTCAATTCATTCAATAAGAGGAGTTTTGAGACCTGCCTTTCAGCTTGCGGTGGATGATGACTTAATTCGCAAAAATCCATTTTCATTTCAGCTTGTTGATGCAGTTGTAAATGATAGTGTAAGGCGAGAAGCAATATCTAGGGAAGAAGAACGTAAATTTCTCAAATTTGTTAAAGAAGATGCGCATTTTAGCAGATACTATGAAGGTATTTATATTCTGTTTAAGACAGGAATGAGAATATCTGAGTTCTGTGGTCTTACAGTAAGCGATATTGATTTTAAAGAACATAAAATCAATATCGACCGTCAGCTTCAAAAGAAGTCGAAGATAGGCTACTACATTGAAGAAACTAAGACTGAAAGCGGTACAAGAGTTTTACCTATGACAGCGGATATTGAGGAGTGCTTAAAAAAAATTATTGCAAACAGAAAGCCGCCTAAAGTTGAGCCTATGGTTGATGGTTATACAGGATTCCTTTATTTTGATAAAGATGGAAGTATTACCTATGCACTTCACTGGGAGCATTACTTTAAACATATTGTTGATAAATACAACAGTATTTATAAAGTGCAGATGCCCAAAGTGACACCACACGTTTGCAGACATACTTATTGCTCAAATATGGCTAAATCGGGAATGAATCCAAAGACGCTTCAATATCTTATGGGGCATTCAGATATTAGCGTAACATTGAATGTTTATACTCATGTCAATTTTGATGATGCCAAAGCTGAAATCGCAAGATTAAAAGTTATGTAAAAAGTCCGTATTTTCGAGAAAAATTCAAGGTATAAAATGCAATATTTTATACCTTACTTTATACCTTTTGCTTGAAATAATATGCCATTTTATGCATATAATATGCCGAGTTAAGAGGTAAGCAAACTTTAAGAAATGCCGAAAATACAAGGAGTTTTAACAATGATAAAGGTATTATTCATCTGCCACGGCAATATCTGCCGCTCCACCATGGCAGAATACGTTATGAAACATTTAGTTAAACAATCCGGCATAGAGTCCGATTTCTTCATCGATTCCGCCGGTACAAGCAATGAAGAACATGGAAACCCAGTTCACCGCGGCACACAAAAGAAGCTCCGCAAGGAAGGAATTCCGTGTGGCAATCACCGTGCACGCAAGATGTGTAGAGAAGAATATGCCGCATTCGACTACATCATCTGCATGGATCGATACAATATACAGAACATTATGAGAATCATCGGAAATGACCCGGAGCACAAGGTACAGAGACTTCTGGATTACACAAATCGTCCGAGAGACATTGCAGATCCATGGTATACAGGAAATTTTGATGAGACATTTGATGATGTGATGGAAGGTTGCCAGGCGTTTCTTAGCTATCTGATGGAGCATCTGCAATAAATTTTCAGATGGGAAACCCAAAGGAGAATGGAAAATAAAAAAGAGAAGTAATCTGAGTTTAGAAAAGGATTTTCTTTAAAGCACAAGCTTTGTAGCAGGAGGAATCCATTTCATACCGGATCACTTCTCTTTTATTTTAGATTTTTTATGATTGCACAAATTGAGATTCTGCTATTCGGAAAAACGTTGTATTATTGAGAAGCCACAAATGTATCAACCAAAAATCCGCAATCTTATCTCTCCCATCTTCCGCTGGCTCCACAAGGAAGTACCAGCCCATTTGAAGATACCGGAAGCCCAATCTCCTGTGAATCCACATGTCCACCGTATTTCTTAAGCTCAGTCGCGATCATATAAGTCAGTACTGCCGGGGCAAGTCCTGTCGTATAAGAATTGATCAGGAAGAACAGCGGATCATCGGATAAAATCTTCGTACAGAGTTTTACCAGTGGATGAATTGCGTCTTCAATCTTCCAGATCTCGCCCTTTGGTCCACGACCGTAGGAAGGTGGATCCATGATGATTGCATCGTAATGATTACCGCGGCGGATTTCGCGCTCTACGAATTTGACACAGTCATCAACCAGCCAGCGGATCGGTGCGTCGCCGAGTCCGGAAGAAACAGCATTTTCTTTTGCCCATGTAACCATTCCCTTGGAAGCGTCTACATGAGTTACGTGTGCGCCGGCAGCAGCTGCTGCAAGTGTTGCACCACCGGTATAGGCGAATAAGTTTAGTACTTTTACCGGGCGCCCGGCATTGCGGATCTTTTCAGAGAACCAGTCCCAGTTGGTTGCCTGTTCCGGGAAAAGTCCGGTATGTTTAAAATTAAACGGTTTTAAGTTAAATGTAAGATTCTTATAACTGATTTGCCACTGTTCCGGGAGATCGAAGAATTCCCATTCACCGCCGCCTTTTTTACTGCGGTGATAGTGTGCGTTCGGATGCTTCCAGTGTTTGTCTGTGCGAGGTGTATCCCAGATCACCTGCGGATCTGGACGAACCAGGATGTACTGCCCCCAGCGTTCCAACTTTTCTCCGTCTGAGGAGTCAATTACTTCATAATCTTTCCAACCATCTGCTAACCACATATATTATTAAATCCTTTCTGAAGTGCTTTTCGATAGATTCTCAGTTTTCTATAGTTTTGTTCAATGCATATTTATAGACATACTGCCTTACTTTTCTATTTTATTATAGAAGAAAGGATACTGCAAGAAGCGAATGTAAAATATCGCAATAATACACAAAAAGCTATCGCGATAACAATTGGTTTTTGGTAAAAATAACGGGACTATCTGTTTACATAAGGGAAGAAGGGTGATAGAATGTATCTATAAGTGAAAAGATTCACGTAAAAGAAAGGTGGAAATGAATATTATGGTAACAGTTAATGCAATGGGAGATAACTGCCCGATTCCGGTAATCAAAACAAAAAAAGCAATGCAGGCTCTTACAGGACCGGAGACAATTGAAGTACTAGTAGATAATGAGATTGCTGTACAGAATGTTACAAAGCTGGCAAAAGAACAGGGCGGAGAAGTAAGCTCTGAAAAGCTTGGAGAAAAAGAATACAAAGTAACGATCAAGATGCAGGGAGCACCGGCAGCAGATGCAGAAGTTGTATGTACACCGGATCAGAAGGGAGACCTCATTGTAGTTGTATCTTCTGACCGTATGGGAACAGGTAATGATGAACTTGGTAAAGTCCTGATCAAGGGATTTATTTATGCAGTTACACAGCTTGATACACTTCCGAAGAAGATGCTTTTCTACAATGGAGGAGCTACTCTTACAACAGAAGGATCAGATTCTATTGAAGATCTGAAGTCTCTGGAGGCACAGGGCGTAGAGATTCTTACATGTGGTACATGTCTTGACTACTATCACTTAAAAGACAAGCTTGTTGTTGGTGGTGTAACCAATATGTACAGTATTGTTGAATCTATGGCTGAAGCAGGAAAGATCATCAGACCATAGTTTGAGAACTATATAACAAAGAACTCCGTATAACGGACAGAGAATATTTAAGAAAAGTTGAGAAATTAAGTATGAATAAAGATATCAGAGAGACACAGTGTACAAGGACATCATGTTGAGGCGTCAAAGCAGGTCGAAGGACCCTTGTTCAGGTTCTGGACAAGTTGTTAAAAACTGAAGATGGTAACCTCCTGGACAGAAAGAATTTGTCTGTTCGGGCAGATGCACTTTGCTCTCTGGTATTTGATATCGGATAGTAGAAGATGGATGTGGCTGCGCGATTTGATCAAAGGAAATAAAGGAATCCAGAGAGGTTGTATTTATACGAATTTGATCGAATAGAGAGAGGGAATAATTATGAACTTAAAGCAGCTGGAAGCATTTATTAAAGTATCCGATTCAAAGAGCTTTTCAAAAGCAGCACAGGAACTATATCTGACACAGCCAACAGTAAGTGCACATATACAGACACTTGAAAAAGAACTGAAAGTGAGATTGTTTGTGCGTAATACCAAGACTGTCAAATTATCTGAGGATGGAAAGACACTTTATCAGTATGCACGTCAGATGATCGAACTGGAACAGGAAATCCAGTCAATGTTTTCAAAAGCAGCAGAGCAGAAAGAAAGATGTATTACAATCGCAACATCTACGATACCGGCGCAGTATATTTTGCCGGATATTCTGGTGAAATTCCGGGAGAGATTTCCGGAAGAACAGTTCAGAATCGTAGAAAGTGACAGCAGTACTGTCATTGAACAGGTAGCATCGCATCTGGTTGACATTGGATTTTCCGGTACAGTAATCGAAAAAGCAAATTGTAAATACATACCGTTTTACCAGGATGATCTGGTTGTTATTATGCCGAATACGAAAGAATATCAGAAAATCGTAAAAGAGCAGAAGGATTTAAAATGGCTGGAAGGAGAACCTCTGATTATGCGTGAGGAGGGATCCGGTACCAGAAAAGAAGCAGAAAAGCAATTAAAAAAGATGGGAATCTCTTTGGATGATTTGAACATTGTTGCGACAATTGAGAATCCGGAAGCGGTCAAGAGATCTGTCAAAAGCGGTCTTGGCATTACGATCATTTCAAGACTTGCGGCTGCAGATGAGATCCAGTCAGGAGAAGTTCTGGAATTCCCGTTTTCACAGGCTGGCAGCGGTCGAAACCTGAATCTTGTATACAATAAGAACTACAAACTTCCGGCGGCGGCTGAACATGTGAGAGAATTGATCATAGAAAAGTATGAATTGCAAAAGCAGTCTTTACAATAGAAAATACCAATGATAGAATGTGTCTATGTGCGCATTTTTTGCGGTAGGTAACATGTTAAATACAAAGTATAAGTTGGGGATAAACAATGAATAAAGAAAAAGTAAGACTGACACAGTATGCAAAAACTTCCGGGTGAGCCGCTAAAGTAGGTCCGGAGACCCTTGCCCAGGTTCTGGGTAAGTTACCAAAATTTGAAGATGAAAATTTGATCGTCGGAATCGAGACATCAGATGATGCTGCGATTTATAAGGTTACAGATGATATTGCGATGATTCAGACGGTAGATTTCTTTACACCGATCGTGGATGATCCGTATATGTTTGGACAGATTGCAGCAGCAAACTCGCTCAGTGATGTTTACGCAATGGGAGGAGAGCCGAAGGTAGCACTTAATATCGTAGGATTTCCGAACTGTCTTGATCCACAGATCTTAGGAGATATTCTTGCCGGTGGAGCCGATAAGGTAAAAGAGGCGGGAGCTGTTCTGGTTGGTGGACACACAGTACAGGATGATGAGCCGAAGTACGGACTTTGTGTGTCCGGATTTGTACATCCGAAGAAGATATTTAAGAATTACGGATGTAAACCGGGGGATGTGCTGATCCTTACCAAACAGGTCGGAACAGGAATTGTTAATACGGCAATCAAAGGAGAGATGGCATCTGCAGCCGCAATCAGGGAAGCTGAGATTGTCATGTCTTCTTTAAATAAAAAAGCAAAAGAAGTTGTGGATCATTTTCCTGTAAATGCATGTACGGATATTACAGGATTTGGTCTTTTAGGTCACTGTGTTGAAATGGCAGAGGCAAGCAATGTGACATTTGAACTGAATGTTCACGATATTGCATATCTTGATGAAGCAATCAGCTATGCAAAGATGGGCCTTGTTCCGGCGGGGGCTTACAAGAACAAGGGATATTCTTATCAGAAAGTAGATTTCAGAAATGTAGAAGATCATTTTATCGATCTGTTATATGATCCGCAGACATCAGGTGGGCTGCTCATCAGCGTGGAAGCGCAGTATGCGGAAGCCGTGATGGAAGCATTCGAGAAGAAGAGGCTGGATACCAAGGTATCCCTGATCGGAACCGTAACAGAAAAGAGCGATAAACTGATTCGGCTGCACTAGGAATCCAAAGAGGTAGAGGAGAAAATGAATAAAAATTTATTATTTCGCAGTATTCCGAAAGTAGATATTCTGCTTGAAGAACAGGAGATACAGAATCTGATTGATGTATATGGACGTGAATTTGTGATGGATGTGATCCGTGAAGAGATGGATGCGCTCAGAACATTTATCGGAAAGTGCGAGGAAGAAGAGGAAGCAAAAGCGCAGATCGGGATGCTTACGCAGAATATAAAACGACATGCCGGAAAGCTGCATGAGCCGAATATGAAAATGGTGATCAACGGAACAGGAACAGTTCTCCACACCAATCTCGGCCGTGCACCGATCAGTAAGGAGCATGTTGAGAGACTGGCAGGAATTGTGAGTGGTTACTCCAATCTGGAATATAATCTGGAAGCAGGAGCACGTGGAGAGAGATACTCTCATTTTGAAAAACTGCTTTGCAAACTGACCGGGGCAGAGGCTGCGATGGCGGTTAACAACAATGCTGCGGCTGTTATGCTGATCTTAAGTTCAATGGCAAAAGGCGGGGAAGTTGTAGTATCCCGCGGAGAGCTGGTTGAGATCGGTGGCAAATTCCGGATTCCGGATGTAATGGAGCAGAGCGGAGCTTCACTTGTGGAAGTCGGAACGACGAATAAGACACATTATTCTGATTATGAAGAAGCGATTACAGAGGAGACAAAAGCACTCCTTAAAGTTCATACAAGCAATTACCGTATTGTTGGATTTACAGAGACGGTTACGATCGATGAACTGATTCCGATTGCGCAGGAACACGATATCCCGATCATCGAAGATCTTGGAAGTGGCGTGCTGATCGACCTGAGTAAATACGGACTGACCTATGAACCGACGGTTCAGGATTCTATCCGTAAGGGAGCGGACGTTGTATGCTTCAGCGGAGACAAGCTGCTCGGTGGTCCACAGGCTGGAATCATCATCGGTAAAAAGAAATATATTGACCAGATGAAGAAGAATCAGCTGACACGTGCACTGCGAATTGATAAATTCACAGCAGCAGCACTGGAACTGGTATTACAGGAATATTTATCAGAAGAAAAGGCAATCCAGAATCTTCCGGTACTGCGTATGATCACAGAGTCCAAAGAGGATGTGGAAAAGCGTGCAAGATCCCTGAAACGGATTCTGCAGAATGCACATCTTGCTGCAACGATCGGGATGGAACCGTGTGAATCACAGATCGGTGGAGGCTCTCTTCCACTTGAACGCATTCCGAGTATGGCAGTTACGATTAAGCCGGAGAATATCAGTGTACCGAAGCTGGAAGAAGAGATGCGGCATCTTTCTATGCCAATCATTCCGCGTACAGCCAACGACACGATTTATCTGGATGTGCGGACAATTGAATCCTGCTACTTTAAGAAGATAGCAGAGATGCTGGGAGAATTATTATGAAAAACATTATCGTAGGAACCGCAGGTCACATTGACCATGGGAAAACGACACTGATAAAAGCACTTACCGGACGTAACACGGACCGGTGGGAAGAAGAACAGAGAAGAGGGATCACCATTGACCTCGGGTTTACTTATTTTGATCTGAAAAATGGAGACCGTGTAGGGATCATTGATGTTCCGGGACATGAAAAATTTATCAACAACATGGTTGCGGGAGTTGTCGGAATGGATCTGGTACTTTTGGTTGTGGCAGCGGATGAAGGTATCATGCCGCAGACAAGAGAACATATGGACATTCTGGGACTCCTTGGGATCAAGAAGAGCATTCTGGTGATCAACAAGTGTGATCTGGTCGATGAAGAATGGCTGGAACTCGTTGAGGAAGAAATCCAGGAAGAACTGGAAGGTACTTTTTTGGAAGGTGCACCGGTTGTTAAAGTATCGGCTGCAACCGGGCAGGGGCTTGATGAACTGACGGATACGATCCAGCAACTGATGTCGGATGAGGTGGTTGCAAAGGATACACAGACTATTCCAAGACTTCCGATTGACCGGGCATTTACCCTGTCAGGCTTTGGGACAATTATCACAGGGACACTTATCTCCGGTACGATCACCAGGGAAGACGTTCTGGAAATGTATCCGATCGGAAAAGAGTGCAAGATTCGTAATATTCAGGTACATGGGCAGAATCAGGACAAATGCTATGCCGGACAGAGAGTGGCGATCAATCTGTCAAATGTGAAGAAAAAGGAGATTCGCAGAGGGTGTGTGCTTGCGCCGAAGAACAGTATGAAAAATACAGATCTTCTGGATGTGAAGCTGAAAGTTCTGGAAGACTCCATGCGTATCCTTACAAATCATGAGAGATTGCATTTATACACGGGTACGAGTGAGATCCTCTGCCGTGCTGTTCTGCTGGATAAGGAGCAGATCGGACCGGGAGAAGAGGGACTGGTACAGCTCAGACTGGAAGAAGAGATTGCGGTCAAACGAGGCGACCGTTTTGTAGTACGTTTCTATTCGCCGATGGAGACTATCGGAGGCGGGATCGTTCTGGAACCGAATCCGGTGCGTAAGAAACGTTTTGATGCACAGGCAATCGAAGAACTGAAGAAAAAAGAATCCGGTTCACTTGGCGATGTTATGGAGCTTCAGATCAAAGAACACGGCGACACGATGATCACACTTGCTGAGCTTGCAAAGGTGATGGCACATTCCGTAGATGAACTGAAGGAGTATCTTGAAGAACTGGAAGAATCGGGCACAATCTTTGTATTCCCAATGAAGAAGGACACATATTTGTGGCACAGAGACAGCGAATTTGCAGTACGTCAGAAGATAGAGGAGGCACTGCAGAAATATCACAGTGAGCATCCATACCGATATGGAATGAAGAAAGCAGAAATTCACAATACATTCCTGAAAAAGATCAAACCAAACATATTTGATGCGTATATCGAAAGAATGACGGAAGAAAATGTCTATGGAAGAAGGGAAGAATATCTTTCACTTCCGGGATATGAAGTTCCGAAGGACGCGATGTATCTTCAGACAGAGAAGCTGATCGAAGATACATTTGAAAAAGCAGGATATGATTTTGTGAGATTTTCAGAGATTGATTTTGAAAAAATTCCGCGCCAGACAGCGGAAGATGTGGTTCTTATGATGATTGATGAAGGAAAAGTACTCCGTATCAATGAAGAGATGTTTACGATGAAACATCTGATGGATGAAGCGAAGGAAAAAATTCAGAATCATCTGAAGGAAGAAAATCTGATCACGATCGCACAGGTGAGAGATATGTTCTCAACAAGCAGAAAGAGTGCGAAACCGATTTTAGAATATATGGACAGCATTAAGGTGACAAAGAAGACAGGCGGAGAAAGTGAGAGGGTGGCATACTTATGAATTTAAAGCAGCTGGAGGCATTTGTTAAGGTAACTGAGTCGGGAAGTTTTTCAAAAGCGGCAAAGCTTTTGTTCCTGACGCAGCCAACGGTCAGTGCACATATCTCTTCTCTGGAGAAAGAACTGGACTCACGGCTTTTTGTCAGAAATACAAAGGAAGTAAAATTGTCGGAAGAAGGAAAGCAATTATATCAGTATGCGCGCCAGATGGTGGAACTCGAAAAAGAAATCGAGCAGGTATTTTCCAAGGATGCGCATTGTGAGGAAAAATGTATTACAATTGCGACCTCTACGATTCCGGCACAGTATGTTCTTCCGGCGATTCTGGCGAAATTCAGAGAGACTTATCCGGATGAGCAGTTCCGGATTTCAGAAAATGACAGCTGCGGTGTTGTTGAACAGGTAGCAGGGCATATGGTAGATATTGGATTCACAGGTACGGTACTTGAAAAAAAGTATTGCAGATATATGCCTTTTTATCAGGATGAACTGGTTGTTATCATGCCGAATACCGAGTTTTATCAGGAAATACAGAAGCGCTATAAGACAGCAACATGGATAAAGAATGAACCGGTTATTATGCGGGAAGAAGGATCGGGAACCCGCAAGGAAACAGAAAAAATATTGAGAAAAGCAGGAATTATGCCTGATACCCTCAATATAGTAGCATGCATTGAGAATCCGGAAGCGATAAAAAGGTCAGTAAAGAGTGGGCTTGGAATCACGATCATATCAAGACTTGCAGCAGAAGAGGAGATCCGGACCGGACAGGTTCTGGAATTCCCGTTACAGAAGGATGAAAGCAGTCGTTATCTGAACCTTGTATACAATAAAAACTATCAGCTGCCTGCAGCAGCAGAGCATCTGATCCGGATTGTAAAGGATTTCTATCCGGATGCACATATGGGGAAATGAAAAGAGGATCAATATGATATATTTAGATAATGCAGCAACCACAATGCGCAAACCACAGGAAGTAATTGATGCGATTACCGCAGCAATGTGCTCAATGGGGAATGCAGGAAGAGGTGTCAATGAGGCATCTCTCGGAGCAGCAAGAACCGTATATGACACAAGAGAGAAGCTTGCAGGTTTTTTCGGGGCGGAAGATGCAAGACAGATCGTATTTACCATGAACTCAACGGAGAGTCTGAATATTGCGATCAAGGGGATCTTAAATCCGGGAGACCATGTGATCTCTACGGTTTTGGAACATAACTCTGTTCTCCGACCACTTTATGAGATGGAGAAAAAGGGAGTTGAAGTGACATTCCTTGGATGTGATGAAAAAGGAATTCTGGATTATGCAGATTTTGAAAAAGCAATCAAAGAGAATACAAAAGCAATTGTCTGCACCCATGGTTCTAATCTGACGGGAAATAAAGTGGATGTGGAGCGGATCGGGGAGATTGCCCAGAAGCATGGTCTGTTGTTTGTGGTAGATGCATCACAGACTGCCGGTGTATTTCCGATCGATGTGCAGAAGATGCATATTGATATTCTGTGTTTTACCGGCCATAAGGGACTTCTGGGACCGCAGGGAACCGGTGGAATGTACGTGAGAAAAGGCGTTCATGTCCGGCCGCTTCTTTCAGGCGGTACCGGTGTGCAGACCTATAGTAAGACACAGCCGGAAGAGATGCCGACAGCACTGGAAGCAGGAACACTTAACGGACACGGAATTGCCGGACTGGATGCTGCGATCGGATATCTGGAAGAAACAGGAATTGATACGATCCGTGCAAAGGAACAGGCATTGATGAAACGGTTTTATGAAGGGGTAAAAGAAATCCCGGGAGTCAAAATTTATGGGGATTTCAGCAGCATGGACCGCTGTGCGGTAGTGAGCCTGAATATCAGAGATTATGATTCGGGAGAAGTCAGCGATGCACTTCTGACAGATTATGGGATTTCTACCCGTTCAGGAGGACACTGTGCACCACGGATGCATGAGGCGCTTGGAACCGTAGAGCAGGGGGCTGTCAGATTCAGTTTTTCCCACTATAACACAGAGGAAGAAGTGGATACTGCAATCCGGGCAGTCTGCGAGCTTGCAGAAGAAGAGTAAAATTTTATAAGATCAGAGGTTGATAGAAGACCGGTATAGTATTGATAGTATCAATATATATATCGGTCTATTTTAATTATGAATTGGACAAAAAGTTGTGCAAAAGGTATAATTATAAGGTAACAAAAAAGCCTTTAATAGTCAAAATGACGAATGAGAGAAAGACGAAGGAGGAAGAGAAATGAATTTATCAGATTCAAAGAAAAAGCTTGCACTTGCGGGGGTTCTGTGTGGGCTTGTAGCTGCATGTCTGGCTTACTTTGGTAATCCGGCAAACATGGCATTCTGTATTGCCTGCTTTATCCGTGATACGGCAGGAGCTCTGGGATTTCACCAGGCCGAAGTTGTACAGTATGCAAGACCGGAGATCATCGGTCTTGTGATCGGAGCATTTATTATTTCAGTGGCAACAAAAGAGTACCGTTCAACAGCAGGATCTTCACCGATGATCCGCTTTATCCTTGGTATGGTAATTATGATTGGTTCCCTGATTTTCCTTGGATGCCCGCTCCGTATGGTAATCCGTATGTCAGCAGGTGACCTGAATGCATGGGTAGCACTGGTTGGATTTGTACTTGGAGTAGGAACAGGAGCATTTGCCCTGAAAAAAGGATTCAGCCTTGGACGTGCGCATGAGACGAATAAAGAAAGTGGAGCAGTGCTTCCGGTATTGATGCTTGGTATTCTGATCCTTGCAACTTGCTCAACACTTCTCAAAGCAAGTGAAGCAGGTCCTGGAAGTCTTCATGCACCAATTATCATGTCACTGATCGGCGGACTTATTTTCGGAGCACTTGCTCAGAAATCAAGAATGTGCTTCGCCGGCGGAATCCGTGATGCGATCTTAATGAAGAACTTTGATCTTCTTACAATTATTGCAGGTCTTTTTGTAGTAATGCTGATCTTCAACCTGGCAACAGGAAGATTCGTACTTGGATTTAACACACCTGGAATCATTGCACATTCCAACCATCTGTGGAATATCCTTGGCATGTATGCAGTAGGATTCGCGGCAGTTCTTGCCGGCGGATGCCCGCTTCGCCAGCTGATCCTTGCAGGACAGGGCTCTTCTGATTCAGCAGTGACAGTACTTGGCATGTTCTTTGCAGCAGCACTTTGCCATAACTTCGGACTTGCATCAAGCGGAACCGCAATGAATGCAGAGACTGGAAAGGTTGTTGCGGGAGCAGTTACTCCGAACGGAAAGGTTGCTTGTATCATCTGTATTATTGCATGCTTTATCATTGCATTTACGAACAAGAGAGAACAGGCAAAATAATCAGAAGTTACAAAATTTGGATAGATAATCCATAAGGAATATGATATGCTAGGAAGGCAGGTAAAAAATATGAAAGAAGTAGATGCAAGAGGACTTTCGTGTCCGGAACCGCTGATGCTTACCGCAGAGGCACTGAAGAATGCAAACGGACCGATCAAGGTTCTTGTGAGCGAACCTCACCAGAAGACGAACATTGAGAAGTTTGCGAAGGACAAAGGAAAGAAGGCAACTTCTACCGAGAAGGGCTCTGAATTTGAAATTGTGATTGAATAATGAGAAAAAAAGAGTTAAAGCTGGTCATCACATTCCACACAACAGCGGATGCGATGGCGATGGAAAAAGAATGTAAAAAAGTTGGTGCACAGGGACGTATGATTCCGGTGCCGAGAAGTATTTCAGCAGGATGCGGGCTTTCCTGGTGCGCACCACTGGAATGCAGGGAAGAACTGAAAAATGTCATGCAGGGAATTGGTCTTGAAGAAGAAGAGATCCACGAGTGTATGGTATAAGAAGAGGTAAAACGAGGAAACCGCAAGATGAGAAATCATTTTTGCGGTTTCCTTTTTCCGTTTACTGAGAATATTCGTGGAACAAGAAAAATAATTTTTTCCATTTAGAGACTAGAATATGGTATACTTATAGATAATGGAAAAATTTATGAATTTACAGAAAGGCAAGGCATGCAGTTACGTTTTGAAATTCCGGAGGGTTTCTGGAGTCTGTTCCGTTCTGTGAACAGAGAGACATACATTGAGGCTTTGATGGCGATCAATGAAGAATACCAATACAGCAATTATTTCCTGACCAGGGAAGTCTGTATTCAGGTGCTTCGGGATCTGTATATGAAGAAACAGATCGAACTTAAGCGGGAGGAAGATGAGACTGAGTTTGATATGTTGGAGACTCCGTCGGCAAGGATTCTGAACTGGCTGATCCGAAAAGGATGGCTGAAGAAAATTGAAGATTATAATACATTGGTGACGAATATCGTAATTCCGGATTATGCAGCAATATTTGTGGATGCCTTTGAGCGGCTTTCTACGGAGAACCTGGAGGAGACAGAGATCTATATCCAGAATGTCTATGCGACATTGTTCTCGTTTAAAAATGATCCGAGGGTGAATCTGAATATGCTCCGGACAGCACTTATCAATACCAGACGGCTCAACAAAGCACTGCAGGATATGCTGCATAACATGGATAAATTTTTTGCAAGGCTTCTGGAACAGCAGTTTTACGGGGATCTTCTGAAAGAGCATCTGGACGGATATGTGGAAGAGATTGTCCGGAAAAAATACCATATACTGAAGACTTCGGATAATTTCTATATCTATAAGACAGATATCAAAGAATGTCTGCGTCAGATGCGGGATGATGAGGAATGGATCGAGAAGATCCGTGAGCGCGCCCGTGCAACCGGAGATACGGGAGAAGATGTGCTGGAACTTCTGGATATGATCGAGAGAGGCTTTGACGATATCGAGCACCGCATTTCCAATATGGATAAGGAGCACAGCAAATATGTGCGTGCGACGGTGACGAGGCTGAATTATCTTTTGAGCGGAGAGAGTGACACGAAGGGACTGGTGATTCAGCTGCTGAACCGGATGTCAGAGGATGATTATGAAGAGGTCATTCAAAAGACGGGGGAGAAGATGAATCTGTCTTTGGTCGAAATCCTGTCAGAAAAATCTCTTTATAAGCGAAGAAGAAGCCGGAAGGATTTTGTCAGCAAGATGGCACAAGAAGAGGAAGTAGACGATCTGGACAGAGAAGATGTGCTTCGCCTGAACCGGATCAAGCTCAGATTCAGCAAAAAGCAGATTGAAGAATTTATCGAAGAGCATATGGAGAAAGATATGCTGGATACGGAAAAGCTTTCCCTTACATCAGAGGATGATTTTGAAAAGCTGATTCTTGCATACGACCTCAGTACCCGTAAGAACAGCAAATACAAAGCGCTGGAAGAGGATGCGGAAACGATTGAAAAGAACGGATATCGTTATCCAGCACTGAAATTTGTAAGAAGGCATTTATAAAAAGTATACGGAAATTGGAGAGAATGGATGATAGAATATTTTGAGCAGCTTACACAGGAAGAACAGGAAGACCTGACGGATGTGATCCGGCTTCTCTATAGACAGACGTTCCTTCTGGAGAGGAAGTTCGACAAGCGTGCGGGCAGACTGCAGTATCAGAGAGAGTACCGCATCTGTGAAAAGCACATTGATTTTCTGAAAATGTATTTTCAGATTGCCGGGATCACATTATGTGAGAACGTACATCTGGGACTGATCTACATTCAAGATGAAATGATCTGGGGAGAAAAGCTTCCGCGTCTTGCAACGATTTACATCTTATTACTGAAGCTGATTTATGATGAACAGATGGCATCGGTTTCGTCAAGTAGTCAGATCGTGACGACGCTTGGGGCACTCAACGGAAAAGCAGGAGATTTTCGTGTGCTTCGAAGTATCCCTTCACCGACAGAGATGAAAAGGACCATAGCCATGCTGAAAAAATACCAGCTGATCGAGCCGCTGGATCTACTGGAAGAGTTAAATGAAAGTACAAGACTTCTGATCTATCCGTGTATCCATGCAGTATTGCAGGGAGATGCGGTGAGAGAAGTTCTGGAATCATTTGGAAACAGCCGGGAAGAAGAGGAGGAGACTCTTGGAGACATTGGATAACAGGCAGCCGTTCTGGGCGATTTCAAAAATCTGCCTGAACAACTGGCATTATATAGACAGAAAAATACTGACTTTGAGCGAAGGAATCAACTTTTTCACCGGGCATTCCGGAAGTGGAAAATCAACGGTTATCGATGCAATTCAGATTGTGCTCTATGCTAACACGGACGGACGTGGATTTTTTAATAAAGCGGCAGCAGATGATTCCGACCGTACCTTGATCGAGTATTTGCGCGGAATGGTAAACATCAGTGAAAATAATGAGTCCCAGTATCTGCGAAATAAGAATTTTTCCAGTACGATCGTGATCGAGCTGGAACAGACGAGAACCCATGAGAAACAGTGCGTGGGCGTTGTATTTGACGTGGAGACAGCAACAAATGAGATCAACCGCCTGTTTTTCTGGCACAGAAGCGGTCTGCTTGCGAATGCTTACCGGGGAGAAAAGAGATGTCTTTCTACTGTGGAAATAAGAGAATATCTGCAGCGTACCTTTGGTGAAGAGGCATTCTACTGCGGACCGAGCAATGAGCGTTTTCGCCGTCAGCTTTATGATGTGTATCTGGGCGGATTGGATAAAGAAAAGTTCCCACGTCTTTTTAAGCGGGCAATCCCGTTTCGGATGAATATCAAGCTGGAAGAATTTGTAAAAGAATATATCTGTATGGAACAGGATATCCAGATTGAGGATCTGAAAGAAAGTATCATGCAGTATGGCAGAATGCGCAGCAAGATCGAGTCAACGATGGAAGAGATTGAGGATCTGAAGAAGATTGATGGAATCTATCAGGATTTTGATGAGAAACGGGAAAAAAGCAGGGAATGTGAGTACCGACTTACCCGTCTGGAAATGCTCCGGCTGCAGGCGGACATCCAGGGACTCCATGATAAGATTAAAACCAGAGAAGAAGGTATCAAGGTACAGGAGCATACGAAAGCCGAGCTGATGCGCCAGAGTGGAGAACTGCAAAAGGAGCATGAGGAGCTGTTACTTCGTCTGAATAACAGTGGTTATAAAGCACTGGAAGCAGAACTTGCAGGACTTAACGAGACTCTGGAACATCTGGGAAAAAGCAAGGCGAGTCTCACAAAGACAGCACAGAGACTTGCAGCATGGAAAGAACAGGAGATTACGTCCAACCAGACAATCTGGGATATTGATAAGTTTGAAGCCGGTACGATTTCGGAGGGCGAACTTACAAGGCTGAAAGAAAATATCGCACAGATGCGTGCGGAGATCGAAGAAGAACGTCGGGATACGGACAGTACACTTCGTCAGATCAAGAAAGAAGAACGGGAAGCTAAAGAAGAGCTAAAAGAGCTGAAACAGGGAAGAAAAGCATATCCAAAAGAGCTGGAAGAAGCAAGGCTGGAACTACAGAACCGGTTGCAGGAGAATTGTGGAAAATTTGTTTCCGTGCAGATTCTCGCAGATCTTCTGGAAATCCGGGATGAAAGATGGCACAATGCAGTGGAAGGCTATATGGGAAATAATAAACTTCTGCTGATCGTAGAGCCGAAGTACGCAAAAGCGGCAATGGATATTTATCAGGAGATGGATAAGAAGAAATTCTTCCGTGCTGCAATTCTGGATACGGAAAAGGTTATGGAAGAAGAGCACATTGTCCGGCAGGGCACTCTTGCAGAAGAAGTAAAAGCAAAAGAAAAATACGTGCAGTCTTACATCAATTTCTTTCTTGGTAATGTCATGAAATGTGAGAACATTGAGGAACTCAGGGAGTGCAGGATTGGTGTGACACCGGACTGTATGCTGTATCACAGCTATCGTCTGCAGCATATTAATCCGGAAAATTATACGAGACGTGCTTATATCGGAGAGATTAGTCTCCGCCAGAGGATCCGGCAGCTTCAGAAGCACTGTGATGAGCTTCAGGAGAAGAGGCTTCCACTTGCGGCACTTGTGGAAGAGGCAAAGAAACTTCTGGAACTGGAAGCAATGCCACTTCCGACAGAGGATTATATCAGCCAGATCCTGGATGCAAAGGCGATAAAGGGAAAAGAAACCCGTAAGAAAGATTTACTTGAAAAGCTACAGAAACTGCGTGCAGAATCAGTCGATACTCTGGAAGCACAGATGAAAGAAGTGCAGGAAAGACGGGATGCAAAGCAGAAAGAGATCACGAAGACAGAGAAAGAAATTTGGAAAAACGGGGAAGAAATCGAAAAATTCAGAAACAGTATTACAGAGTCGGAATTTGCACTTTCTGGAATCCAGAAAGAATTTCAGGAAAACGAAAGGTTTGAGAAGCAGTTTGAAGAGTATCTGGAAGCACAGAAAAGCAGAAACTATATTTATTTAAAAGAGGCAAGTGCAAGGCAGCTGCAGCAGCTTGGAAAGAAAAAAGAAGAGATCTATCAGGAGTTGGTGGCAGCCCGCAGTGCTTATACCAAAAAATATACGCAGCGTAATTTTTCAGTGGTAGAAGAAGATAATAAGGTTTATCAGGAGCTTCTGGAAAGCCTGTCGTGTGATAATCTGGAAACCTACCGGCAGGCAGCGAATGAACAGGCAAAGGCAGCGGTTGAGCACTTCAAGGATGACTTTGTTTTCAAGATCCGCAGTGCGATCCGCGAGGCCTACCAGAGAAGAGATGAGCTGAACCGGATCATCAGCCGGCTGGATTTCGGAAAAGATAAGTACCAGTTTGTGATCACGAAGAATAAGGGTGCAGACGGAAAGTACTATAAGATGTTTATGGATGATACCCTGCAGATCAATCCGGCACAGCTTTCAGGTTCTATTGAGAACCAGATGAATCTGTTCACGATGGAGCATGAAGAAAACTACGGTGATATGATGAATGAACTGATCGGCATATTTATCCCACCGGAAAATGCTACCCATGAGGAACTGGAAGAGGCGAAGAAAAATATGGACAAGTACGCGGATTACCGTACTTATCTTTCGTTTGATATGCAGCAGATCGTCCAGGGTGAGGAAGATATGAAAATCGGTCTTGGCAAGATGATCCGCAAGAATTCCGGAGGAGAAGGACAAAATCCTCTTTATGTTGCACTTCTTGCAAGCTTTGCACAGATTTACAGGATCAATCTTTCCCCGAAAATCCACAGGAATCCGACACTCAGACTGGTCGTTCTGGATGAGGCATTTTCAAAAATGGATGCCGAGAAGGTGGCAAGCTGTATTGCGCTGATCCGTGGACTTGGTTTCCAGGCGATCATCAGTGCCACAAATGATAAGATCCAGAATTATCTGGAAAATGTTGATAAAACCTTTGTATATGCCAACCCGAATAAACGGCATATATCAATTCAGGAATTTGAAAAAACCGAGTTCGCACAGCTTGCGGATGAGGAAGAACAGGGGTGATAGAAAATGTATCTGGTAGACAGGATTATAGAAAGATGTGAGAACAGCAGCCGTGACTGGCGGGAAGGAGCGACTGGAGGGAGGACCCTTCGGATCACACAGGAGGATTATGATGCCTGTGGGAAAGAAGAGCTGATCGAAGAGGTGCAGCGCCTGGAAAGAGCAGGACTTCTGACTGTGAAAAAATGGGTTGTCCCAGACAGCGATGTAGAGCTTGTGGCATATCAGGTAGAGCATCTTCCGGATTTTTACCGTCTTGCAGACAGCGAAAGTGGAGAAGAATACTGGCCGAAGCAGGCGAAGGTAAATTATTATATACGTATGATTGACCAGGAGCTTTCGGAAGGCTTTCAGAAAGAATGGATCGAGAATTATCTGGAAAAGCTGAAAGAGCGGATCGCAGAAGGTGATCTGCCGAAAAATATAGAGAAGCTGGAAAAATATCTGGACTGTTACCGGGGACTGGACTCTCTGGAAGAACCGATGATGAAGCGGATTTTCAGTAAACGCTATCTGAAGGACAGCAAGATCTTCGAGCGGGAGATGGAACGAAATGTGGTGACGGCTGCAAGGAGATATTGCCCGGAGATTACGGCAGATATGGATATCCAGACGGTTCTGGAGCAGCTGCTGATCGAAGAAAATTCCCAGGAACTGGCAGTTAAAGGACCGCTTAAACTGAAGATCTGGAAAGGATCAGAAGCAAAAAGAGTGGATCTTTCCGATTTTACATATGGAGTTGTGCTGAACAGCCAGACAGTCAAGCATGCAATGGTTGAGGTAGAGCAGCCGGCACTGAAAAAAATCGTGACGATCGAGAATAAGACGAATTACCTTGCGATGGAATATGATCCGGAGATCCTTTATATCTACAGTCATGGATATTTTTCACCACTTGAAAGAGAATTTCTGAAGAAGCTGCAGAGAGTGATCGAAGGGAAAGACGTGGAAGTATTCCACAGCGGAGATATGGATTACGGTGGAATCCGGATTTTTGAATATATCCAGAAGCATATTTTCCCGGGAATAAAGCCATTGCAGATGGATGTGGAGACCTACGAGAAATACGAAGAATATGCGAAAACAATCTCGAAAGAGACGATGGAAAAGCTGGAAAAGGTAAATGTTCCACTTTTAGAGGAGTTAAAAGAAAAGCTTCTTGAAACCGGAAAGGGAATTGAACAGGAAAGCTTCCTGATTGAAGAATAGAGTACAGTGCATAAGGAAAAAGTGCGGCAGTGAAAAGAAAAAGACCAGAATGCCCTGGTAGTGGGGCGGGTTCTGGTCTTTTTGTGTATACGATGAGCCAAGTGCAGATTTGTGCTTGCACAAGGATCTGCATTTGACGAATGTACATCATCGAGCTGTTAAGCGAGATGATGTACAAAGTATAAGAATCGAGTAGGAGTCAGCCTACTCGATTGTAGTGCGATGATCCATGTGCAGAAGGGTGTCTATACTGTCAATGAAAAAATGACAGAATTAAAATCCTTCTACAAACTGGTCAAGTACATGTGGAAGAAGCTTGTCGCTGTATGCGGTGAGAGAATACTTGCCTTTGCATAATGCCCAGTCATAAAGAACAGCACGTTCGTACATTGCATAAATCTTCAGAAGTTCATCAGCAGTACTGGTGCCGTTGAATTCTCCATTTTTCAGTGCAGTGCTGATTGTCTCAGTGAGCCACACGAAATAGTAACGATCGTTTTCAAGAAGGGAGCGCTTATCTTTGGTGATCAGCTGGGACGAGTAGAGGGAGGCTAAAAGCCCGACATCGACACTGGTCTCAATCATATGAAATAGTTCATGGTTAAAAAATAACAGCTTGTCATAAGCGGAAAGATCCGGATCTACGATTCCTGCAAGCTCTTCATACTTTTCGTCAAACAGATAAGAAAGTGTGTTGAGAAGAGCTTCTTTTCCCTTAAAATAGTGGTAAAAGGTTCCTTTTGAGGTCTTAGAAGCCGAGATGATCTCATCAACAGTGGTCTGTTCATAACCATGCTTGTAGAATAGATTCCACGCAGCTTTTATGATACGGCTTTTGGTGGAACTTCTTTTCTTTGGCATGAAAATTCCCCTCCTTTGAAAATAGTAATCTTTTTTTATTATAGCAGAATGGACATAAAATAACAAGAAAGTAATTTGTTTACAAAAAAAGAAGACAAAGCCATATACATAGCTCTGTCTCCTGAAAGATTTTGACTTAACGGCCTACTTTGAAGCCATATTTTAACGGATCATCTGGATCGATCACATAAGTGGATTCCCCTGTCAGATAAGCACTTCCGGTAATCTGCGGAATAACGGCATCATAGTCGGCAACCTTTGTAGTGTCTAAGATTACGCCTTTGAACTGAGAGCCGATAAAGCTTTCATATACGAAAGGCTGTCCAACTTTGATCTCACCTTTTTTGTAAAGGGTGGCGAGCTTTGCGCTGGTTCCGGTTCCGCAAGGAGAACGGTCAGCCATATGATCTCCGAAGATAACGACATTACGTTTGTCGCATCCAGGAGTATCGGTAGAGCAGTAAAGCTCTGCGAGGTCGACAGTTGTGATATCAAGTTCCGGATGCCGGATCTCTACTTCGGCATTGACCTTTTCAATCAGCTTCATACCGAAATCGGTAAGCTGTGGGATTGACTGTGGATCTACGTGCCATCCGAACTGTTCGATATCAACAAGTGCGAAGAAGCTTCCGCCGAAAGAAATATCATAGTGAACTTCTCTGCCATCAACTTCTGTTGTGAGGTTTTCTTTGTAAAGGAAAGCCGGTACATTAGTAAGTGTTACATTAAGTACCTTTCCATTTTTGACTTCTGCTTTGGTACGGATAATTCCTGCAGGAGCATCCAGAACAACTTCTGTATAAGGTTCTACGGCAGGAACAAGTCCTGTTTCGATGATTGCTGTAACCGAACCGATTGTTCCATGACCACACATATTCAGATATTCTCCAGTGTCCATGAAGATCACACCAAAATCAGCTTCCGGGTGGATCGGATCTGTCAGAAGAGCACCAAACATATCATGATGTCCACGTGGCTCAAACATAAGAGCCTGACGGTATTTGTCGTAATGCTTTGCAAGAAAGTTCTTACGTTCGATCATGGTATCCCCTTCAAGCTTCGGGAAACCTGATGTAATGATTCTTGTAAATTCCCCAACTGTATGTGTGTCAATCGCATGGAAAGATGCCTCAAATGCGTCAAGATTCAGTTTTGGATTGATTTCCATTTTTAATATTCCTCCTTAGTTGAAAGACCAGACCAGAGTCTAGTATGCAGTTCAGTTTTCTTTAAAAATATTATGTACGAAAATACTTGAAAAGTCAATGGTAATTTGCTATAATGAATAAGCTTGATTGGAATAATCAATATATGGGGGTAGATGGATAACTGGTGTGTCTCCTGGTCTTCAAAACCAGTGTGGGGCGTTAGGAGCGTCCTGGGTGGGTTCGATTCCCACATGCCCTCGCCAAAAAGAGAGGTTTTTGGGCGAAAAGCCTTAAAAAGATAAAGAGAAAAGCTGCTGTATTGTTTTAGGGGAAACAGTACGGTGGCTTTTCTTTTTTGACGTAAATCCTCTTGACCAGAATACTTATAGATAATGCGGATAAGTAAAATGAGAAAAAATAGACAATCTGTAAAAATCAGACAGAACCGATGAAAAAAATAAATAGATTATATATAAAAAAGATATTGAATTTTCAAGTAAAATCATATAGACTATAGTACAGATCAATCACTAGACTAGATTCTAGTATTGAGTCCAACATGAAAAGTGAAAATCTATAAATGCTATTGAAAAAAATATATCTATTTGTTAAACTATAGTCAAATACGCGTAGGACAAGATAAGATATAGATTTCGACGTAGAGGAGAAAGGAAGAGAAGAGACATGGCAAACTTACAGATTTTGCTGCGTCAGCATGTAGGAGCTCCTTGTGCACCGGTTGTAAAAGCCGGAGACAGAGTAGAAAAAGGGACTCTGATTGCAACACCGACAGGCCTTGGAGCTAATATTTTTTCAAGTGCATATGGTGTGGTAGAAGACGTACTGGAAGACCGTATCATCATCAAGCCGGATGAAGAACAGAAGGATGAATATGTAAAGATTCCGGAAGGCAGCAAGCTTGATATGGTAAAAGCGGCAGGTGTTGTCGGAATGGGTGGCGCCGGATTCCCGACAGGTGTAAAACTCGGAACAGATCTGCAGGGAGGATATATCCTTGTAAATGCAGCGGAGTGTGAGCCTGGACTTCGTCATAACATTCAGCAGCTGGAAGATGATTGTGCGAAAGTTATCCGCGGAGTAAAACACTGCATGGAGATTTCCAATGCATCAAAAGCTATTTTTGCAATTAAGAAGAAAAATGAAAAAGCAGTAAAGGCACTGCGCGAGGCATTAAAAGATGAAGAGACGATCACAATCCACTTACTTCCGGATATTTATCCGATGGGAGAAGAACGTGCGGTTGTAAGAGAATGTCTTGGAATCGAACTGAATACAACACAGCTTCCGTCAGCAGCGAATGCAATTGTCTGTAATGTAGAAACTCTTGCGAGAGTTGCGGAAGCAATTGAAGAGAGAAAGCCATGCTTTTCTAAGAACCTTACTGTTATCGGTAAGATCAATGGCGGTAATGAGCCACATGTATTTATGGATGTACCGGTCGGCACAAGCGTTGGGGAAATGATCGAACGTGCCGGCGGTATTGATGGTGTATATGGGGAAATCATCATGGGTGGTCCATTTACCGGACATGCTACTACAGAGGATGCACCGATCACAAAGACAACTGGTGGAATCATTGTTACAATTGATTTCCCGGATCTTCATGGTGCAAGTGTAGGTCTTTTGGTATGTGCCTGCGGTGGTAGCGAAGAACGTATGAGAGATATTTGTCAGAAGATGAATGGTGTAGTGAAATCAGTAGCCAGATGTAAACAGGCAATTGAAAACAAACCGGGAGCTCCGCTTAAATGCGAAAGACCTGGAAACTGTCCTGGACAGGCTAAGAATAATATCCAGTTCAAGAAGGATGGATGCGAGTACATTATTATTGGTAACTGCTCAGACTGTTCAAATACAGTAATGGGATCAGCACCGAAGATGGGACTTAAGGTATTCCACCAGACAGACCATGTAATGCGTACAATCGGACATCCACTTTACAGATATCTGCGTGTTTCAAAACAGGTAGAACAGTTACCGGAAGGTAAATAGATAAGTTGATACCTCACTTCGGTGAGTGTATAAATAGTTAATTGAGTTATTGTTAAATTAACAAGGAGGAAATTATTATGTCAATTACAGCGGAAACCGCAAAAGAACATGCAAAAGATCCTGCAGTATTATGCTGTAGAGCAGAAGGCGGCATTACAATCCAGGCTGCAAACCTTGAAGATCCGGCTATCTTTGATGATCTGGTAGATTCAGGACTTCTGAAACTTGATGGAACACTTACAATCGAACAGGTACTTGGAGCAAAGCTTGTTAAGACCTGCGATTCTCTTACACCACTTACAGCTGATCTTGTTGAAGGCGCAAAAGCACCTGCAGCAGAGGAAGCACCGGCTGAAGAAGCAAAAGAAGAAGTGAAAGAAGAAGCACCAGCAGTTACTGCAAATCCTACAGCAAGTGTACAGAAAGTTGGCGGCGTGTTAAAAATCCACATTGGAGAAGGCAAAGATATCGATATCGAAATGCCGATGGGTTTTAATAACGGTGTTGCAGTAGCGGAAGTACCGGCAGAGGTAGAATTACCGGCAGGCGTGGTTTCAGGCGCAACACCGACAAAAGAGCTGGAACCGAAAGTCGTAAGAAGCGTTACCAGAAAGCATTATAAAATTACAGAAGTAAAGCGTGGACCGGAGACAAAGATCGAAGGAACAACTCTTTACATCCGAGAAGGAATTGAAGAAGAAGCAGTTGCTTCACAGGAACTGGTTCATCAGTTAAAGATTGATATCATTACACCGGATCAGTACCATACTTATTCTAATACAATCATGGACGTACAGCCGATCGCTACAAAAGAGGGCGAAGACGAAATCGGTACAGGTACAACAAGAGTACTTGATGGCGTTATCATGATGGTTACCGGAACAGACGACAATGGTGTTCAGATTGGTGAATTCGGTTCTTCCGAAGGATACCTGGATGAAAATATCATGTGGGGACGTCCGGGAGCTCCTGATAAAGGTGAGATCTTCATCAAGACAGAAGTTATCATCAAAGAAGGAACCAACATGGAAAGACCTGGCCCGCTTGCTGCACATTCTGCAACAGACGTGATCACACAGGAAATCCGTGAAGCTCTGAAGAAAGTAGAAGACGAAAGCCTTGTAGTAGATACAGAGACATTCAATCAGGTAAGAAGACCTGGTAAGAAGAAAGTCGTTATCGTAAAAGAAATCATGGGACAGGGTGCTATGCATGACAATCTGATCCTTCCTGTGGAACCAGTCGGAGTACTTGGTGCAAGACCAAACGTTGACCTTGGAAACGTACCGATCATGGCATCTCCACTGGAAGTACTTGACGGATGTATCCATGCACTTACCTGTATCGGACCTGCATCAAAAGAAATGTCAAGACATTACTGGAGAGAACCACTGGTTCTTGAAACTCTCCATGATGAAGAAGTTGACCTTTGCGGTGTTATCTTTGTAGGTAGCCCACAGATCAATACAGAGAAATTCTATGTATCAAAACGTGTTGGTATGATGGTAGAAGCTCTTGATGTTGATGGTGCATTTGTTACAACAGAAGGATTTGGTAACAACCACATCGATTTTGCAAGCCATATCGAACAGATCGGTATGAGAGGAATTCCGGTTGTTGGACTTTCATTCTGCGCAGTACAGGGAGCACTTGTAGTTGGAAACAAATACATGCAGTACATGGTAGATAACAACAAATCTGAATCAGGAATCGAGAACGAAGTTCTTGCCTGCAACACGCTTTGCCAGGAAGAAGCAATCCGTGCACTTGCTATGTTGAAAGCTGGAATGGCTGGAGAAGAAGTGAAGAAGGCAGAAAGAAAATGGAATCCGAATGTAAAAGCAAATAACATCGAACTGATTTCAAAGACTATGGACAGAACAATTGAATTGGTTAAGAACGAGCAGTCACTGCCGATGAGCCAGAAGAGAAAAGAAAAATACGATTAAGGTGAATGACTATGAAATATGGCGATAAGATCATCTATATGGAAGGCGTAATCGTAGAGATCCATGATGGATGTGTTGGAATCGATTTGAAGGGACGATTAGGTTATCTGAAAATCCCGATGAGAATGCTGATTACGGATTATCCATTAGTGGTAGGACAGGAAGTTGGATGGAATATGAGTTTTGTCGAACAGCTTGGACCGGACGCCAATGAAAAATATGTTAGTAACCTGCAGACGTATCAGAGACGTCAGGAAGAAATGAAGTCTCATAAGAAGAATGATGAAGTGTAATTATATCAGGAGGAAATAGACATGAGTTTGACCGTTGTTAAAGGACTTCAGTCAGAAATCTTTGTTCCGGTAACTCCGCCGCCAGTATGGGCTCCGGTGAAAAAAGAACTGAAGGATATGACAATTGCCCTCGCCACAGCAGCAGGTGTGCACCACAAGGATCAGAAGAGATTCAACCTTGCCGGTGACTTTACCTGGAGAAAAATAACAGATAAAATGCCGTCAGATGAATTAATGGTATCTCACGGTGGATATGACAACAGTGATGTAAACAAAGACATCAACTGTATGTTCCCGATTGACCGTATCCATGAGCTTGCTAAAGAAGGATTTATCAAAGCATGTGCACCGGTACATGCCGGATTCATGGGTGGTGGCGGAAACCAGGAAAAATTCAAACATGAAACTGGTCCTGCCATTGCAAAGATGTTTGTAGAGGAAGGCGTAGACGCAGTTATCCTCACCGCTGGTTGAGGTACCTGCCACCGCTCTGCAGTTCTGGTGCAGAGAGCGATTGAAGCCGCAGGAATTCCTACAATTATTATTGCTGCGCTTCCGCCGGTTGTTCGTCAGACCGGTACCCCACGTGCGGTTGCTCCGCGTGTTCCTATGGGAGCTAACGCTGGTGAACCACACAACGTTGAGATGCAGACAGGCATCATAAAAGCAACTCTGGAACAGCTTGTGAAGCTGGATATTCCAGGAAAAGTTGTTCCGCTGCCGTTTGAATATGTAGCGAAAGTATAATCAAATAGTAAAAAGGGGACATCCCCGGCAGGATTGGGGCGAAAGCTCTGATTTGCCGGAGATGTCCTTTTTATTTAACTGGATATTTTGATAAAATTTCCTGTTAGATAAAAGGTGCTACGTGCCTCAAATGTGCCAGGGCGCATTTGGGTTCAATTTAGAATTGAGGATGATTATATGGAGAAAGAAATAGATCTGCGCCGGCTTGTGATCAAAACTTTCCATATTACTGAGGTGGAAGAAGGCGGAGAAAATAAAGTGACAGCATCTGGAAAGATGACGATCGAGAAGAAAATACTGGATGAAATTTTACCGAAATATCCACAGCTTTCCAAATTAGATGTACAGATTATAAGACCGGGAGAACATGACCGTTATACCAATACGATGATGGATATCATTCCGATATCGACCAAAGTACTTGGAAAGATTGGGGACGGGATTACGCATACGCTCACCGGCGTTTATGTAATCCTTACCGGTGTAGATGAAAACGGAAAACAGGCACACGAATTTGGGTCCAGTGAAGGCAATCTGAAAGAGAAGCTGTATCTGAACCGTGCGGGTACTCCGGGGGATGATGATTATATTGTGTCATTTGATGTTGTTCTGAAACCTGGAATGGGACAGGAAAGAGAAGGTGTACTTGCAGCCCACCATGCCTGTGACGAGTTTATCCAGATTTTCCGGGAACAGATGAAGAAGTTCAGGGGCGATCTCTGCACAGAGAGACATGAGTACCATGATGTGGTTCGCCCAGGGAAAAAACGTGTTTTGATCGTAAAACAGGTTGCCGGACAGGGTGCGATGTACGATACTTCGTTATTTGCAAAAGAGCCTTCGGGAACTGAAAACGGTCGCTCGATCATTGATATGGGAAATATGCCGGTGATCGTTACACCAAACGAATATCGTGACGGAATTATCCGTTCTATGCAGTAGGAGGTGCGATTATGGGAATTGGACCATCGACAAAGGAAACATCACTGCACCATTTCAGGGATCCTCTTCTTGATGTGGTATCATCGGATGAAGATCTGGATCTGATGGGAATCATAATTGTTGGAACGCCGGATGATAATACAGATAAATTGCTTGTTGGAACCCGTGCGGCAGTATGGGCGGAAGCTATGCGGGCAGACGGAGTTATCCTGTCGTCCGATGGATGGGGAAACAGTGACGTAGATTTCGCAAATACGGCTGAACAGATGGAAATCAGAGGAATTCCGGTAACCGGGCTGAAATTCAGTGGTACAGTTGGCCAGTTTGTGGTAGAAAATGATCATCTGGGAGAAATTCTGGATATCAATAAAAGTGAAGAGGGCATTGAGACAGATGTACTCGGAGAAAATAATGTGACGGAGCTAGATGCGAAAAAGGTTACTGCAATGCTGAAGCTGAAAATGCGGAAAAATGAGAAGCGTTAAGGTTTTGAAATTTGAAGAAAACTGTCAAAAGTAAAGCTGGCAGGGAAAGAAGATATAGAAAAGTCCTGTTGAGAATCCGGATTCGATATTCGGATTCTGACAGGACTTTTGCTGTTTAATTTTCTGCGGTATCTTCGATAATATGGTTACGGATGATCGCGCGGATACTTTCGTTAAGATATGGCTTCAATTCTTCAAACGACATCGGATCGTTGTCCAGGATCGTGCTGTATGAAGTAGAACTTGCAAGTTCTATGATCAGAAACAGCATAGTTTCCGGTGCACGAAGTTTGATTGTCGGATGATCTAAAAGGATATTACTAAAATATGCAAGAATTTCACCCTCATCATCCTGTGTATTATTGGTGATAGCCTGTCTGAAAATGCCCCAGCTGAGATTCTTAGAGATAAATCTCAGAATCAGTTTATTTTTCTGCATGGCATTTAAAACGTAATCTACAATAAAAATAATCTTATCTTCGAATTCGGGGATGTCGGCTGTCTCAAGAGCTTTGTGTGCTCTCTGGAAAAGTCGGCTGGCTGTCCGTGCGATCAGCCGGTCGCGTATCTCGTATTTGTCTGCAAAATATAAATAGAACGTTCCTTTCGCAACTCCGGCCTTTTTTGCTATATCGCTGATTGATGTTTTCTCGATTCCCTGATTCAGAAATAAATCGTATGCGCTTTGAAAGAGAGCATCCATTTTCTGATGCTTGTTTTCATCTACTTTTCCCATGATTCATTCCTCTTTTCTTTTGAATTATCTTTATTATAAAATCAAAATGACTCAGCGTCAACTTTTTTGTAGAAAAATATTGACTTGTGGTCATTTTTGAGGTATAGTAAGTGCGAGCTAGAAAATGACCAGTAGTCAAAAAGAAGAAAGCATACCGACAGGAAAGTCAGTAGAGGCTTACAGGAGGTTTTTAAACATGAAGAACAGGGAATACAGAGTATTAGTTACACTTGCACTTATGGCATCACTTGTAGTTGGAAATATTGCAGGAACATCTGTAAATGTGCAGGCGGCAGATAATAAAGATAAAAGTACAGAGACAAAGAAAACAAGCGAAACAAAAACAAGCAGCAGCGCAACACCTGCAAAAGATGAGACTGTATATGTAAAAGTAGATGACGCAGGAAACCAGAAAGATGTTACGGTATCGGATCAGCTGAAAAATATTTCGAGTCTTGGAACAATCGATGATGTATCAGATTTGAAAGACATCAAGAATGTAAAAGGTGATGAAACCTTTTCTGAAAATAACGGTAAAATGGTATGGCAGGGAGATAAGAAAGATATCTGCTATCAGGGAACAACCACAAAGAAGATTCCTGTAGGAATGAAGGTTACTTATGAACTTGACGGAAAGAAAGTTAGCGCAGATGATCTGGAAGGAAAGAGTGGACACTTAAAGATCCATTATGAATATCAGAATACAAGTGCTGACAGCGGGAAATATACACCATTTTTGATGGCAACCGGACTTCTGATGGATGGAGAGAAGTTTTCAAATGTAACCGTTGATAATGGAAAAGTAATCTCAGACGGTGACAGAAACATCGTGATTGGAATGGGACTTCCACAGTTGAAAGAACAGCTTACATCAGTTAGTAGCAAGGTGGATGATCTGGATATCCCGGATTCCTTTACAGTAGAAGCAGATGTGACAGATTACGAAAAAGTAGAAGCTGTTACGGTCGCAACAAATGAAGTATTTAATGAAGTAGATACAGATAAATTTGACAGTCTGGATGAACTGAAGGATTCTATGACAGAGCTTCAGGATGCATCAAACAAACTTGTCAGCGGCTCCGGAGAACTAAAAGACGGACTGGATACACTGCTTTCTTCATCAGGAACACTGGTAAGCGGAATTGATCAGCTGGCAAGTGGCGGAAATACATTGGCTAGCGGAACTGGTAGTCTGGTGAGCGGAGCGAATACGCTGGCTGATGGAAGCAAGAGCCTGGCAAGTGGAACAAGCCAGTTGGCAAGTGGAGCTGAGAGTTTGAATGCAGGATCCGCACAGGTAGCAGCAGGAGCAAAGAGTGCAAAAGACGGAGTTGGACAGCTTGAAAGTGGAGCGCAGGCATTAAACGATGGGGTTGCACAGATGCAGAGCCAGGTTGGAGCAGGAGTAAGTTCATTAAATGATGGTGTGGGACAGTTGAGTGATGGAATCAGTCAGGCGAAAGATGGTGCGGTAAGTCTTACGGAAGGTTCAAAACAGGTGGCAACAGGAGCTGGACAGGTAAGAGATGGACTTGCACAGGCACAGGCAGGTGCTGGCTCGTTGCAAGACGGGGCGAATCAGTTACAGGCAGGAGCTTCTGGGTTACAGACAGGATTGAATACTATTGCGAATTCAGAAAACAGCAATGCTATGATCGCAGGGCTTGAGGCTTTGAAACAGGCAGTGCCGGAACAGGCAGGGACAATTGACCAGATTATTACGGGTATACAGGCACAGCAGACGGCAATTAGTCAGGTGGCAGCAGGAGCAGGAAATCTTGTGACGGGAGCGAACAATCTTGCAATAGGAGCCGGAAACTTATCCGACAGCCTTAGAACACTTGGAGCAGGAGCGACACAGGTGGCAGATGGAGCCGCAAGTGTACAGACAGGAGCTGAAACATTATCGGGAGGCCTTGGAACTCTTGGAACAGGTGCAAACCAGTTGCAGTCTGGTGTTGGAAGTATGGCAACTCAGCTTGCAGCAGGAACCAAACAGCTTTCAGAAGGAACTGGAGCATTACTTGCAGGAACACAGAGCCTCAACTCAGGACTTGGAACATTAAGCGCAGGCGCAAGTCAGGTGAGCGAAGGAAGCGTAGCCCTCAGCACAAATATGAAGACAGCAAATGCAGGAGCGCAGTCAGTAGCAAGTGGTGCAAGTCAGCTGGCAAGTGGCGCATCCCAGCTCAACAGCGGAGCCGGAACTCTTTCGACAGGCCTGAACACGCTTCAGAATAGCACTGGTGCATTGGTATCTGGTGTAGAACAGCTTGATTCCGGAGCAGCTGAATTGAACAGTGGTATGATCCAGTTCAACGAAGAAGGAATTGAAAAACTGGTAAGCGTATTTGACGGGGACATCGATGCACTTCTGGATAAGGCAAACGAACTTCTGGATGCATCCAAAGAATACAAGAACTTCTCTGGAATCGCAGACGGAATGGACGGAAGCGTAAAATTCATTTTCGTGAGTGATAAATAATTGATGAATAATGGATAGAAGATGGGGCGTGTGAAAAAACGAGAGTTGGGTTAGAATAGATTATGTTATTAATTTTCATTGCAAGTTAATTATAACAGAAAGAAAGACCTTGAGTTCATTATAAACTCTTGGTCTTTCTTTTTTGGGGGACTATTCTTTTTTCACAGCCCCTTTTCATATTAAGAGTGCAGGACATTAGATTTGTTGACTCATTTTTAAGTTTTATAATTTTGAATCAAGTTTTCAACCTCATTTTATTGATTTACTTTTAATATTTGCGATTTAAAGTCAAAAATTTCATCCATTTGTATTGATTTGATTTTTGATTTTGCAATTCAAGATTAAAATTCGTGTTCCACAATCATCCTTTGGAAACGTAAAATGTGTATAAAAAATATGAATGAAAAAATGCCGGGAAGTCAAAGAAGCTTTCCCGGCATAAATATCTGTATTTATTTAACAAAAAATCTAGTACCGCAACTGTATCCCCTGCTCCTCAATCCAGTCTTCGAGCTCATCTTGGGAATCAGCGGCCCATTCGGAGTTGGAGCCTGCTTTGAATTCATCTTTCAGATCTTCCTGCACCAGCTCTTTTGAA
Source organism: Coprococcus sp. AM11-30B (assembly GCF_027674365.1). Taxonomy (NCBI): domain Bacteria; kingdom Bacillati; phylum Bacillota; class Clostridia; order Lachnospirales; family Lachnospiraceae; genus Coprococcus; species Coprococcus sp. AM11-30B. Next base: position 22,816 of record NZ_JAQDVB010000015.1, on the reverse strand, counting down.
AATACGGGTTTCTCGTCTGTACGGGGATCTTTCGGGGTATCTATCGGTCTTGAACTACTCATATTTTCACGTCTCCTTTACTTTTGGAAAGAAAAAACATGACCCCTCGAGGTCATGTCTTTTCTTTTTGGTATGTCATTGAGAGGTTTTTCCTCGTTGCATTGCAGTTTGCCTTATATACAAAGCTGGGGAATGCTCCTACAAAGAGGATGTATATATAAATTGGAGTTTTATCGTTGCAAGACCATTCTTGGGGGAAACGACCGGCAACAATATAACTGCAATAACAACCAATGTTGTAGCTTAATCAAGTCTTTTTAAAATAGCGGTATCCTCGTGTTGGAAACCGCCTTTGGTTTAGCTCTCTGATTAAGTTGGTTACACTATAGCACTTTATCACAGTAGTGTCAACAAGAAACTGGTAAATTTCTAGATAATTTGTGTATTAAAATGTGTACAACACGGTCAACTGTACGCCAGTGAGAGATTAACGGTATTGGAGCAGCTCCTGGGCTGATTTGCGTGCCGGAACAGTTGGGCTGACAGCCGGATGACCGATTGCAATCAGGGCAGATACATTCAGAGTATCGTCAAGACCAAGTAGTTCTTTTACCTTTACCTCATCGAAAATACCCATGACAACCGAACCGATTCCGCATTCATGAGCAGCGAGCTGGAAGGTCTGCGCAGCGATACCGGCATCGAACATTTCCCATTTATCCTTTTTTGAGGTGGAATAAGCTCCGTCCTTTTCGTAACCGCTTTTCCCCGGAACGGAAGCGAGAACAACCAGTACCGGTGCACCAAGAATGATGCCTGTATTCCATTCAAATCCCATAACAGCTTCTCTGGCAATCCTGTCTTTGAGAGCTGTTTCTTCTATTATAATATATCTTGCTGTCTGCGTATTCTTCCAGGATGGAGCGTAGGCACTTGTTTCTACGATTTTCTCGATCACTTCATGTGAGACAGGCTGCATTTAGCGAAGAAGCCTATGGATCTGGTACCCCGCTGAATATGAGAATATTATACCGCAAAAAGGGAATAAGAAAAATAGCACAAAAGGAGAAGATTTTTTAAGAAAAATTTGTATGAAAAAAAGTACAAAAAATAAAATAAAATGCTTGCAAAATGCAGAAACATCGGGTATACTAAAAAAGCTGTGACATGATAGCAAAGAAGCGCGAGGTTGCTGCCGAGAAGAATGGCAGGTTTTCCGTGGAGCGAATGTCAAGTTAGGAAACTGGCGACAAGTCACTGTACGAAATCATAACAGCTGCTGAGATGCAGTAACAACGTGTGAGTTTCTCACGACACACACGGGGAAGTGTACAGTCACCGCTTGTCGTACTGAGGTTTAAGTACGAAAAGGAGGCGACTTTTTTTATGGCAAGTCAAGTAATGAGAATCACATTGAAGGCATATGATCATCAGCTTGTAGATGCATCTGCCAAGAAAATTATCGAAACTGTAAAGAAAAATGGAGCAAAGGTTAGCGGACCGGTACCGCTTCCGACAAAGAAGGAAGTTGTAACAATCTTAAGAGCGGTTCACAAATACAAAGATTCCAGAGAACAGTTCGAACAGAGAACTCATAAGAGACTGATCGATATCATTGCACCGACACAGAAGACTGTAGATGCTCTGTCAAGACTGGAAATGCCAGCTGGTGTATACATCGATATCAAAATGAAGAACAAATAAGTTCTAATAAATTAAAACACAGTAGTTCCTAATATTTAGGATGAACACCCATAAGGGCGTTCCGCTGTAAATCACAGGAGGTAAAATAAAATGAAGAAAGCTATCTTAGCTACCAAAGTCGGAATGACTCAAATCTTCAACGAAGATGGAGTACTTACTCCGGTAACTGTTCTTCAGGCTGGACCATGTGTTGTAACACAGATCAAAACCGTTGAAAATGACGGATACAGCGCAGTTCAGGTTGGATTCGTTGACAAGAAAGACAAAATTGTTAACGTTGACAAGAACGGAAAGAAAGAAATCGTGCACAGACACGGAGTTACAAAGGCTGAAAAAGGACACTTTGACAAAGCTGGAGTAACAGGAAAAAGATTTGTAAGAGAATTCAAATTCGAGAACGCTGATGAATATCAGTTAGCTCAGGAAATTAAAGCAGATATCTTTGAAGCTGGCGACAAAGTAGACGCAACAGCAATTTCCAAAGGTAAAGGATTCCAGGGTGCTATCAAGAGACACAACCAGCACAGAGGACCTATGGCTCACGGCTCTAAGTTCCATCGTCATGCTGGTTCCAACGGTGCTGCATCTGACCCGAGTAAAGTATTCAAGGGCAAAAAGATGCCAGGACACATGGGAGCAAAGAAGATTACAATTCAGAACCTTGAAATCGTAAGAGTAGACGTTGAAAACAACCTTCTTCTGGTTAAGGGCGCAGTTCCGGGACCAAAGAAATCTCTTGTAACGATTAAAGAATCTGTAAAATCTATCTAAGAATGGCACTAGGAAAGGAGGAACATACAGATGGCAAACGTATCTGTTTACAATATCGAAGGTAAAGAAGTTGGAACAATCGACTTAAACGATGCTGTATTCGGTGTAGAAGTAAACGAACACCTTGTACACATGGCAGTTGTAAGCCAGCTTGCAAATAAACGTCAGGGAACACAGAAAGCGAAAACTCGTTCAGAAGTTTCCGGCGGCGGAAGAAAACCATGGAGACAGAAAGGTACCGGTCATGCAAGACAGGGATCTACAAGAGCTCCGCAGTGGACAGGCGGTGGAGTAGTATTCGCTCCGACACCGAGAGATTACTCTTTCAAACTTAACAAGAAAGAAAGAAGAGCAGCTCTCAAATCCGCTCTGACATCAAGAGTAGAAGAAAAGAAATTCATCGTTGTTGATGAAATTAACTTTGATGAAATCAAGACAAAGAAATTCCAGGATGTTCTTAATAACCTGTCAGTATCCAAGGCTCTCGTAGTTCTGGAAGACGGAAACAAGAATGCAGAACTTTCAGCTAGAAACATTGCTGATGTTAAAACTGCTAAGACAAACACAATCAATGTGTATGACATCCTGAAATACAATACAGTAATCGCAACTAAGGCTGCTGTACAGGCAATCGAGGAGGTGTACGCATAATGGCAAACATTCAGTATTATGATGTAATCCTTAAACCGGTAGTAACCGAAAAGACAATGGCTCTTATGGCTGACAAGAAATACACATTCCTTGTACACACAGAAGCTAATAAGACTCAGATTAAAGAAGCTGTAGAAAAAATGTTCCCAGGAACAAAAGTTGCTGGCGTTAACACAATCAACATGGACGGAAAGAACAAACGAGTTCGCGGAACCATGACATTCGGAAAGACAGCTAAGACAAAGAAAGCAATCGTTCAGCTGACAGAAGAATCAGCAGAGATCGAAATCTTCCAGGGACTGTAAGAAACTGGAACCTAAACGGTGCAAATCCGTGACAAAAATAACTAGCAAAATGCGAAAGGAGATAGAGTAATGGGAATTAAAACATACCGCCCATATACACCTTCCAGAAGACATATGACCGGCTCTGATTTCTCAGAAATCACAAAAACAACACCGGAGAAATCTTTAGTAGTTTCTCTGAGCAAGACTGCCGGACGTAACAATCAGGGTAAAATCACTGTTAGACACCGCGGAGGCGGAGTTAAGAGAAAATATAGAGTAATCGACTTCAAACGTAAAAAAGACGGAATTCCGGCAACTGTAATCGGAATCGAATACGATCCGAACAGAAGTGCTAACATCGCACTTATCTGCTACGCTGATGGAGAAAAAGCTTACATCATCGCACCAGAAGGACTTACAGACGGAATGAAAGTTATGAACGGACCAGAAGCAGAAGTAAGAGTAGGAAACTGCCTGCCGCTTTCAGCTATCCCGGTTGGTACACAGGTTCATAACATTGAGCTTCATCCTGGAAAAGGCGGACAGATGGTTCGTTCAGCAGGAAACAGCGCACAGCTCATGGCTAAAGAAGGAAAGTATGCAACACTTCGTCTTCCTTCAGGAGAAATGAGAATGGTTCCGATCGAATGCCGCGCATCAGTTGGTGTTGTTGGAAATGGCGATCACAACCTTGTAAACATTGGTAAAGCAGGACGTAAACGTCACATGGGTATCAGACCTACAGTTCGTGGTTCCGTTATGAACCCGAATGATCATCCGCATGGTGGTGGTGAAGGTAAGACTGGAATCGGTCGTCCGGGTCCGTGCACTCCTTGGGGTAAACCGGCACTTGGTCTTAAGACTCGTAAGAAAAACAAACAGTCTAACAAGCTGATCATCAGAAGAAAAGACGGTAGAGGAATCAAATAGTTAATTTTCAAGGAGGTTAGAACCTATGGCTCGTTCACTTAAAAAAGGACCATTCGCAGACGCAAGCCTGCTTAAGAAAGTGGAAGCAATGAACGCATCAGGAGACAAGGGTGTTATCAAAACATGGTCTCGTCGTTCTACAATCTTCCCGATTATGGTTGGACATACAATCGCAGTTCATGATGGAAGAAAACATGTTCCGGTATATGTAACAGAAGATATGGTTGGACATAAACTCGGAGAGTTCGTAGCAACCAGAACATACAGAGGACATGGAAAAGACGAAAAGAAATCGAAAGTTAGATAATATTTAACGTATTGAAAGGAGGTTTCATCCCATGGCAAAAGGACATAGAAGTCAAATTAAGAGAGAAAGAAATGCAAACAAGGACACCAGACCTTCAGCTAAGTTATCTTACGCCAGAGTTTCTGTTCAGAAAGCATGCTTCGTATTAGATGCCATCAGAGGTAAGGATGTAACAACAGCGCTTGGTATTTTAACATACAATCCAAGATACGCTTCAAGCATTATAAAGAAATTATTGGAATCAGCTATCGCAAATGCTGAGAATAACAACGGTATGAGTGTTGAAAACCTTTATATTGAGGAATGCTACGCAAATAAAGGACCAACAATGAAGAGAATCAGACCGAGAGCACAGGGCAGAGCTTACAGAATCGAAAAGAGAATGAGTCATATTACACTTGTGCTTAATGAAAGATAAGGAGGGCAATAATGGGACAGAAAGTTAATCCTCATGGCTTAAGAGTCGGTGTTATCAAAGACTGGGACTCTAAATGGTATGCAGAAAAAGATTTTGCTGACTATTTAGTAGAAGATCATAAAATCAGAAAATTTCTGAAGAATAAATTATACAGCGCAGGAGTTTCTAAGATTGAAATCGAAAGAGCTTCTGATCGTGTTAAGATCATCGTTTATACTGCTAAACCGGGTGTTGTAATCGGTAAAGGCGGTTCTGAGATCGAAAAAGTAAAAGCTGAACTTCAGAAAATGACAGATAAGAAAGTTATCGTTGACATCAAAGAAGTAAAAAGACCTGACAAAGATGCTCAGCTCGTTGCTGAAAACATCGCACAGCAGCTGGAAAATCGTATTTCCTTCCGTCGTGCAATGAAATCTTGCATGTCAAGAACTATGAAATCAGGAGCACTTGGTGTTAAGACATCCGTATCCGGACGTCTCGGCGGAGCTGATATGGCTCGTACAGAGTTCTACAGCGAAGGAACTATTCCGCTTCAGACACTGAGAGCAGACATTGACTATGGCTTCGCTGAAGCAGACACAACTTACGGAAAAGTTGGTGTTAAGGTATGGATTTACAAAGGCGAAGTACTTCCAACAAAGGCAGGTAAGGAAGGGAGCGATAAATAATGTTAATGCCAAAAAGAGTAAAACGTAGAAAACAGTTCCGTGGCTCCATGAAAGGTAAAGCATTAAGAGGAAACAAGATCACGAACGGTGAATATGGTCTTGTAGCAATGGAACCATGTTGGATCAGATCTAACCAGATTGAAGCTGCCCGTATCGCTATGACACGTTACATTAAACGTGGTGGTAAAGTTTGGATCAAGATCTTCCCTGATAAACCAGTAACAACGAAACCGGCTGAGACACGTATGGGTTCTGGAAAAGGAACTCTTGAATACTGGGTAGCTGTAGTTAAGCCAGGACGTGTAATGTTCGAACTTGCAGGAGTACCTGAAGAAGTTGCGAAAGAAGCATTACGTCTTGCTATGCACAAATTACCATGTAAATGTAAAATCGTTTCTCGTGCAGACTTAGAAGGCGGTGATAACAGTGAAAATTAAGACATTTGTAGAAGATTTAAAAGCAAAATCTGTTGCAGAATTAAATGAAGAATTAGTAGCTGCTAAAAAGGAACTCTTCAATCTGAGATTCCAGAACGCAACAAATCAGTTAGATAATACAAGCAGAATCAAAGAAGTAAGAAAGAATATCGCAAGAATCCAGACAGTGATCACAGAAAAAAGCCAGAATGCTTAATTAGGTGATATTCAGAAAGGAGTATAACCGTGGAAAGAAACCTGAGAAAAACGAGAGTTGGTAAGGTTGTAAGCAACAAGATGGATAAGACAATCGTTGTTGCAGTAGAAGACCATGTAAAACATCCGCTTTACAATAAGATCGTAAAAAGAACTTACAAACTGAAAGCGCATGATGAAAATAATGAATGCAATATTGGTGATAGAGTAAAAGTTATGGAGACAAGACCGTTATCTAAAGATAAGAGATGGAGACTTGTTGAAATCGTAGAAAAAGTTAAATAGTTTGACTTTGATAAAAGTATAAGGAGGTTTACCTGCATGATACAGCAAGAAAGCAGATTAAAAGTAGCAGATAATACAGGTGCTAAAGAATTACTCTGTATCCGTGTATTAGGCGGTTCTACAAGAAGATATGCAGCTATCGGTGATGTAATCGTTGCTTCGGTTAAAGATGCAACACCAGGCGGCGTTGTTAAAAAAGGTGATGTCGTTAAAGCTGTAGTTGTTCGTACTGTAAACAGCACTCGTCGTAAAGATGGATCATACATCAGATTCGATGAAAATGCTGCTGTTATTATTAAAGATGACAAAAACCCAAAAGGAACTCGTATTTTTGGACCTGTAGCCAGAGAACTTCGTGAGAAACAGTTTATGAAAATTGTTTCACTGGCTCCGGAAGTACTGTAAGGAGGTTCGAGTATGTCAACAATGAAGATCAAAAAAGGCGATACCGTTAAAGTTATCGCTGGAAAAGATAAAGACAAAGAAGGCAAAGTAATCGCAGTAGATCAGAAAAACGGTACAGTCCTGGTAGAAGGCGTTAACATGAGAACAAAACATGCTAAACCAAGCGCTTCTAATCCGGAAGGCGGAATCCTTCATCAGGAAGGACCGATCGATGCATCTAACGTAATGTATGTTCACAAGGGAAAAGCTACAAGAGTAGGCTTCAAACTTGATGGAGACAAAAAAGTACGTGTTGCAAAATCAACAGGCGAAGTAATTGATTAGTTCTAGGAAGGAGGTCAAAGGCTTTGAGTAGACTTAAAGAACAGTACCAGAACGAGATCATTGACGCAATGATCAAAAAATTTGGTTATAAGAATATTATGGAAGTGCCGAAGCTCGACAAGGTTGTTATCAACATGGGCGTTGGCGAAGCAAAAGACAATGCAAAAGCATTAGACTCAGCTGTAGCTGATATGGAAAAGATCACTGGACAGAAAGCAGTTCTGACCAGAGCTAAAAATTCAGTAGCTAACTTCAAAATCCGTGAAGGAATGGCTATCGGATGCAAAGTTACTTTAAGAGGAGAAAAGATGTATGAGTTCGTTGATCGTCTCATCAACCTTGCACTGCCTCGTGTACGTGACTTTAGAGGAGTTAATCCGAACGCATTCGACGGAAGAGGTAACTACGCTCTTGGTATCAAGGAGCAGCTTATCTTCCCAGAAATCGAATATGATAAAGTAGATAAGGTTAGAGGTATGGATGTTATCTTCGTAACAACTGCTAATACAGACGAAGAAGCACGTGAATTGTTAACACAGTTCAACATGCCATTCACAAAATAAGGAGGAAATTTTCATGGCAAAGACAGCAATGAAACTGAAACAGCAGCGCAAACAGAAATTCTCTACAAGAGAATATAATCGTTGCAGAATCTGTGGACGTCCACATGCATATTTAAGAAAATATGGAATCTGCCGTGTATGCTTCCGTGAACTGGCATACAAAGGTGAAATTCCGGGCGTAAAGAAAGCAAGTTGGTAGAAAAGGAGGATAATCCACAATGACTATGAGTGATCCAATTGCAGATATGCTTACAAGAATCCGTAACGCAAACACTGCAAAACATGATACAGTAGATGTTCCGGCTTCAAAGATGAAGATCGCTATCGCTGACATTCTCGTTAACGAAGGATACATCACAAAATATGACATCGTAGAAGAAGGAAACTTCAACACAATCCGCATCACATTAAAATATGGTGCAGATAAGAACGAAAAAGTTATTTCTGGAATCAAAAAGATTTCTAAACCAGGTCTTCGTGTTTACGCTGGTAAAGACGAACTTCCGAGAGTACTTGGAGGACTTGGAACTGCAATCATCTCTACAAACCAGGGCGTGATTACAGACAAAGAAGCCAGAAAGCTTGGCGTAGGCGGAGAAGTTCTTTGCTTCGTATGGTAATAACCAGATAAAATGGAGAAAACGAATGAAATCATATTTCCTGTGATTTCATTCGATACTCAATAAATTGCAACTGAAAACAGAGCAGCCATAAGGTGCTGTTCCGAAAATGTAAGTGTAGGAGGTAAAAGGTATGTCACGTATCGGAAGACATCCAGTAGCGATCCCGGCAGGCGTAACTGTTGAAATCGCAGAGAAGAATGTAGTGACTGTTAAAGGTCCTAAGGGAACTCTCGTAAGAGAACTTCCAGTTGAAATGGAAATCAAAAAAGAAGGCGAAGAAGTTATCGTAACAAGACCGAACGATCTCAAGAAGATGAAATCTCTTCATGGTCTTACAAGAACACTGATCAACAACATGGTAATCGGTGTTACTGAAGGATATGAAAAAGTTCTTGAAGTAAACGGTGTAGGTTACAGAGCTTCCAAATCAGGAAACAAATTAACATTGAATTTGGGATACTCTCACCCGGTTGAGATGGAAGATCCGGAAGGAATCGAAACTGTTCTTGACGGACAGAACAAAATCATCGTTAAGGGAATCAGTAAAGAAAAAGTTGGCCAGTACGCAGCTGAAATCAGAGATAAGAGAAGACCGGAACCTTATAAGGGCAAGGGAATCAAATATGCTGATGAAGTTATCAGACGTAAAGTTGGTAAAACTGGTAAAAAATAAGTAAGGAGAGTGTGAACAAATGGTTAGTAAGAAATCAAGAAGCGAAGTTCGTGTAAATAAACATAGAAAACTGCGTAACCGTTTCAGTGGTACAGCTGAAAGACCGCGTCTCGCTGTGTTTAGAAGTAATAATCATATGTATGCTCAGATTATTGACGATACAGTTGGAAACACTCTGGTTTCCGCTTCCACTCTTCAGAAAGATGTGAAAGCAGAACTGGAAAAAACCAACAACGTTGAAGCAGCAGCATACCTTGGAACAGTAATTGCAAAAAAAGCAATCGAGAAAGGTATCACTTCTGTTGTATTTGACAGAGGAGGATTTATCTATCACGGAAAAATCAAAGCATTAGCAGACGCAGCAAGAGAAGCTGGTTTGAATTTCTAGAAGGAGGACGGACACATGAAACAGGAACGTATTGATGCTAATCAGTTAGAACTTACCGAAAAAGTAGTATCAATCAAACGTGTTACCAAAGTTGTTAAGGGTGGTCGTAACATGAGATTCACAGCTTTAGTAGTTGTTGGCGACGGAAACGGCCATGTTGGTGCAGGTTTAGGAAAAGCAGCTGAAATTCCGGAAGCAATCCGCAAAGGAAAAGAAGATGCTATGAAGAAACTTATCAAAGTTACTTTAGATGAAAACGACAGTATTACACATGATTATATTGGAAAATTCGGAAGTGCTTCTGTACTTCTGAAAAAAGCTCCGGAAGGTACTGGTGTTATCGCAGGTGGACCGGCTCGTGCCGTAATCGAACTTGCAGGTATCAAGAACATCCGTACAAAATCTCTCGGATCTAACAACAAACAGAACGTAGTACTTGCTACTATCGAAGGTTTAAGTCAGCTGAAAGCTCCAGAAGACGTAGCTAAACTTCGCGGTAAAACTGTAGAAGAGATCTTAGGCTAGGGAGGAGATTACAATGGCAAATTTAAAAATCACATTAGTAAAATCAACAATCGGTGCTGTTCCGAAACACAGAAGAACAGTAGAAGCATTAGGCCTTAAGAAGGTTAATAAGACAGTTGTCCTTCCGGATAACGCTGCAACCAGAGGAATGGTTCAGCAGGTAAGACATCTGGTAAAAGTAGAAGAAGAAGCATAAATCTTAGATAGGAGGTGTCACAATGGACTTATCTAATTTAAGACCGGCTGACGGATCAAAACATAGCGATAATTTCAGAAGAGGTCGTGGACACGGCTCAGGAAATGGTAAGACTGCTGGTAAGGGACACAAAGGTCAGAAAGCTCGTTCCGGAGCTCCGAGACCAGGTTTCGAAGGTGGACAGATGCCATTATACAGACGTATTCCTAAGAGAGGTTTCACTTGCAGAAACTCTAAGGAAATCGTTGGAATCAATGTCAGTGCTCTTGAAGTATTTGACAACGATGCAGTAGTTTCTGTTGAAACTCTGATTGAAGCAGGAATCGTAAAACATGCCAGAGATGGTGTTAAAATTCTTGGAAATGGAGAGTTAACCAAAAAGCTTACTGTTCAGGCAAATGCATTCAGCGCAGGTGCTGTAGAAAAGATTGAAGCTGTTGGTGGAAAAGCAGAGGTGATCTAATGCTACAAACATTCCGTAAAGCATTTCAGATTGAAGACATACGGAGAAAAATATTGTATACCCTTGCAATGCTGTTTGTAGTAAGACTCGGATCTCAGCTTCCGACACCGGGAGTTGATCCGACCTATATTCAGAATTTCTTTGCGAACCAGACCGGTGATTCGTTTAACTTTTTTAACGCTTTCACCGGCGGTTCGTTTGAGACGATGTCCATCTTTGCATTGAGTATTACCCCGTATATCACATCTTCCATTATCATCCAGCTTCTTACAATTGCAATTCCAAAGCTTGAGGAAATGCAGAAAGAAGGGGAAGATGGAAGAAAGAAGCTTACCGCATTAACTCGTTATATGACAGTTGTGCTTGCTCTGATTGAATCTACAGCTATGGCTGTTGGATTTGGACGTCAGGGACTTCTGGAAAAGTTCAATTTTGTAAATGCTGCAATTGTAGTTCTTACATTAACTGCAGGATCTGCATTCCTTATGTGGATCGGGGAACGAATTACAGAAAAAGGAGTGGGAAATGGTATTTCTATTGTCCTGCTCATTAACATTTTATCACGCATTCCAAGTGATATGACCTCACTGTATGAGAAGTTCATCAGCGGCAAAGGTCTTGCCAGTGGAGGACTTGCAGCAATCATCATCATTGCAATCATTCTCGTACTTGTAGTATTTACGGTAATACTTCAGGATGCGGAGAGACGAATTCCGGTTCAGTATTCGCAGAAAGTACAGGGAAGAAAATCAGTAGGTGGACAGTCAACGAACATTCCGCTGAAGGTTAATACCGCCGGAGTAATTCCGGTTATTTTCGCTTCATCTATTATGCAGTTCCCGGTTGTAATTGCTTCATTTATGGGCAAGGGCAACGGAAAAGGCATCGGAAGTGAAATCCTCAGAGGCTTAAGTTCAGGAAACTGGTGTAATCCGAATAAGATTTACTATTCCTGGGGACTTATAGTATATATCGTACTTACGATTTTCTTTGCATATTTCTATACGAGCATTACTTTTAACCCGTTGGAAATTGCAAATAATATGAAAAAAAGCGGTGGATTTATCCCAGGTATCAGACCTGGAAAACCTACTGTGGACTACTTAAATAAGATATTGAATTATATTATCTTTATTGGTGCATGCGGACTTGTAATTGTACAGGTAATTCCGTTTGTGTTCAATGGTGTGTTTGGAGCGAATGTATCATTCGGGGGAACTTCTCTGATCATTATCATCGGTGTTGTTCTTGAGACACTCAAACAGATTGAGTCTCAGATGCTCGTTCGTAATTACACAGGATTTTTGAATGTCAAAGGAAAATCTATGAAAAATAGTTTTCTTGGATATTAAAACAATTGTAGCCCGTTGTCTTTTAGAGTATAATCAAAGACAACGGGCTCTTTTGCCATTATGACATTTGAAGGAGGAATAGTAAAATGAAAATCATTATGTTAGGTGCTCCTGGTGCAGGAAAAGGTACACAGGCAAAAAAAATTGCCGCTAAGTACGGAATTCCTCATATTTCAACAGGAGATATTTTCCGCGCAAATATTAAGAACGGAACTGAACTTGGAAAGAAAGCGAAGACTTATATGGATCAGGGACTTCTTGTTCCGGATGAATTGGTCGTAGATCTTGTTGTAGACCGTGTGAGTCAGGATGACTGTACGAAGGGATATGTACTGGACGGTTTTCCACGTACAATTCCACAGGCTGAGGCGCTTGATAAGGCACTGGAAGCGAAGGGCCAGAAGATGGACTATGCAATCGATGTAGATGTTCCGGATGAAAATATTGTAAAGCGTATGGGTGGAAGACGCGCATGCGTAGGATGTGGCGCAACTTACCATCTTGTATATGCTGCACCGAAGAAAGACGGAATCTGTGATGTCTGCGGAGGAGAACTGATCCTTCGTGATGATGACAAACCGGAGACAGTTGAAAAGAGGCTGCATGTATATCATGATCAGACACAGCCGCTGATCGATTATTATACAAAAGCGGGAATTCTGAAAAGCGTTGATGGAACAGTGGATATGGAAGATGTATTTGGAGCCATTGTTTCTATATTAGGAGAGTAACAGATGCCGATTACGATTAAATCAGAAAGAGAAATTGAACTGATGACAGAAGCCGGAAGGATTCTGGGGATCGTACATAAGGAACTGGAGAAGGCATTAAAACCAGGAATGAGTACACTGGATATCGATGCATTAGGTGAAGAAGTTATTCGCAGCTATGGCTGCGAACCTTCTTTTCTGAATTACAATGGATATCCGGCGTCTATCTGTGTTTCTGTAAATGATGAAATCGTTCATGGGATTCCGTCAGCAAAGCACCTCATAAAAGAAGGTGACATTGTGAGCCTGGACGCAGGAGTGATCTACAAAGGTTATCATTCCGATGCTGCAAGGACACATGCTGTCGGTGAGATCAGACCGGATCTTCAGAAACTGATCGATGTAACGAGGGAAAGCTTCTTCGAAGGAATAAAGTTCGCAAAAGAAGGCAATCATCTATATGATATATCCCGAGCAATCGGTGATTATGCGGAAAGTTTTGGATACGGTGTTGTCAGGGAACTGTGTGGACATGGAATCGGGACCAGTCTTCATGAATTACCGGAGATTCCGAATTTCCAGATGCGAAGAAGAGGACCGAAGCTGAAAGCCGGAATGACACTGGCAATTGAGCCGATGGTCAATCTCGGAACAGAGCGGATTCGCTGGATGAGTGATAACTGGACGGTGGTGACGGCAGACAGAAAAGAATCAGCACATTATGAAAATACAATTCTGATCACAAAAGACGAACCGAAGATCCTGTCGATTGCAGATGGAAATGTATAACAGAACAGAGGAACAGAAAATGGATAGATGGGAAACAGGAATGCTTGCGAAATCTCTGGCCGGTCATGATAAAGATAAGGTATACGTGATCGTCGGACTGGATGAACAGTTTACATATCTTGCAGACGGGGAGAGGAAAACGCTTCAGAGTCCAAAGAAAAAGAAAAAGAAACATGTACAGCTCATTAGAGAACAGCATGAGATTTCCGAAGCGGATGATGTAAAGCTGAAACGGATATTAAAAGAATATAAGATGTCAGAAAAGAAGGAGGACAAATAAATGTCTAAAGCAGATGTAATTGAAATCGAAGGAACAGTAGTAGAAAAACTTCCGAATGCCATGTTTCAGGTAGAACTGGAAAATGGACATCAGGTACTTGCACATATCAGCGGAAAGCTGCGTATGAACTTTATCAAAATTTTACCGGGTGACAAAGTTACTCTGGAACTGTCACCATACGATTTATCTAAAGGAAGAATTATCTGGAGAGATAAATAAAATATTACTTGACAAAACCAAAAACCAGGTGATATAATTTTATGCGAACTGTGCGAAGGACTTTTTCTGCGCACAGGGGGAAAATGCAGACCAGGCAAGGTATGAAAGGAGGATTTGACGTGAAGGTTAGATCATCAGTAAAACCGATTTGCGAAAAATGCAAAGTTATCAAGAGAAAAGGAAGCGTCAGAATTATCTGCGAGAATCCGAAACATAAACAGCGTCAGGGATAGGTTCTGAACACTTAATGAAAGCAAGCCACAGGCGCAGCTTGAATTTAGTGAGAAGACCGCTCCCAAGCCTTAGTGACGACGAGCCGTAGGCGACAGAGGAACTTAGGCGCACGGAGCAGCGAAAGACAGATTTATGTAAACTTAATTAGGCGGCTGATAGAGGATACGCCAGGGTGTGTGTAGAGCGTTATCCACTATTTAATATACATGAACACCACGGGCAAGTGGTTTCTAGTATATTGCTTAAAAACCGGCGGTCATTAGCCGAGAGATCGGTTGCCGGAAAGGATGCGGATACCGAACCGCATCTGGGCTGGGATATCGGACGTGTCTGAGGCATTGGATACATTTTGAAAAGTCCGGTAGGGCTCTTTTTGATAACGGGATGCCCGCAGCCTCATTATAGGACAATGTGAAACCAAAAAAAGAAAGAAAATGGAGGAAATCACAAATGGCTCGTATTGCAGGTGTAGATTTACCAAGAGACAAACGTGTAGAAATCGGATTGACTTATATCTATGGAATCGGAAGAACAAGTGCAACCCGTATTCTCGCAGAAGCAGGAGTTAATCCTGATACTCGCTGCAGAGATCTTACAGACGACGAAGTTAAAAAGATCAGTGCAGTGATCGATGAAACTCAGACAGTTGAAGGTGATCTTAGAAGAGAGATCGCTCTTAACATCAAGAGACTTCAGGAAATCGGATGCTATAGAGGAATCCGTCACAGAAAAGGACTTCCGGTTCGTGGTCAGAAGACAAAGACCAATGCAAGAACAAGAAAAGGTCCTAAGAGAACAGTAGCAAACAAGAAGAAATAATTTCGACAAATAATAAAAAGGAAAGTGTAGGTTAGTTTAAATGGCTAAGAAAGTTACAAAAAAAGTGACAAAAAAACGTGTCAAGAAAAACGTTGAACGCGGACAGGCACATATCCAGTCATCTTTCAATAATACAATCGTTACTTTGACAGATGCACAGGGAAATGCTTTATCATGGGCAAGTGCCGGTGGTCTTGGTTTTAGAGGTTCAAGAAAATCTACTCCATACGCAGCTCAGATGGCAGCTGAAACAGCAGCTAAAGCAGCTCTGCCGCATGGTCTTAAATCAGTAGACGTATTCGTAAAAGGACCAGGTTCAGGAAGAGAAGCAGCAATCCGTGCTCTTCAGGCATGCGGAATTGATGTAACAAGCATCAGAGACGTAACACCGGTACCACACAATGGATGCCGCCCGCCGAAGAGAAGAAGAGTCTAGTCGAATTATTATAGGAGGATACGAACATGGCAGTAAATAGAGTCCCGGTTCTTAAAAGATGCCGTTCCCTTGGAATGGATCCGGTATATCTTGGAATTGATAAAAAGTCTAACAGACAGTTAAAGAGATCCAATAGAAAAATGAGCGAGTATGGTCTTCAGTTGCGTGAAAAACAGAAAGCTAAATTCATCTATGGTGTATTAGAAAAACCGTTCCTGAACTACTTCAAGAAAGCAGATCAGATGAGCGGAATGACAGGTGAAAACCTGATGGTTCTTCTTGAATCAAGACTGGATAACGTAGTATTCCGTCTTGGATTTGCAAGAACAAGACGTGAAGCAAGACAGATCGTTGATCACAAACAGGTTCTTGTTAACGGAAAACAGGTTAACATCCCTTCTTACCTCATTAAAGCAGGTGATGTGATCGAGATTAAAGAAGGTAAAAAATCTTCACAGAGATACAAAGATATCGTAGAAGTTACAGGTGGACGTCTTGTTCCGGAATGGCTTGAATCAGATATCGAAAACCTGAAAGGAACAGTTAAAGAACTTCCTACTCGTGAAGCAATCGATGTTCCAGTTGACGAAATGATGATCGTCGAGTTATATTCTAAATAGAACGCATTCATATAAAATGCAATACTTAACGAACCTGATTTCTGGGTTCGTTAAGGTTCTGTTAGGAAATATCCTGTTTTTTATCGAAAACAGGACAAAAACTGACACCCTCAACATACAAAAACCCATAAGGAGGGACCAAAATAGTGTTTGATTTTAATAAACCTAATATTGAAATTGCAGAAATTTCAGATGATAAGAAGTATGGCAGATTTGTTGTAGAACCACTTGAAAGAGGATATGGTACAACACTTGGAAACTCTCTGAGAAGAATTATGCTTTCTTCTCTGCCGGGAGCTGCAATCAGCCAGATTAAAATCGACGGAGTATTGCATGAGTTCAGTTCTATTCCGGGCGTAAAGGAAGACGTAACTGAAATTATCATGAACTTAAAAACACTCGCAATTAAGAATTCTTCCGAGACAGATGAGCCGAAAACAGCTTACATCGAATTTGAGGGAGAGGGCGTAGTTACAGCTGCTGATATTCAGGCAGATTCTGATATTGAAATCATGAATCCAGAAACTGTAATCGCTACACTTAACGGCGGTGCAGACAGCAAGCTTTATATGGAACTGACTATCACAAAGGGAAGAGGATATGTAGGTTCTGATAAGAATAAGACAGAAGATATGCCGATTGGTGTGATTCCGATCGACTCTATCTATACACCGGTTGAGCGTGTAAATCTTACAGTTCAGAATACTCGTGTCGGACAGATTACCGATTATGATAAACTCACACTTGATGTTTATACAAATGGTACTCTTGCACCGGATGAAGCAGTCAGCCTTGCTGCAAAAGTATTAAATGAACATCTCAAGCTCTTTATTGATCTTTCTGAAGTTGCTCAGTCAGCGGAAGTTATGATTGAAAAGGAAGACGATGAAAAAGAAAAAGTTCTTGAAATGAGTATTGATGAACTTGAACTTTCTGTTCGTTCATACAACTGTCTGAAGAGAGCAGGAATCAATACTGTAGAAGAACTTACAAACAGAACATCAGAAGATATGATGAAAGTTCGTAACCTTGGACGTAAATCTCTTGAAGAAGTTCTTGCTAAATTAAAAGAACTTGGTCTTGAACTCAGCCAGGGAGACGAATAAGGAGTTCCCGTTTCGCATGTGAATACAGGCAGAAACACTGACACACGATCTGGCTAGTAAGCCCGATGAAAGCATAACCAGATGGCATATCCGCAGTAAGACCGAAGGTGCATGCCGGTATGTCCCGAATAATGGAGGATTAAAAAAATGGCAAAGTATAGAAAACTTGGAAGAACAGCAAGTCAGAGAAAAGCATTACTGAGAAATCAGGTAACAATGCTTCTTCAGCACGGAAAAATCAGAACAACAGAAGCTAAAGCTAAAGAAATCCGTAAGATCGCAGAAGGTCTTATCGCTTCAGCTGTAAAAGAAAAAGATAACTTCGAAGAAGTTACAATCAAAGCTAAAGTTGCTAAGAAAGATGCAGAAGGCAAGAGAGTTAAAGAAGTAGTAGATGGTAAGAAAGTTACTGTATACGAAGAAGTTGAAAAGACAATCAAAAAAGACAACCCGTCAAGACTTCATGCAAGACGTCAGATGCTGAAAGTACTTTACTCTGTAACAGAAGTTCCGACTGCTGCAGCTGGAAAGAAGAAAAATACAAAAGAAGTTGATCTGGTAGACAAACTGTTTACAGAGATCGCTCCGAAGTATGCAGACCGCAACGGCGGATACACAAGAATCATCAAAATTGGACAGCGTAAAGGTGACGCTGCAATGGAAGTTATTCTTGAGCTTGTATAATCAAATGAGATCGAAAGCCACAGGCATTTATGCCTGTGGCTTTTTGTATATATAGTGAGCCGGTCTGCTCGATTTCTGCCTTTCTTTCTGATAAAAGTCAGTGTATAATAGAAAACATCTGAAAAGAATGTCCTTTAGCAGACGTGAAGGAGGAACGACATGGGACGTGTAGGGCGATTTATTTTAAAGGTTGCGGCAGTATTGATATTGATTATATCGGCTGGTACATTTGCACTTTCTTTATTTACAGGAGAGACAAGAAATGGGGATAATCTGCAAAGCGAGTTCGATTATCTGATCACAGTGGGAATTTCACAGAGTGGAGAAGAAAGCTCATGGAAGGATGCAAATACAGCGTCTTTTATGGATACATTTGTCAAATCAAACGGCTATGAAGCGGTGTATGCAGATGCAGGTAGCGATCAGGAAAAACAGATTGAAGATGTGAAAGGATTTATAAAACAGGGTGTGGACTATATCATTCTGAATCCGATTTCTGAAATTGGCTGGGATGATGTGCTGGAAGATGCAAAAAAGGCACATATTCCTGTAATCCTTGTGAATAACGGTGTTGATACGGATGACAGCAGTCTGTATTCGTGCATGCTTGGAAGTGATTACGGAAAACAGATGAAAAAGGCAGGAAAATGGCTGGATGAATATCTGAAAGAAGAGGACGAGAAAAAGGCAGAGAAAGAAAAGACGGCTTCTGAGGCACAGAGAGAAGCAGAACAGACAGAAAGTGAAGCGGTAGAGGATTCGGCAGAGGATTCTCAGAAAGAGGATAGTAAGGCGTCAGATAGTTCCAAAGCGACAGATAGCAAAACATCAGTGGATGGTTCTAAAACAACCGATAGCAGTTCAAATATATCGGGCAACACCAGGACGGAGTCATCAGACAGCAGTACATCTATTCTGAATAAGATTATAAAAGGTAGTTCGTCAGTGAAAGATGAGACGGATTCGACAGAGGAGGAGCAGACAGAAGAAGACATTACTATCAAGATCGCCGCGATTCAGGAATCCATCGGCTCGGAAGAGCAGCTGACGAGAGCGCAGGGATATCAGACTATGCTGGAGAAGTATTCGGACTGGGAGATGGTGGCACAACAAACCGGTGACAATTCCAGAGAAGAGGCAGAGAAAGTCATGAAACTATTTCTTGAGCAGGAACCGGATTTACGGGTAGTGTTTGCAGAGAGTGACGAGATGGCACTGGGAGCCATCGATGCGATCGGGAAATCAGGAAAGACCTGTGGAGAGGACGGAGATATTATTGTGATTTCATTTGGTGGAAGTAAAGCGGGGATCGAAGCTGTAAAAGAAGGTAAATTGAATGTAACCTTTGAATGCAATCCTGGCCAGGGACCGAAAGCGGCAGAACTGATCCAGAGACTGGAATCGGATATTTCCATTGATAAGGAACAATACGTGGAAGAAACATATTTTGATGGAACTATGGATTTGGATGAAATTATAGAAAACAGAACATATTAAAGGCAGGAAGAAGAATGATAAAAGTATTTTTGGTTGAAGATGAAATTATTATCAGAAATGGGATCAAGAACAGTATTAATTGGGAAATGCATGGATATGACTTTGTCGGAGAGGCAAGTGATGGAGAACTTGCGTTACCGATGATTCTTGAAAAGAAACCAGACATCCTGATCACGGATATTAAGATGCCTTTTATGGATGGACTGGAACTCAGTGAGCAGGTTAAAAAAGTACTTCCGGCGACGAAAATCATGATTCTGAGTGGATATAATGAGTTTGATTATGCAAAGATGGCGATTAAGATCGGTGTAACCGATTACCTTCTGAAACCAATTTCTTCAGAGAAATTGTTGGATGCAGTTAACAAAGTAGCAGAAGAAATCCGGAAAGAGCAAAGCGAAAAAGAGCAGATGAATCAATATGCCCGTGAAATGCAGGAAAACAAAGAAAGTGAAAAGTTTCAGTTTTTCAATCAGGTGTTTGCAGGAAGTATGCCATTTGGAGAATGTCTGGAGCAGGGAAAGCAACTGGGAATTGAAATCAGTGCAGAGGGATATTGTGTGATTCTCTTTAAGATCATTATGATCGATCATCCGATGGATTATAACGAGGATATTGTAAGTGCAACTGAAGATATAGAAAATCTGAGTGAGCAGACAGAAAAGCTCCTGTGGTTCCGGAGAGGTGTAGAAGGATGGGGATTTATTGCACAGGGAGCTGTTGGTGAAGAACTGACTGCGAGAGCTCAGACATTTAGGGAAGATCTGGAAAAAGTTCTGGAAAAATATAAAAATCTGGAATATTTTGGAGGAATTGGAAGTCAGGTGGGGAGGTTCAGTGAGATTAAAAGATCCTACAATGATGCAAACAGAGCCTTTGCAGAGCGTTTTTCAAGAAGTTTGAGACAGTTTGTGAGTTATTCAGAGGTTCATCAAATGGGAGTTCAGAATGACGTTGAGATGCACAGACTCGGAACCATGGCGGAGAACCGGAAAATGCTGGAGCGTTTCCTGAAGACAGGAACGGAAAATGAAGTAAAAAGCTTTATGGATGCATATTTTGATGCAATTGGTGAGCAGAACCTGCAGTCGATGATGTTGAGACAGTATATTGTAATGGATACTTTTATCAGCGTCCAAAGTCTGGGAGACAGTCTGAACATTGAAAAAGAAGATATTGAAAGAGAGCTTGGCGATGTGCGGGAGGTATCGCAGTATGTGCAGGAACTGGAGGCAACGAGGAAGTACCTGGAAAATATAGTCAGACGAATGATCCGGTTAAGAGAGCAGGCATCGGGCAGACGCTATTCAGAAATTATTGAAAAAGCGAGAGATTATATCGGACAAAATTATATGTCAGAGAATATTTCACTGAACCTGGTGGCTTCGAGCGTCAACATCAGTCCGAGCTATTTCAGTTCTTTGTTTAGTCAGGAGGTTGGCTCAACCTTTGTAGAATATCTGACGGGTGTTCGTATGGAAAAAGCAAAAGAGCTTCTGATGTGTTCGGATAAGAGGACATCGGACATCGGATATGAGGTGGGATACAAAGATTCCCATTATTTCAGCTATATATTCAAAAAGACACAGGGATGTTCGCCGAAGGAATTCCGTTCAAGAGGAAGGGGATAGAATATGAAGGTGAAATATAAGAACTGGTCGATCAATAAGAAACTGCTTTCCATTTCGCTGTCAGCATTTCTGCCAATGGTAATTTTGTCCGCCTATTTGATCGTGTCTTTAAATAATGCGGCATCAGCTTATTCTGAGATTACAAAAAGTGTTGCCTATGCCAACCGTTATGTGAAAGACTTTAAAAGTCGGCTGGACTATAGTGTGTATCTTGCTGTGGTAAGTAATAAGCAGCTTAAGGAGGTCGGAGATGGAGTTACAACGGTAAATGGAGTAGTGACGGTGAATCCATACGACTATATTACGGAGATGGAAGAGGCGTGTGATAAGATGACGCAAAATGCGACGGTTCCGCTCAACCAGTCACAGGCGGGACGTATTAAAAATTCACTGTCTTCACTCCGTTTTTGTGTACAGGATCTGGATAAACAGATTAAAGAACGGACTTCTTATGATGAGAGAATGGAATATTTTAACAGTAATGTCAAAGATCTGACGACACTGGTACAAACCGGAATCCAGGACTATGTCTATCTGGAAACTTCCAATTTTGTGACTGTACAGACGGAACTGAACCGGAATAACCGTAATTCGACCATTTTGGCGGTCGGAGTAGCAATTGTTGCGATGAGTATTTCCCTGCTGCTCAGTGGACGAGCAGCACGAAGTGTGACAAGACCGATCCGCGATCTGTGTGATCTGACAGAGAAGGTTGCCGGCGGTGATTTCTCTGTAAAAACACAGGTCGAAGCAGGGGACGAGATTGCGGTGCTTACGCGGAGCTTTAACGATATGACAGAGGAAATCGGGATTCTGGTAGATGATATCCGGAAAAAACAGGAAAATCTCAGAATTATTGAGAACCGACTTCTGCAGGAACAGATCAATCCACATTTCCTTTACAATACTCTTGATGCCATTGTCTGGCTTGCTGAGGAAAATAAAAGTGCAGAGGTTGTGAAAATGGTAACCTCGCTCTCTGATTTTTTCCGCACAACCTTAAGCAAAGGACATGATTATATTACAGTGAAAGAAGAGCGGACGCATATTGAGAGCTATCTGGAGATCCAGCAGTTCCGCTATCAGGATATTCTGGACTATGAGATCCAGATGGATGAGGAGATTTACGGCTACATTATACCGAAGCTTACACTGCAGCCTCTTGTCGAAAATGCGCTTTATCATGGAATTAAGAATAAGCGGGGGAAAGGTAAAATCCTGATTACCGGTAAAAAGCAGGGAGATAAAATCATTTTCCAGGTCATTGACAATGGAAAAGGTATGACAGAGGAAGAACTGAACAGTCTCCGGAAAAAGATGGCAGGGACGGATACAGGAGATGAAGCGAAGGGCTTTGGTGTATCGAATGTGAACCAGAGAATCAAGTATTATTACGGGGAAGAATACGGAGTGTTCTTTGAAAGCAAGGAAAATGAAGGCACAAATGCGACGATCATCATAGCAGCTAAAAATATTCAACTTCCATCATAAAAAAACTAACTTTTTCACGGAAAAGCAGAAAATATTCTACCAAAAGAGGAAGATTTTCCGTATTAAAAGTATGAAAATGATGCCGGGGTCAAAACATAGCGTTTTCTATATACTAACCCCTGCTTGAACCTTGAA
>NZ_JAQDVB010000014.1:81949-98788 GCF_027674365.1 Coprococcus sp. AM11-30B | reverse complement strand
CAAACGGCTGTCCTTTTGCCAAAAGATATGTCTTAACATTATCAATCTGTCGTTCCAAACCATCTTTTTGTTTATGGCTGGAAACGCGACAATATCCAATTGTAATGCGATTTATAGGCTTTACATTTATTACCTGGTTGAGTTGCTCATCAGAATAATATCTATAGCCACTTTCTTTCAATAATATTCTAGTCTAATATCTTATAAAACTCAATATCTACTTATATGATTTTGTAATTTATCTTTAACTGTTAATGACCTCCTCATGTTTTCTCATTTATGTCAATTTTAGCATATTCTGATTTTTTTCAAGGACACAGTGTCAGTCACAATATAAGTTTTTCTTATATCAATATTCATATTATGTATTTCCCATTTACTCCCATTTCTCCTAAATTAGAAGTATCGACTTATGGAGGTACTGACCAATGAAACTTACTACAAAAAGAAAAGAACAGATTTCTTCTGTTCTCATCATCTGCCTGGGAAATATACTCAACGCTTTTTCAGCCAGAGTATTTCTTCTTCCGGCTGACCTTGTTGCCGGTGGCACGACCGGAATCGGGCTGATCCTGCAGCGCATAACCGGGATCCCTCTTTCCTCTCTGGTGCTCGCTTTCAACATTATCATGCTGGTGCTTGCCTATATTTTCCTCGGGAAAAAATATACATTATCTGCAATTTTAAGCTCTTTTATGTATCCGATCGCACTGGAATTCTTCAATCAGATCCTTGGAGATTATGTTCTGACAGACAATCTGATCCTATGCACACTCTTTGCCGGCATCGGAATCGGGATCTCCCTTGGAATGATCATCCGTACCGGTGCTTCTACCGGTGGCGTAGACGTTCCGCCACTGATCTTAAATAAATATTTCCGTTTTCCTGTTTCAGCCGGATTGTACATCATTGACTTCTTTGTCATCCTGGGGCAGGCACTTTATCAGCCAGTTGACAAGGTACTATATGCGATTTTGTATGTGATCATTTACACCCTTGTCATGAACAAGCTGATCGTCAGCGGAACTTCAAGGATTGCTGTTCAGATCATCAGCAAACATTCAGATGAAATCCGTAATTTTGTACTTACCCAGATTGACCGTGGTGCAACCATCATTCCAGTTCAGGGTGGCTATCTGAACCAGCAGCTGAATATGGTTCTCACCGTCATCTCCAACCGTGAACTCGTCCAACTTGAAAAAAATGTTCATCAGATCGATCCGGAAAGCTTTATCATCGTTTCCCAGGTACAGGAAGTCCAGGGACGCGGATTTAATCTGGACAAACACTGGAAACCAGAGTAGTCAGATACCTCTGAAATTCCCGGATTTCCGGCTCTTTTTTCTTTGATTTCAAGCAGGCAAAATAAAGACTGTCCTGCCTGGATGGAACCAGTGGCACCGCCGTAACCCCATAGTATTCTGCAAAGGACTTTGGTCCGATCGCGATTCCGCTTCCGCTTTTCACCATCTTCATCACCGTATCGATGCTGTCTGAGCGGATGACTCTCTTCCATGTGATATTCTGTTCACCATATGTCTTTCTGAGGAGACGGTCTTCCACCGAATGCTCCAGTCCTGTGAGCATAGTATATTCCCTGCAATCCATGATTGAAGCATTTTTCTTCCGCGCGAGCGGATGATCCGGTGCCGTCAGTATACACTGCTTCTCACGGATCAGTTCTTTTGCAAAACAGACACATTTCTCCATGCCGATTTCATTTTCCGGCATCCGGTCCAGTGCCATATCAAGGGAACCGTCCTTGATCGCCGCATATGCATCCAGCCCAGCCTCCGTATAAAATGTCACCTCGAGCTCCGGATGCCTTTCAAAATATCTGGCAATCTTCGGAAACAGTCTATTGGAATAGACTCTGGCACCAAGTCCGATTTTTAATTTTTTATGTTCTGTTCCCGAAATCACTTCTTCTTTAAAACGATTCCAGTCTTTTAGCATTTCTTGCGCTTTTTGGTAAAAAATATTCCCTTTTTCGGTAAGTTCCAGTCCTTTGCTTGTCCTGTGAAATACGCAGTATCCCAGTTCCTTTTCCAGATTTCGGATCTGCTGGGACAGAGCGGGCTGCGAGACGAAAAGGTACTCTGCTGCGTGGGAAATGCTTTTGCAATTTGCGATTTCTACAATGTAAGTTAATTGTTGTATGTTCATTCAACGCCTCTGTTTTGTTTTTCGGTATATAAAAATCCCCCATACGGGACATTTCTGTTTTCTTGACCTGTATGAGGGTATCCTATTACTATTTTTTAGCAGGAGTGCGTCCTGCAAGCCATCCTCTGACGGTTTCAATATTTACTTTTATAATTTCAGAAATATCCGCAACACTCATTTTCCTGTCAGTGAGAGAATATGCTACATCTTTCTTCTCGTCCATTCTTGCTTCATTATCCATAATAATTCGAAGAACATACTCACAGGCTTTCCTGTCTTTATACACTTTTGCCTGCTTCTATTATACTGCCTCATTCATCGATGCCAGCTTTGCTGCCTGGTCTGCTGCGATCAGGCTATCAATGATTTCATCCAGATCTCCGTTCATAATGCTGTCCAGCTTATGAAGCGTAAGCTTGATTCTGTGATCGGTCACACGTCCCTGTGGGAAGTTGTAAGTACGGATCTTCTCAGAACGGTCTCCGGTACCGATCTGGCTTCTTCTTGCCTCAGCCTCTGCAGACTGCTTCTTCTCCAGTTCCAGTTCATATAACTTGGAACGCAGAAGACGGAATGCCTTTTCCTTGTTCTGCAGCTGTGATTTTTCAGTCTGGCTGTAGATCACGATTCCTGTCGGATAATGAGTCAGTCGTACAGCAGAGTCTGTGGTATTGACACACTGACCACCGTTACCAGATGCACGCATAACATCGATACGGATATCTTTTTCATCGATCACAACGTCAACTTCTTCTGCTTCTGGCATCACTGCTACGGTAATGGTTGAAGTATGGATACGTCCGCCGCTTTCTGTCTCCGGCACACGCTGTACACGATGTACACCACTTTCATACTTCATACGGGAATATGCTCCCTGTCCTGTGATCATAAATACAACTTCCTTGAATCCGCCAATTCCGTTTTCATTGAGGGAGATCATCTCTGTCTTCCAGCGTCTGCTGTCTGCATAATGTACATACATACGGTAGATCTCAGCCGCAAAAAGGGCAGCTTCATCTCCACCTGCACCTGCACGGATCTCCACGATAACGTTCTTGTCATCGTTCGGGTCTTTTGGAAGAAGAAGGATCTTGAGCTCCTGTTCCAGCTCTTCGACTCTCTTCTTAGACTCACTGAGTTCTTCTTTTGCCAGCTCTTTCATCTCTTCATCGGATTCTTCCTCCAGAAGAGAAAGACTGTCTTCAATGTTCTGTTTACAATTTTTATATTCTTTATATGCCTCAACAATCGGGGTCAGATCATTCTGTTCTTTCATCAGCTTGCGGAAACGTGACTGGTCATTCACCACGTCCGGTTCCTGAAGCTCACCCATAATCTCCTCATAACGAATGAGCAGATCTTCTAATTTATCAAACATTTCTTTTCCTCCTGTTATTTGCTATGCCTATTGTACACGCCACTTACCACACGGTCAAGACCTGCCAGATCCTTTTGCGTTGAAACCTGTTCAAATCCAGTCTCTTTCAGCAATTTTTCCACATCTGTACTCTGGTCATATCCAATCTCCATCACAAGCCAGCCGCCGTCTGTCAGATATTCCGGAACCTTTTCTGCCAGGATCCGGTAAAAATAAAGACCGTCCTCTTTTCCGTCCAATGCCTCATACGGGTCATGAAGACGTACCTCTGCTTCCAGCTCTTCGATCACTTTTGTCGGGATATAAGGTGGATTCGATGTGATCATATCAAATGTTCCTGTAATATTTTCAAACATATCAGTCTGGATCCACTTACCGCTCACTCCCAGCTTTTTGGCATTTTTTTCAGCCACTTTCAAAGCTTCTTCTGAAATATCTGCACCTTCTATGACAATCTGCGGATTTCTCAGTTTCAGGCTGATTGGGATACAGCCTGAACCGGTACACATATCCAGCACTTTTACCGGATTTTCCTTTTTCATAAGAAGCAGTCTTTTTTCTGCTTCCTCTACAAGAATCTCAGTATCCTGTCTTGGCACAAGTACATGTTCATTGACTGCAAATTCATATCCCATAAATTCCTGAACCCCGGTCAGATGCTGCACCGGAATCCGGGTTTTTCTGCAGCTTACCAGCTCAAAGAACCGGTCTTCTTCATTTTTCGGCATTCTTTCAAAACCATCCACATAATATCTGGTCCTTGTCATGCCGGTCACATGCTCCAGCAGGATCCAGGCATCACTTTCCGGCTCCGGAATCCCCGCCGCTTTCAATTCACCTGTGGCTTTCTGATATGCTTCCTGATAGGTCACAGCTTTTACTCCTCTTCCTTATATCCGAAATTCTCTCTCAAATACGCTTTCCAGTCAAACACCGCTTCTACAGCCGCAATCCCGACCTCGATCATCTCATCGTCCGGTTCCTTTGTCGTAAGCCCCTGCAGCCAAAGTCCCGGCTTACTTAAGATACACACGACCGGATTCTCACTGCTTCCTGCCCATTTGATCAACTCATAAGAAATACCAGCAATCACCGGAAGAAGTGCAATTCTCACAATCACTCTCATCAGCGGAGATTCTACCCTTACAAAAAATAAGAGAACGATTCCCACGATCATGACAAACAGCATGAAGCTGGTTCCACATCTTTTGTGTTCTTTAGAGCTCTTTCTAACATTTTCAACAGTCAGTGGAAGTCCATGTTCAATACAGTTGATACACTTATGCTCCGCGCCATGATAGCGATACAAACGCTTAATATCGTTCATTACCGAAATTCCGCCCACATAGGCAACAAAAATCGCAATGCGGATGATTCCCTCAATGATAATCCGAACTGTATAGGAAGAAATCCATTTCTTCAGCAGATCTGACAAAAAATACGGAAGTACCATAAAAATACCGATCGCAAGTGCAAAAGATACAACCATCGTCAGCGTCATCAAAAGCTTTTCCGTACGCTCCTGCTTCTTTTCTTCGACTTCGGTCATCTCTTTTTCTTCCTCTTCCTCATAGAAGCTTGCTGACCAGGTCAAAGTCTTCATCCCCAGCACCAGAGAATCAACAAAATTAAAGATTCCTCTGACAAAAGGTAGCTTCGTAAGTGCCGTATATTTTCCAACTACACTTTTATATGTATCTGTTGTAACTTCTATCTCTCCGTCAGGCTTTCTCACCGCAACCGCATAACGGTCTTTATTCTTCATCATCACGCCTTCGATGACAGCCTGACCACCAATATTCGAAGATTTCATATTCTGTTATGTCCTTTTTAATTCATCGTATACACAAAATAGGCTGAGATTTCACAATCCCAGCCTGTTGAATTCTCTTATTACTGAATTCCGTATTTCTTGTTAAACTTGTCAACACGACCTCTGGCCTGAGTTGCTTTCTGCTGTCCTGTGTAGAACGGATGACATTTAGAGCAGATTTCTACGTGGATTTCTTTGCTTGTAGAACCTGTTACGAATGTATTCCCACAGTTGCAAGTTACAGTTGCCTGATAGTAATCTGGATGGATTCCTTCTTTCATGATTTTCACCTCTTCTTGTTTTATTCGTTTTACGCGCTTTCACGCGGCTAATATCTTTAAACAGCTATGTTAGCATAACATAGTTTTTTTCTAAATGCAAGTAATTTTCTAAATAAACTTTGTTTTTTTGACCATTTGGACAAATTCTACGTTATTTTTCGTGCGGTCAAACATATTCAGAATGCTGTCTACCGCTTCATCTGACTTCATTCCGTTTAATGCACGGCGCATAATATCCACTGCTTCCTGCTCCTCTTTCGTAAGAAGCAGATCCTCTCTTCTTGTTCCGGATTTCGGGATATCGATTGCAGGAAAGATTCTCTTTTCAGAAAGCTTCCGGTCAAGCACCAGTTCCATATTACCGGTTCCCTTAAATTCTTCGTAGATGACATCATCCATCTTGCTTCCGGTATCTACAAGTGCGGTTGCGAGGATAGTAAGGCTTCCGCCCTCACGCATATTTCTCGCTGCCCCAAAGAAACGTTTCGGCATATGAAGTGCTGCCGGATCAAGACCACCGGACAGGGTTCGTCCGCTCGGTGGAACAACCAGGTTGTATGCTCTTGCCAGACGGGTAATGCTGTCCAAAAGGATCACAACGTCCTTTTTGTGCTCAACCAGACGTTTTGCACGCTCGATCACCATCTCTGACACACGTTTATGATGCTCCGGAAGCTCATCAAAGGTCGAATAAATAACTTCCACATTATCCCCTTCAATGGCTTCTTTGATGTCGGTTACTTCTTCCGGACGTTCATCGATCAGAAGGATCAGAAGATGGATCTCCGGATTATTCTTCCTCATAGAAAGCGCCACCTGCTTCAACAGGGTTGTCTTACCTGCTTTCGGCGGTGATACGATCATGCCTCGCTGTCCCTTACCAATTGGAGAGATCAGATCCATAACACGCATTGCAGTGCTGCTCTTTCCCGCTTCCAGTCTGAGACGTTCATTTGGGAAAATCGGTGTCATATTTTCAAAGTTCATTCTGCGTCCTGCTTCTGCCGGAGACATTCCATTGATCTTGGTCAGATACAGAAGCGCACTGAATTTTTCAGACTGTGTCTTTACTCTTGTATTTCCTGTCAGGATATCCCCTGTCTTCAGGCTGAATCTGCGGATCTGCGATGGTGATACATATACATCTTCCTCGCCCGGCAGATAGTTCTGGGAACGGATAAATCCGTATCCATCCATGACTTCCAGAATTCCATTCACCGTACGTCCACTGTCGAGCTGTTCAATATCTGCGGTTCCGGCTTTTTCGGATTTTACTTCCTCCTTCGCCTCTTTTATTGAAACTTTGTCATCTTCTTCCAGCATAAGATCGATCAGATCTGCTTTTTTCATCGTTGAAATTCCGCGAAGTCCGCGCGTTTTTGCCACCTCTTTTAATGTAGAAAGAGGCAGGGACTCATATTTTTCTCTCGTCATATGTTCTATATTCCTCCTTTATTCCAATTACTTTTCTTATCCAAAAAAATATTAAACTTTTAACATTGGGAAATCTTGTCTGAACTGACTAATCTGCTTTTGATAAACCCAAGTATACAACATTTTGCACAAAATGGAAAGAAGTTTTTTGATTTGCTTTCATATCAGAAGAATGTTATCATAAAAGAGCAGCAAAACTGTAATCAAAGGAGGACGTATGAAAATGTCAGCAATTGAGCAAGCACTTGAAATGCATGAAAAATGGAATGGAAAAATTGAAACTACTGCAAAGTCACACGTAAACTCTCGTGAAGACCTCGCAATCGCATATACACCAGGCGTTGCCGAGCCATGCAAGGTCATTGCAAAGGACCCGGATGCAGCCTACAAATACACGATGAAAGCCAACACAATCGCTGTAGTATCCGACGGTAGTGCCGTTCTCGGACTTGGTAACATCGGAGCCAAAGCCGCCATGCCTGTTATGGAAGGAAAAGCAGTTCTTTTCAAAGAATTCGGCGGAGTCAACGCAGTTCCGATCTGCCTGGACACTCAGGATACAGAAGAGATTATTAAGACAGTTGTCAATATTGCACCTGCTTTTGGCGGAATCAACCTGGAAGATATCTCTGCCCCACGCTGTTTTGAGATTGAGAGCCGTTTAAAAGAACTTCTTGATATCCCTGTATTCCACGATGACCAGCACGGAACCGCCATCGTCGTTCTGGCAGGCATCATCAACGCCCTGAAAGTAACCGGCAAGAAAAAAGAAGACTGTAAAATTGTTGTAAATGGTGCCGGAAGTGCCGGAGTTGCAATCACAAAGCTTCTTCTCACCTACGGTTTCCCGAAGATCACCATGTGTGATATCAATGGAATCATCTCAGCTGATTCACCGAATCTGAACTGGATGCAGAAAGAGATGACCAAAGTGACCAATCTCGACCATGAGACCGGTACACTTGCTGATGCACTCAAGGGTGCTGATATTTTCGTCGGTGTATCTGCCCCGAACATTGTTTCCCAGGAAATGGTTGCTTCTATGAATAAGGATGCGATCCTTTTCGCAATGGCAAACCCGGTACCGGAGATCATGCCGGATCTTGCAAAAGCTGCAGGCGCAAAAGTTGTCGGAACCGGACGTTCTGACTTCCCAAACCAGGTCAACAACGTTGTCGCTTTCCCTGGTATCTTTAAAGGTGCATTAGAGGGACGTGCACCACAGATCACCGAAGAGATGAAGCTTGCCACAGCAAAAGCAATCGCTGGACTTGTTCCGGATGAAGAGCTGAACGAGGACAATATTCTTCCGGAAGCTTTTGACCCTCGCGTATCACAGGTCGTAAGCGAAGCTGTCAAAGCTCTGATTTAATCTTATGAATACAAGGACTCATGATATCAATCGCCCGCAGGAAATATCCTGCGGGCTTACTTGCAAAAAAGAAAATCCCCTGCGCTGGGGAGAACGGCGCTACTATGCACTGGACTACTATCTGAAACAGAATTTCGGTGAAAAACTGTACAAGATTTCTTTAAACGGAGGCTGTTCCTGTCCGAACCGGGACGGAACCTGCGGCACACGCGGTTGTATCTTCTGTAGCGAAGGCGGATCCGGCGATTTTGCCGCTTCTTCTTCTCTTTCTGTTGCCGATCAGCTTGCCTATGGAAAAGGCCTTGTCCGCCCCAAATACAACGGACACAGCTATATCGCCTATTTTCAGGCATATACCAATACCTATGCACCAGCCTGCCATCTGCGCCGGATCTTTACCGAAGCGATTTCTGATCCAGAAGTACGCATTTTATCTATCGCAACGCGTCCGGATTGCCTTTCACCTGAAATCCTTACACTGCTTGCCGAACTAAATGCCATTAAACCGGTCTGGGTAGAGCTTGGACTTCAGACGATCCACGAACGCACTGCCAACTGGATGCGCCGTGGTTATCCACTTTCCGTCTTTGAGCAGGCGGTCCATTCCCTTCACGCGATTGGGGTACAGATCATCACCCACGTAATTTTATTTCTTCCGGGAGAATCTGAAGCAGATATGCTCGCAACCATCCATTATCTGAACGCTCTTCCGATTGACGGAATCAAGCTGCAGCTTCTCCACGTTCTGAAGCATACCGATCTGGCAGATTTTTACAGGCAGGAACCTTTTTATATTCCAGATATGAACTCTTATTTTCATCTGCTCGGAAAATGTATCGCTTCGCTCCGTCCGGATATTGTCATTCACCGTCTGACCGGTGACGGACCAAAATCTCTTCTTATCGCACCGCTCTGGACCGGCAATAAACGGTTAGTACTCAATCAGATGCAGCGCTATTTAAAAGAGCAGAATCTCTGGCAGGGAAAAGAATATACTACATTTTAAGGAGGCAGCCCTATGGCAGAAGCATTTACACTTTATAAACTCATCATTCTATACATGCTGGACAAAGTTGATTTTCCTCTGACCAACTCCCAGATTTCTGAATTTGTCCTGGACAAAGGATATACCGATTATTTCAAACTCCAGCAGGCTCTTTCTGAACTTGCGGACGGTGGTCTCATCCTGAAAGAATCCACTCACAACCGCACTCTTTTCCATCTGACGGAAGATGGGAAAGGGACGGTTCATCTTTTCCGGGATAAAATCTCAAAGCCAATCCAGGACGATATTGACCACTTTTTACAGACAAAACAGTATGATCTGAAAAATGAAGTTTCCGTAAAAGCGGATTATATGAAAAATGCAGGAGAGGAATATTCCGTGCGCTGTCAGGTCTTTGAAAATCACGAACCCCTGATCGATCTGACCCTTTCTGTACCGACTGAAAAAGAAGCGGCGGCAATCGCACTCAACTGGCAGAAAAAAAATCAAGTCGTCTATGCGTGGCTGATGTCTCAGTTATTGTAATGGATGTGAATGATACGGTTCGCAAATTAAGGCTGTGATTGGGCAATGATACACTTGAATCTCACGACATGAAAACTCTACGTTGTTCTTTGGGCAGATCTCAGCTACGTTCTTGAAAGCTTGCAAGCCTCATGCCTGCTCCAAAAGAGCTGAATCCCGGGCACGGACAGAAAACAAATGGATAAGGATTCCATGTTTGTGCTATGGAGATGAGACACAAAAATTGTGGAAGCCCTTGCTGACACAATTTTCGCCTTAAGTAGCTCATCGGAATGGTCAGCACAAAGGAATCTGCTCTATTTGTTTTCTGTCCACGTCCGACCACAACCTACAAAAAAAGCAGACCGTCCCATATTCCGATCTGCCTAAATAACCACCACAAAACTGATGTATTTCCTTTCTTCTATTTCCACCGTAATTTCTCCGTGGTAACGATTCACAAGCATCTTTGCATTATAAAGTCCCAGTCCATGCTTTTTTCCATCTTCTTTCGTAGAAAATCCTTTTTCAAAGAAATGACTGATCTCGCCAAGTCCTATATTTTCAACCTGATTCTTTATCGTGAAGATAAGCTTATCATTCTGGGAATCAATTTCGATCAGTACCTGATTTTTTTCTTCGGTACAGGCTTCGTATGCATTGTCGATCAGGGTTCCAACAATCTCGATCAGATGGTGTTCGGAAATGCCGGAAACGATTTCTTTGTTCCACACGCGGATATCGGTCCGGACATATTCCGGCGCACGGACAATTTTACTGTAGATAAATCCTGCCAGGATTTTATCGCTGATCTTCAGAAGGGGGAGATACTTCCTGCTGTCATCTTCTCTGGCAATTTCCGTAATATATTCAGACTGCTTTGCTACCAGTTCTTCATAATTGTCGATGGTCAGATGCATATTCAGGATTGCATTCAGATGATTGTCAAATTCATGCTGTTTGGCACGGATTTCTTTGACCAGTTCTTCCAGCGGAATCAGATAGTTCTGATAAAGCCGCAGTTCATTTTCCTTCTGGCGTATCAGTACATAATTACTTCTCCAGTCCACAATTCCCCAGATCACAACGATCACCATCAGAACAAACATGATAAACACCCTGTAATCAAAGGTACCGCTGATCAGGAAATCCACGATCAGATAGACTGATACCATAAGTGCCATTACGCAGAAAATACGATATAGAAATTTGCGTACCCAATCAGCCATTTAACAGTCCTCCGATCACCGATTTGTAAGTCACACCGATTTCTACCGTATCCGGACAATTTTTGATCCGGATGATCCGGTTGACGGTATCGTAATATTCAACTTCATTCTTATTGACCGCATACATCCGATGGCACTGCGCAAACATCCCTTTTGGCATCTTAAGCAGCATCTGTCTGAGAGTCACATAAGGGACATCCCAGTTCTCCGTCACAAGATGCAGTCTTGTTCCTCTCGGTATCGCTTCCAGATAACGGATATCCTCGCATTTCAGCTGATAATTGATCCCGTCTTTTTTCACAACGATCACCGGTGGTTTCTCCCTGCTCTCTTTTTCCAGCACCTTCTGAACAACCTCTTCCACCTGCTCCCTGTGAAATGGCTTCATAATGTACTGGTAACAGTGCAGCTCCCGGTAAGCCTGCATTTCCATATTGCCAATGGCAGTCACCATCACGATCGGGGTAAAAATATATTCAAACCTCTCCCGTATCTCTCTTGCGAACAAAATCCCACCGATATCCTCTCGGTCCTCGCCGCTTAGATTTACATCCAAAAGGAAAAGACCATACCGGATTTCCTGATCCAGCAGGTCTTTTGCTTCTTTCAGGGAAGATGCCTTGTGGACACGGATATCATCTGAATATGTGGTAAGAATCTCTGACAATGCCTGCAGCGAAGTCAGTTCATCTTCCAGGATCAATACATCCGTCATCTATTTGTCACCTTTCCTCTCTCTTTTTTTAATCTAATCTTCCTTGATCACTTCTTTAGCGCTCTTTACAAGCCCCGCAAGTGACTGCAGTTCTGACGGAATGATGATTTTCGTTGCCTTGCCGTCTGCAGCCTTTTCAAATGCCTCCAGACTCTTGATCGTAAGCACTGCCTGGTCTGCACCCGCTTCACGGATGAAACGGATACCGTCTGCATTTGCCTGCTGTACTTTAAGGATGGCTTCCGCTTCACCTTCAGCCTCTTTGATCCTCTTTTCTTTTTCTGCTTCTGCCTGGAGGATCGCTGCCTGTTTTTCAGCTTCCGCTTTCAGGATCACAGATTCTTTTTCACCTTCTGCAACAAGGACAGTAGATTTCTTTTCACCTTCTGCACGGAGAATAGCTTCACGTCTTTCACGTTCTGCTTTCATCTGTTTCTCCATTGCATCCTGGATTGCTGCCGGTGGAATGATATTTTTCAGTTCCACACGATTGACTTTGATTCCCCATGGATCCGTTGCCACATCAAGAGATGCTCGCATCTTCGTATTGATCGTCTCTCTTGATGTCAGTGTCTGGTCAAGTTCCAGATCACCAATGATGTTACGAAGGGTGGTCGCCGTCAGATTCTCGATTGCCATGATCGGGTTCGCTACTCCGTAGCAGAACATCTTCGGATCTGTAATCTGGTAGAATACAACGGTATCGATCCGCATGGTTACATTATCCTTTGTGATAACCGGCTGCGGTGCAAAATCAACTACCTGCTCTTTTAAATCTACTCTTCTTGCCACACGTTCAATGATCGGCAGTTTAAAATGAAGTCCTACACTCCATGTTGCCTGATATGCACCAAGACGTTCGATAACCAGTGCCTTTGCCTGTGGCACGATTTTAATGCAGGAAGTCAGAAACAGTAATGCGATCACAATAATAATTACTAAAATAATAAGTCCCGTCATCTTTTAGTCCTCCTCATATTTTTTTACAATTAATTTTACTCCGGATATATTAACCACCTTCGCCAGTGTTCCGGGTTCCAGGATCACGTTATCCTGTTCGGATCTTACCGTCCACTCTGTACCATTTACCACCGCCATACCAGTCTGCCCTATGTTATCTACTTTCTGGCTGATCCGGATCGTCTTTCCGATGATTCCTTCATAGTTCGTCTTCAGACGGCGGGTGTTAATAAAACGCATTGCAAATGGTCTGGTAAATACAAGCAGTAAAATTGTCACAATAAAAAATGCAACCACCTGTCCGGCAAACGGTACATCCAGAATATTCAGGATCAGTGCCGCCAGCGCACCTCCTGCTCCCCAGATCGTTGTAAGTCCCACCGTTATGATCTCGATCACCAGAAGTACTACCAGAAGAACCAGCCATGCAACAGTTATATAGCTGTCCTGAACTGCTCCCATATTCTTCACTCCTTTCTGCTTACAGATATGGTAGCAGAGTGTCTGTGTCAAATCAATCCCTTCTGCGTGAATGCAGTGATTTCCTGTGCGAATAGGTTACGCTTCATCCTTAATCCGCTTCATATGCGCTTTGATCGTTTGTTCGTAGCCGTTATCGCTCGCTTCATAGAATACGGCATCTTTGATCTCATCCGGCAGATACTGCTGTTTTACATAATGATTCGGATAATCATGCGCGTATTTGTAACCAATTCCATGCCCCAGCTTTGCAGAACCTTTATAATGTGCATCCTGCAAATGCACCGGAACAGTCGTTTTATATTTTTTCACATTGTCCATCGCAGCAAAGACAGCATTACATGCTGAATTACTCTTCGGCGCTGTTGCCACATAAAGAACTGCCTGTGATAAAATGATCTGTGCCTCCGGCATTCCGATTCGCTCCACTGCCTGTGCTGCACTGACTGCAACATTCAGTGCCATCGGATCCGCATTTCCCACATCTTCCGATGCACAGATCATAATCCTGCGGGCAATAAACTTAATGTCTTCTCCGGCATACAGCATCTTTGCCAGATAATATACGGCTGCATCCGGATCAGAACCGCGCATACTTTTAATAAATGCGGATATGGTATCATAATGATTATCTCCTGTCTTATCATATCGCACAACCCGCTTCTGTATACATTCGGATGCAACCTCCAGCGTGATATGGATCATTCCATCCTCACTTCTTGGTGTGGTGAGGATACCCAGTTCCACCGCATTAAGCGCAGATCTGGCATCTCCACCGGCAAGGTCTGCCAGGAAATGCAGGGCATCCTCCTCGATCACCGCATGATAGCTTCCCATTCCTTTTTTTTCATCCTGCACCGCTCTCAGAATCAGGGTCTCTACTTCTTCCTGTGAAAGCGGACGGAGTTCAAATACACTGGATCTGGAAAGAAGCGCACCGTTCACCTCAAAGTAAGGATTTTCTGTCGTCGCACCGATCAGAATGATCGTGCCGTCCTCCACAAACGGGAGCAGATAATCCTGCTGTCCTTTATTAAACCGGTGAATCTCATCGATGAAAAGGATTGTCCTTTTCTGGTACATCCCTTTCAGTTCTTTCGCCTTATTCACCACTTCTTCCATATCCTTCTTCCCGGCAACCGTAGCATTGATCTGGGTAAATTCTGCACTTGTAGTATTGGCGATCACCTTTGCAAGCGTAGTCTTTCCGGTTCCCGGAGGTCCGTAAAAAATAACAGAACTCAGTTTATCCGCCTTGATCGCACGGTATAAAAGCTTGTCCTTTCCGATAATGTGCTGCTGTCCAACCACTTCATCCAGAGTCGTCGGACGCAGTCTGGAGGCAAGGGGCGATTCTTTCTCCTTTGTCGTCTCCCGCATATAATCAAATAAATCCATCAAAACCTCTCCTTTAATCCAGCAGCAATTCATCGACTGTCACAAATTCATATCCCTTCGCCTGCATGATATCGATAATGCGAAGTGCCGCCTTTACTGAAGACAGATAACAGTCATGTAATAAAATAATATCATTTTCCTCCGTTTCCGTCACTACTTTATTGACAATTTCTGTCTCATTATCCGTATTCCAGTCAAGCGGATCCACATTCCATAGCACCGCAATCATGCCGGTATTCTCTTCCATCTCCTTCTTCCAGGCTCCATAGGGCGGTCGCATATATTCCGTCTTTTTTCCGGTAATTTCTTCAATCGCGGTATTGGTCTTTCCGAGTTCGCACTCTGTCATTTCCTGAGACATTTTTGTGAGATCTACATGACTGTAAGTATGATTTCCAATAATATGCCCTTCTTCAGCCTCTCTGCTCACAACTTTCGGATATTTTACTACATTTTCCCCGATCACAAAAAAAGTAACCTTCACATTCCGCCCGGCAAGCCCGTCAAGGAGCACTGGCGTACTGGAAGGATGTGGGCCATCATCAAATGTGAGGGCGATCTTGGGCTTTTCCTGATACTGCTCGTTTGTTCCACCTGCCTCATAGGATGCTTCTACCGTTTCATCATTCATTCTTATCAGTTTGATCTTTCCGTTATCGATCACTCCCCAGGTAAACAGAAGCCATGTAAAGCATAAAAAACTGATTGTTCCATAAAGCAGTCGGTACCACATACGGATATCCCTCTTTTCCCATTCTCTTTTTACTATATGCGGGAGATTCTTTACCTATGTACTCACATTTATGCTTTCTTGCCTCCGGTACTCTTGCATTAAAAAAAATATACAGAACACCAATCTCTTCCTGTTTTCTATACTCAGATCAAAAAAGGGGATATCAACCAGCTTCTGCTGACTCATATCCCCTGAATGATCTACATTGCTTTTTTATAAAGTTCAATGATATCCCTGATCGTAGACTGTCTCGGATTTGCCATGATATTTCCGCTCTTCATGGCATCGGCAGCCATCAGTTCAATCTTATCTTCCGTTACACCAACATCGGCAAGATGCTGCGGAATACCAAGATCACGAAGCAGATCTCTCGCTTCATCTACCAGCATTTCCGGAACAAAATCGATCACCGGGTCTTTTTCTTTGCTGATATAATTGTAGATCTTCTCATAACGTCCATGATCTGCAAGTGCATTATATTCCACAATCGTTGGAAGAAGAATCGCATTTGCCACACCGTGTGCCACATGGAAATAGGCGCTTACCGGATGGCTCATAGCATGGATATTTCCAAGTCTTGCCCATGCAAATGCGATACCTGCGAACATGCTTCCGGAGAGCATGGCTGCCGCCGCCTCTTCGTCCTGACGGTTTGCTACGAATCTGCGCAGATTTGCACCGATCAGTTCCATTGCCTTTTCTGCCATTGCATCAGAAAATGGAGATGCATCTCTTGAAGTGTAAGCCTCCCATGCATGGATCAGTGCATCTACGCCACATGCTGCGGCTACCGATGCCGGAGAAGTCATAACAAGCTCCGGATCCAGAAGTGCATAGCTTGGGATCAGCTCATAGCTGAACACAGTCAGCTTATAATTTCTTGCTTCATCGGTAATAACAGAAAATGCCGTCACTTCACTTCCTGTACCTGCTGTTGTCGGGATCGCAATGATCGGAACGATCGGTCCCGGTACCTTGTGTGCACCTTCATAATCTCCGATCTCTCCGCCGTATTTTGCAAGAACACCAACTGCCTTTGCCACATCCATTGGACTTCCGCCACCGAAAGCTACAATACTGGTTGCTCCTGCTTTTTTGTATGCTTCTGTTGCTTTATCTACCGTTGCAACAGATGGATTTGCTTCTACATCAGTAAATACTTCCACTTCGATACCGGAAGCCTTCACGATCTCTTCGACTTTCTCGACCATTCCGATCTTCTTCAAAACCGGTCCGGAAATCAGAAGCATCTTCTTGGAACCACTTTTCTCAAGAAGCTCCGGAAGTCTCTTTAAACTGCCTTTTCCAAAAATAATATCCTGTGGTACATTGAATGTAAAATCTTTCATCATCTACTACTCCTTTTAAAT
>NZ_JAQDVB010000014.1:0-81939 GCF_027674365.1 Coprococcus sp. AM11-30B | reverse complement strand
CGAAGCAGAGCGTAGACCGCTTGCGACATTCTTCATCTTCGTGCGAGTGCGCATCTCCGGCACGCAGTGCCTTTTGTTTCATAGGAAGTTCCTTCGGAATTTCCTATGAAAAAAGACGAGACCGCACCTTAGCAGTCTCGCCCTTGAGTTTCTACTTACACAGCATATACCCTCTGTCATTTTTTTGTCAAGAGGATTTTCTGTTTTTATTTCTTCTTTTTCTTTCCATTCTTCTTTGTCGGCTTTTTCACGCTATAGCCAAATGTTCCGAGCAACTTACCCAGACTATAATACTGTCCGTGCACATATACGATCGGATCGGTCTTTTCCAATGCAAATCGCCCTTTCTGATCCATATAGGCATCATCTACATGAACCGCTTTTACCTCGGCAAGGAAAATATGATGCGATCCCGGTGTTTCTTTTTTGACCACCTTACACTCGATGTTGACCGGACTCTCCGCAATCAGTGGCGCACTCACATATTCTGCCTTTTCCGGTGTCAGATGCAGCTCTTTGAATTTGTCCACATCTTTTCCCGAACGCACACCGCAATAATCCGTTGCATACGCAAGTTTTTCCGTCGTCAGATTGATTACAAATTCTCCGGTCTCATCGATCATGTGATAAGAATACCGCTCTGGTCTCACGGAAATCGAAACCATCGGCGGGTTTGTGCAGACCGTTCCCGCCCACGCCACGGTAATGATATTCGGATTGCCTTCTTTATCTGCCACACTGACCATAACTGCAGGCAGTGGATACAGCATATTTCCCGGCTTCCAGATCTGTTTTGCCATAAGCCATCTCTCCTATAAAGTTATCTGTTTTTATTTTTGCTGCAGGTAAGTTACCAGAACAGGGATCATCTGTTTCTTTCTTGATACTACACCTTTCAGGAGAATTTTTTCCGTATCTCCCGGCAGTTCAAACGCTTCAAGAACCTGTTCCTTTGCATTTTCACCACAGCAAAGGAGTTCTGTAGACTCTTCCAGAATATTAGTCATCATCAAATACAACATATGCAGTCCCTGGGTCTTTCTCGCCTCTTCCAGATATGGGATCAGACGTCCTTTCACCTCATCCAGTTCATCCTGATTCATGGATGTGATCTGTCCGACTCCAAACATGATATCTTTTACATTGAACACCTTAAAGTCCTGGAAACAGATCTCTTCTACGGATTTGCCACGCAGATTGCTTCCCGCATTGAACATCTCTTTTGCATGTTCTTCCATATCAATCCCGGCTATCCGCGCCAGTGCCTCTGCTGCCGCCTGATCAACCATCGTACAGGTTGGTGAACGGAACAGTAACGTATCCGAAATAATTGCAGAGCACAGAAGTCCCGCCATCTGTGGCTCTACCTCTACACCGCTTTCCTGATACATCTGGTAAATGATCGTAGCGGTACATCCAACCGGCTGATTCCGGAAATATACCGGTCCGATTGTCTCCAGACCGCCCAGTCTGTGATGATCAATGATCTCCTGCACCTCTGCCTCTTCAATTCCATTCACAGCCTGTGATTTTTCATTATGATCCACAAGAATCACCTGTTTTTTACGGGATGTCATAAGTCTTCGTCTGGAGAGGAAACCACAGAACTTTCCTTTATTATCCAGAATTGGGAAATCTCTGTACTTCGTCTTTGACATAACTTCTTTCACATGTTCCACATAATCATTCAAATGAAAAATCTCCAGATTATCACGGCTCATAAAATACTTGACCGGAATACTCTGGTTAATCAGCCTTGCAGCAGTAAAGGTATCATGTGGTGTCTGAATAATCACGATATCTCTCTCCTCTGCCATCTTCTTGATCGTCTTGGAAATATTGGCTCCCTGGCAGATGACCAGACAGCTTGCATCCATCTCGATCGCGCACAGCTGTGACTCATAACGGTTTCCAAGAATGACAAGATCATCCTTCTCAA
Organism: Coprococcus sp. AM11-30B; assembly: GCF_027674365.1. Lineage (NCBI taxonomy): Bacteria > Bacillati > Bacillota > Clostridia > Lachnospirales > Lachnospiraceae > Coprococcus > Coprococcus sp. AM11-30B. Next base: position 80,000 of record NZ_JAQDVB010000014.1, on the reverse strand, counting down.
TAAAATTCTCCATCAGATCCGGACTGGATGCGGCAATGACAACTTTTCCATTCAGGAAATAGCCATGCTCATTCCCGGAGATCAGTGTTCCGTCCAGTGTTTTGACGATATTGCGGTACTGGGTTCTCGCTGTTGCAAGGATATTATTATCGTACACTTCCATATATGACGTAGCAATATCTCCGATAGTGATCAGCCCTTCCAGCTTCTCACCTCTTGTTACCGGCAGTGTCTTAATATTCTCATCTTTCATTCTTGCCCATGCGTCTTTAATGGACATGTGACCAGATACACCCTCAATATGACGGATATCCATATCTTTTACCTGAAGGTGTACATTGTCCAGAAGAGACGGCACACTTACCTGGAATTTATCCAGAACATATGCTGTCTCACCATTTACCTCGCCCGCTCTTTTCGCTATGTATTTTTCTCCTGTGATTTTATTTTTCAGATTTGCATATGCAATTGCCGAACAGATAGAATCTGTATCTGGATTTTTATGTCCGATCACATATACTTTCTTTGGTTTTTTCTGATCCATTTTATATTACTCCATTACTCCATTACTATCTCTTGTTCCTTTATTTTTCAGAATGCCATTTTTTTTACTGTTCGTCAACCCTTGTTCGGATAAAAGACCACTTACACTAAATTTTAAACAATATCTCTACCAGTGCCTTCGGTCTGCCACCCTCTGCCGCTGTCTTCTTTGCATACACTTTTCCATAACCGGCTTCCATGATCTTATTCATGATCCGGCGCGCACTTCTGACCGTAATTCCCAGACACTCCGCCAACTGATGTGCATCGAAAATATAACTTTTTCTTACATCTGCAATGGCAATGATCTTCAGAATTGACGTTGTGCTGAGCCCGGTTTTTTCTGAAATTTTCCGTAGCTTCGGATCGGAAGAAATGAGCTGATATTCCAGCTGGATCTCCTTTCCAAGCGGTCCGTGCTGTGTCTGACCGGCATCAATCCAGAAAATCTCCTGCTTTGCATTTTTCAGGGAAAAATCCAGTGCACGTCTTGCGTTCATTTCCGCGTCATTCATCGTGCCTCCGGTTCCGATCCCTACATTCAGGCTGATTTTCTTCTCCTCCTGCACTTTTTTTTGCAGATTCAGAAGCTTCCGCTGGTTAAATTCTTCTTGTACAGCCCCGGAATTGGAAAATACAATATATTCTCTTCTTCCTGATGCAAAAATTGCACCTTGAATCCCTTCTGTATATTTGATGATTTCTTTTTCAATATCTGCTTTTGCAAGCATACTTGAATAATAATTCTCTTCTCTGCTCTTATAATCCGTCAGCTGAAAAATCTCAACTGCTGCCTGCGCATATTCTGCTTCCTGAAGCGCACATTCATTTTTTAATTTTTCCAGTGCCACTCTCACTTTTGCCCTGGTCGGAGGCAGATAAATTGCATGGTATCCCTTTTCCTGCAGTGTCTTATACACCCACCGAAGAGAAGTCAGTGCCACATTGATCTTTCCTTCATCCAGAAGCTTCATGTGCCACTCCACATACTGTTCTTCTTCCACTCCTGCCTGAAACGGACAGGAATAAATGTTTCTTGCCAGGATGTCAAATGCATCCAGCAAATCCTCAATGACCTGTTTTTCTACAATATCAATACTAAATGCATCCAGTTCAATATTACTTTTCTGCATCTGCAGAAATGCTCCCGCAATGCTGATTACCGATTTTTCCACCGACACATGCGGCCTGGTGAAATGATAGTTTCTCCCCACAAAACTTTCGATCGCACAGCCCGTAAACAGTACCGCATCACACTCCTGTTCACATTCCTCAATCAGCCGGTCACTTCGGTTAACCTGTTCCTCTTCATAAGAAGCTACTTCTACTGAACTGTCGATTTCTTTTATACTCTTCTTAACAACCTCACAAGATGATTTTGATCCGATAACTCCAACTTTCACAAATTTGTCCCCCGTATTGCGATCTTCTATCCAGAGAACCTGCCGTTGGCAGCTTCTCTCTATATATCTGAATAATTGCTTTAAAAAAGGAACCCCTCAAACGGGATTCCTTTTTATTATAACTCAGAGCCATCAAAAACCACAAGCTTAGAATGCTCTTTTTTTAATTCCAGATAACTTTCTTTTGTCAGCGTCGGTTTGAAATTGTCAAGAATCTGTTTTGCCTTTTTTGCGTTATCATAAAGAAGATCAATGATCGTAAGCGCCATCATCTTTGCCGGAACGATATAAGCAAGTTCCGGGTCCGCAAGACGGTAATCCTTGGAGTGAAGTCCTCCGGTTATTCCCTCTGTCCAGATGTGCATACACGGCATGAACTGAGAAAGATCCCCCAGATCTGTAGAACCTGCTGTCTCATAAAGCTCTACAAATGAATCTTTTTCCGCCCCTGTATATTCGATCATATTTTCTTTATATAATGCTGAAAGCTCACGGTTGGTATTCATCGGAAGATATCCGATCTTATCGTCAATCTCGACTTTTCCTCCGATTGCAAGTGCTCCGGCTTTTAACGCACGGTTCACTTTTTTACTGGCATCCAGCATTCCATCAATTGTGAAAGCACGTACCATGATCTGCATCTTCACAACAGCAGGAACTACATTTACCAGATCTCCGCCTTCTGTAATGATTGCACTTACACGAACCTTTTCTTTCTCCTGAAAAGTCTCACGGAGTGCATGAATGTTGTTCAGTGCCAACTCTGCCATATTTAACGCATTGATTCCTTCATGTGGTGCGAAACCTGCATGCGCAGCTTCTCCGATAAATGTTACCGTCTTTGTCACAAATCCGTTGCAGTCGGTATCAATCACGCAATGCCTGCCATTTCCAATTTCCATCATGTGACACTGCAATGCCATATCCACATCATCAAAGCCACCACGTTTTAAATATTCCTGCTTGCCGCCGTAAAAACTGATCTTATTTTCACGGATCAGACTGTCGCGATAATCATAATCTACGCATTCTTCCGCAGGGATCGCAATAAAATCAACCGCTCCACCCAGTTCCTTCATCACTCCGGATCTTAAAAGACCAATCGCACATCCATACAGATCTGCAAGCTGTGCATGATGACCGCAGGCATGAACATTTCCTTCTGGCGTACTGTCCGGATGTTCTTTGCACTGGATACAGTCCAGCTCTCCGATCACAGCAATTCTTGTATTCCCTTTTTTCGGAGTTGAAACCTTACAGCCAGTATATGCAATTTCCGTCTCCGGCTCTTCTCCAATCTCCTGAAATGCCTTTATCATTCTTTCTGTAGTCTTAAATTCTTTGTAGCCAAGTTCAGGCGTTTTATATACATCATCACCAAGCTGAATGATCAAATCTCTGTTCGCGTCAATCGCGTCCAGACATCTCTGCTTCAGTTCTTCTTTTTCCATCTATGTCGTCCTCCTATTCTGCACCCATCAGTCTTCTCAGTACTTTTGTCACTTTCCAGGTCTCATCTGTATCAAGCGCTTCTTCTACTGTGTGTACATTGATCATTCCACATCCCAAAATGACGCTCTTATATCCGTGTCCCGCAAGCACATTTGCATCACTTCCGCCACCGATGATCATTTTATTTGCTGTAATTCTTTCTTCTGCCATTGCATTTACAGTATCCTGGATCAATTCACAATCTTCTTCCAGCGACAGGACCGGGTAAGCCATCTCATGCTTCATCTCATAACAGGCTCCCATTTCCTCTACAGCTTCCTTGCAGCACTGTTCCATATGTGTAACCTCTGCAGCCAGCTTTTCCATACTGTGTGAACGGATCTCTGCGGTAAATGTAACCTCATCTGTTACGATGTTGGTTGCAGATCCACCTTCAATATGTCCGATATTAGAGGTTGTCTCATAATCAATACGTCCGATGTGCATCTTACTGATTGCCTTTGATGCCACAACAATTGCATTGATTCCTTTTTCCGGTTCAATTCCGGCATGCGCTTTCTTTCCTTTGAAAGTAATCTCAATCGCTTCCATTGCCGGTGCTTTGTATGCGAGAGTCTCTGCTCCACCGGTTGCATCTACAACAACCAATTCCTTGCATGGCAGCATAGACATATCCATGTGCTTTGTTCCCATCATACTGATCTCTTCGGAGCAGGTAAATACAAGATAAATATCTCTGTGCGGTACACCGCTTTCAATGATATCTTCTACCGCTTCCATGATTGCTGAAATTCCAGCTTTGTCATCTCCGCCAAGTGTTGTTGTCTTGTCGGTACTGATGATGTTTCCATTGATCACCGGATTTACATTTCTGCAAGGCTCAATCTGATCCATATGTGCTGCAAATCCAAGTGGACGTTCCTTCGTATTTCCTTTTACAAATGCAACGATATTTCTGCCGTTTCCACCATAAGCTTCCCCGGCATGATCTGACTGGAACGGAATGTTCCGCTCTCTCAGCCAGTTTTCTATCCAGTCCGCCATCTCTTTTTCCCCTTTTGACGGGCTGTAGATCTTGATCATCTCAATAAATCTTTCCTGTAATCTTTCTCTCGATAACATCTTTTTCCTTTCCGGACTTAGTCCTCAAGCTCTTTCTTGTAGATAATCTTTCCTGCGAAAATAGATCCAAATACGGCTACCAGGATAACAACGTATGACGGTGTTCCAGGGAAGAAGGATAAGAATCCGTTTTTCATCAGCCAGTTCATTGCAAATGCGATAACAACCGCTACAGCACCAAGCTTCGGTCTTGTGATTGCGAACTGTCCGAATACAGCTCCGTAAAGTGCCGGAAGAAGGAAGTTGAGGGCCTGCTTGAATCCTTCTGGCATCATACCAATAATTGCGTTTCCTGCAATTGCTCCGATTGTCAGAATCACAATATTTACAATGATCGATACAGCAATACCGATGGTTGATACAACAGAACCTTTGTCACTCCCCATTTCAACGCCTGCTGCTTCCTGTGCAACAGAAGAACACGGAACACGCATGTTGGATGTATTTCCTGAAAGGAATGTCAGATAAGTTCCCGGGATTCCAAGAATCGGGAAATAGGAAATCGGTTCTACAATATAAAATGCTCCACTTACACTGATCTGTGCGATTGTACCTGCAATGATTGCGGATACCGGTGGCATATATCCGTATACAACTGAGATAACAAGTGCCGGTCCAAAACATGTAATGATACCTAATAACATGGTGATTTTTCCCCATTTAACAATATCAGGTATATAGACTTTGTTGTAGTATTCTTTATTCATATCTTTATCCTCTCATTCCTATTAAAATACAGTGTTCCAGATGTAACCAATGAGCATGCCTGAGAACATGGAAATTGCAAAGGCCCATTCTCTGAGCCATCCAATATTCTTTTCTTTCGCTAACTTTGTCAGGGTCATCATAAGAATGCATCCTACGATTGTTGCGATTGCCGGTGCTCCGCCAAATGCAAACTGATTCTTTTCGTTGAAGAAGTTTCCTGATGCAAGGTTTGCAAATGCACCAAGCATCGCTCCTGCTGAAATGATCGGAACCATTTTGGAATTTCCTTTTGACATCAGATGATTTACTTTATCCATCTTATCTGTGAAAAGGAGTGTGAAGATCAGCCATCCAAGTGAACCACAGATCATGGTCCATACACCACAGGCGAATGCAACCGGTGTCAGGTTCTCCAGTGTAGCGCCCATTGCCTGTGCGCCAAATCCGGCTGCCATTGCTTCATAGTTAACGGATCCGATGAAAGAAAGTCTCATCCATGAAACAGGTGCTCCCATTGATACGATCAGGGAGATCATTGTTACCAGGATTACAATAGATGGTCCAATTGAGGAAATGGCACTACTCTTAATTGCCATATTGATCTTTTCCTGTTCAATTCCAATCTCTTTTGCTGCTTTGAGTGACTTCCTGAAAAACAGTACGGACTGAAAAACTACGATTCCTACTGCTATTGCGGCACCCACCCACATCAGAGGGCTGTTTGCCAGTTCCAGATAATTCACGTTTCCCTTCATTTTAAATTCTCCTTTGCCTTTTAGTTTAGGACACTGCCCTTAACATGTCCTTATGTTGATAATATACAATTTATTTTTTCTTTTGTCAATTTTTTTCACAAATTTTACTATTCAAAATATACACAAATTTTTACCACAATTTTCGTACATAATAACGATTTTTTCTCATTAAGCACAATTTAACCGTCTAACCATCTGGAATCCATACTTTTTATCTATACAAAAATGTGTTATACTAATAAACATATTGAGCATACGTTCAGAAAAATAAACTAACAGAGGTGTTAAGATGGAAAACGAAAAATTACAGGAACAGACAGAAAGCATGGCAGACTACGAAGCACATTTCGATGATGCCAATCCATGGAATGTGGTCGCACGTTATCAGGAAGAAGGAACCAATCTTCACGTAAAAGTAGAAGGAATCGTAAATGGTGGTGTCATCGCCATGGTCGAAGGACTTCGAGGATTCATCCCGGCATCCCGCCTTTCTCTTTCTTATATCGAAGATCTGGAGACTTATCTTCTAAAAGAAATTGATGTCCGCGTGATCGAAGCAAACCAGGCAGAAGGACGTCTGATCTTATCTGCACGTGAGATTTTAAGAGAACAGAAAAAAGCAGAAGATGCAAAAAAACTTGCATCTGTACAGGTTGGAAGTGTTGTAAAAGGTACCGTTGAATCGCTTCAGTCCTACGGTGCTTTTGTACGTCTCGAGAACGGTCTTTCCGGTCTGGTTCACATTTCCCAGATCAGTACTCAGAGAATCAAATCAGCAGACCAGGTACTTCACGTTGGGGACGAAGTAGATGTCAAAGTCATCGGTATCAAAGACGGTAAGATCAGCCTCAGTATCAAGGCTCTTGCCGAAGATGCTGAAAAAGAACAGGAGGAAGAGCTGGAACACGTAGAAATTCCGAAAGTAGAAGCAATCGGAACCAGCCTTGGGGATCTGTTTAAAAATATCAAGCTTTAAAAATTATAATTTAAAAAAGGGAAGCCTGCACTTTCGCAGACTTCCCTTTATCATTGCCTGATAAGTATCACTGACACTTTATGCGAGAATGTACCCCCTGTACATTCTTTTCTATTTCTTCAGTGCTTCCAGATCCTGCATCCAGACTGCCGCACACGCATCGCTCGGCATTCTCCAGTCTCCTCTCGGAGAAAGTGCCACCGTACCGATCTTCGGTCCGTCCGGCAGGCAGGAGCGCTTAAACTGCTGTGCAAAAAATCTTCGGTAAAAGGTCTTCAGCCATTTCATGATCGTCTCACTGTCATAAGTTCCTTCAAATGCAAGCTTTGCGAGCCGATAGATCTTTGACGGTTCAAAACCAAATCTCAGAACATAATACAGATAAAAATCATGCAGTTCATACGGACCTACAAGGTCTTCTGTCTTCTGGGCGATCTCGCCATCCTTCGGTGGAAGAAGCTCCGGACTTACCGGTGTGTCAAGAACATCCAGAAGTACCTCTTTCAGCTCCTGATCCTCACAGGTATCCGCATAATACTGAACCAGATGGCGTACCAGTGTCTTCGGAACAGATGCATTGACTCCGTACATAGACATATGATCTCCATTATAAGTCGCCCACCCAAGAGCCAGCTCCGACATATCTCCGGTTCCGATGACCATGCCCCATTCCTGGTTAGCAATATCCATCAGCACCTGGGTACGCTCTCTTGCCTGTGAATTCTCATAGGTCACATCATGTACCTCTTCATCATGTCCGATATCACGGAAATGCACATGGACCGCATCCGCGATCGGCACCTCTTTCAAAGTGGCTCCCAGCTTCTTCGACATCAGGCAGGCATTCTGATAGGTTCTGTCTGTCGTACCAAAGCAAGGCATCGTCACTGCAATGATATCCTTGCGGTCTTTTCCTGCCATGTCAAACGCTTTTGCCGTCACAAGCAGTGCCAGCGTTGAATCCAAACCGCCGGAAATTCCAACGACTGCTGTTCTCGAGTGAGTATGCACCAGACGCTTCTTCAGTCCCATTGCCTGGATCATCAGAATCTCCTCACAGCGCTTTTCCCTCTCTGCCATATTCTGTGGAACAAAAGGGGTCTGTGCAAAGCTTCTGGTAAGTGCTGTCTCTTCCACACTTATGTGGAACAGTACTTTTGGAAGATGACGTTCTTCCGTTGTCTGGAAAGTTGTATTTTTTCTCCGTTCACTTAAAAGACGGAAAATGTCAATCTCACTGACGATCATCTCGTTGGCAAACCGCTTTGCTTCTTTCAGAATCGTCCCATTCTCTGCGATAATATTGTGTCCACCAAATACCACATCCGTTGTAGACTCTCCGTCCCCGGCATTTGCATAGACATAACCTGCAATCAGTCTTGCAGACTGTCCCTTGATCAGTTCCTCCCGGTAACTATCCTTTCCGATCGTCTCATCACTTGCTGAACAGTTGACCAGGATGATCGCGCCTTCTCTTGCCGCCTCAATACTCGGCGGGATTGGTGACCAGACATCCTCACAGATCTCTGCCGATACGACCAGATCATCCATCTCTGCCGCCTGATACAGGATCTGCGGCCCAAACAGGATTTCTTCCCCTTCATAAGAAATCACTCTTGCTTTTTTCGGTCCTTGACGGAATTGACGCATCTCATAAAATTCCCCATAATTCGGAAGAAATGTCTTGGTTGTAAAGCCAAGGATCTTTCCGTCATTTAATGCGGCCGCAACATTATAAAGCTCTCCATCAATTGCAAGTGGAAGCCCAACAAATACAAGTGCTTCTGTATGCCTGGTCTCTTCTGCAACTTTTGCAAGTGCTCTGCGCACCTCTTTTAACAGTATATCCTGTGTAAAAAGATCGCTGCAAGTATACCCGGTCAGGCAAAGCTCCGGAAAAACAATGATCTTTGCGCCAGCCTTCTCAGCTTCTTTCATACGTTTGCAGATTTCCTTACAGTTGTGCCAGACATCCGCCACACGAATATCAACTGTGACCGCTGCAACTTTGATAAATCCCTGTTTCATGCGTTTACCTCTTTATCTTTTTGCCTGTTTTAAAATCTGTTTCAGTTCTTCTACACTAAATGTATACGCCATATTGCAGAAATGGCATTTTACTTCTACTTCTTTTCCGTCATCGATCATTTCCTGGATATCTTTCTTTCCGATGCTGATGATGGCTTTCTCGATTCTCTCATGCGAACAATTACATTTAAACTGTGTATCCATTGTATCTGTAAATTCCACATTCAGGCCATCCAGTACCTGCTCCAGCATCTGCTCCGGTGTATGTCCGTTATCCAGCATACTGGTAACAGAAGAGATCTTCTTGATATTCTCTTCCAGTTTATCCAGCACCTCATCCGATATAAACGGCATTACCTGCACAATAAATCCACCTGCACAGTGTACAGTGTTGTCCTTGTTCATCAATACTCCAAGGCCCACAGAAGACGGAACCTGTTCGCTGGTTGCAAAATAATACGTCAGATCTTCTGCGATCTCACTTGTCTGCAGAATAGTCTGTCCAACATATGGTTCTTTCAGTCCCATATCTTTAATAACATTTAAAAGACCGATTCCAACAGCTCCTCCAACATCCAGCTTGCCATTCTTAGGCGGCATCATTGCTTCCGGATGATCGACGTATCCTTTCACGTCACCTTTTGCATCTGCAGTCACCGTAATTCCGCCAAGTGGTCCATCACCTTTGATCTGAAGCGTCAGCACATCTGTCTCGTTCTTCATCATGCCTCCCATCATTGCTCCTGCCGTCAGAAGTCTTCCAAGTGCCGCTGTTGCTACCGGACTTGTGTCATGTCTCTTTCTTGCCTCTTCCACCAGATTTCCGGTTGTTGCGGCAAATGCACGGATCTGTCCGTCTCCCGCAGTTGCTCTTACAATATAATCTTTCATATAACAATTCTCTCCTGTTCTATTTTCCCTGTTCTCTTGCGATCACATAAATGCGCTCGCTTGTGTCCATCGGCGCATTCTTTGAAAATGCATCGTATGCTGTCACAAATTCCAGCCCCGACTTCCGGATCAGTTTCTTCATCTCCTCCAGCGTATACGCTCTCTGATAATGCGTCTCCTCATATTTGCGATAAAGCCCACTGTCCTTATCTGTCTCAATAAAAAGACTCAGATCATATTCATTGATCTTCTCATCTTCGTAATAATAGTTGTCCCAGATAAAACTGCATTCCTCCCGGTTCTCCGCAATTGTGCGATCCCCAAGAATCTCTTCATACTTGTAACGTGTATTAAAATCAAAAATAAAAACACCTTTCGGATCCAGATAATTGTTGACCAGGCGGAATACTTCCTGAAGTTCTTCCGGCTCTGTAATATAATTGACCGAATCGCAGACACTGATGACAGCTCTTACCGTACCATACAGTTCGAACTCTCTCATATCCTGCAGAAGATACAGAATATCATGACCGGATTTGTCTCGTTTCTCCATTGCGATCTCCAGCATCTCTTCCGCATTGTCCGCACCAATCATATCATATCCTGCCTTTGCAAGCAATTCTGTCATGTTCCCGGTACCGCACCCCAGATCCAGTACCAGTCCATCCCTGACACCATATTCTCTCATAAGACCGGTGAGATATTCACACCATTCTTCGTAGGGAATATTATCCATGAAGGTATCATATACACGTGCAAAGCTTGTATACGCTTCCATACTCTGTTGTTCCTCTCTTTCGATTCGCCATCAATGCCCATAAGCAGCACTGACCGATGTCCACGGACCACTCCGCTGCGCATCCTGACATCCAGATTATTTTATAGTATAACACAGGATTTTCCTCTAGGAAAGTCATATTCTAATGAGAACTTTTCCCTTTTGGAATTTTCTTTACTGTTCACAGTACCTGTGACCAGTAACGCATTTTCTTTTTCAGACACAAAAAGAACCAGGGGAAATTCCCTGATTCTCTTCGTATTTTTTAGAATCCCAGTTCTTCATTCACCAAAATCACTTTTATTCTGTTTGGAACATGGCTGAATCTTGTAATCAGTGTCTGACAGCAGATACTTTTCGGAGATTTACAGTTGGAACAGACACCTGTCTTCGCACACGGAAGCCCTTCAAAACGCTGTCCGTTAATCGGAGCTGCCACATACTTTGCACGGGCATATGCATCCTCTGCACTTCTTACAATTTTGTTCATGCCAACGATCATCAGAACATTTTCCGGTCCGTAAGAAATAGCTGCCACACGGTTTGCATTTCCATCTATATTAACCAGTATCCCATCTTCCGAGATTGCATTACAGCTTGCCAGAAAATAATCGCAGTTAAGTGCCTGATGCATCATCTCTGCTTTTTCCTCCGGTGTCGCACACAGATCTCTGTCCAGCACTTTATAATTTCCTTTATGAAGTGCTTCAGGAAGACCAATTGCCTTAATGCTCATAGACCCTCCCCAACTGATGCTGCTTCCTTCCGGAATCAGCTCCAGTGCAAGGGCAAGTGCCTCTTCTTTGGTCTGTACATAATGTCCCTCCATCTGACGGGACTTCAAATTCTTTATCACCTGCTCAGCGAGCAGATCATTTCGCTTTGTAACGAATTTATCCATTATTCAACCACCTGGATCCATCCTTCCGGTGCTTCGATGTGTCCCATCTGAATTCCGGTAAGTGTTTCATATAATTTCTTGATAACAGGTCCCATCTCATCCATTCCGCTTGGGAAGCAGATTTCTTTACCATGATCTACAATCTTTCCAACCGGTGAAATAACTGCTGCTGTTCCGCAAAGTCCGCATTCTGCAAAGTCTTTTACTTCATCAAGATATACTTCTCTTTCTTCTGTCTCAAGTCCAAGATAATGTTCTGCCACATAAAGAATAGAACGTCTTGTAATAGATGGAAGGATACTGTTTGATTTCGGAGTAACTACTTTACCATCTTTTGTGACGAAGATGAAGTTTGCTCCACCTGTCTCTTCTACTTTTGTTCTTGTTGCTGCATCCAGATACATATTCTCTGCATAGCCTTCTTCATGTGCTGTTACAATTGCATGTAAGCTCATTGCATAGTTAAGACCAGCTTTGATATGTCCTGTTCCATGCGGTGCTGCACGGTCAAAGTCTGAGACTTTAATTGTGATCGGCTTTGCGCCGCCCTTGAAATATGGTCCTACTGGTGTTACAAATGCACGGAACTGATATTCGTCAGCAGGTTTAACTCCGATAACCGGATTGCTTCCGAACATATATGGACGGATATAAAGGGACGCTCCTGATCCATAAGGTGGTACATAAGCCGCATTGGCTTTTACTACCTGTACGATCGCATCTACAAAACGGTCTTCCGGAAATACCGGCATCTCAAGTCTTCTTGCGGAATCAGCAAATCTCTTTGCGTTCATATCCGGGCGGAATACAACGATGCGTCCGTCTTCTGTTGTGTATGCCTTCATACCTTCAAATACTGACTGGGAATACTGCAGAACACCTGCACACTCATTCAATACAATGTTGGCATCTTCTGTCAGGCATCCATCATCCCACTTTCCATCTTTGTAATTTGAAACATATCTCTTTTCGGTCGGGATATAACCAAATCCTATGCTTGACCAGTCAATCTGTTTCTTTTCCATTGTAATTCCTCCATTCCCTTGTTGCTTCTTACAGTAACATATATCTAAATTATAATTTTTGCTTCCCGTATTTTAAATCCTACGGATTACATATCGCTATTATATTACTTCTGTTTTTCAAATTCAAGAGTGCGCTCTGTTTTTTTTGATTTTTTTATCTTTTTGGCATTGTGATCGCTTCAATCCCCACACTTCCGCCTCTTACAACTTCAATTGAATTGAATTCAGAACGTAGAAACTGGATGATCGCTGTATTTTTATGTGCCGTGTGTACAAATTCAAGAAGTACACTGTCTTTTCCATAATCACGTACCTTTGCCTGATAGGTCTGCGCAATCTGGAAAAGCTCTGTCTTATCTTCCGGTGTACAGTTTTTTACCTTGATAAACATCAGCTCCTGCATAACAACAGATACTTCTGTAAAATCAATGACTCTGATGACTTCAACCATACGGTTCAGCTGTTTTTTGATCTGCTCATAAGTCTCTTCATCACTGTTCGTCTCAATCGTCATTCTGGAGATAGTCGGATCTTCTGTTCTACCTACCGTCAGACTCTCCAGATTATAGGATTTACCGGAAAAGAGTCCGGAAATCTTTGAAAGTACACCAACCTGATTTTCCACATATAAGGAAATCCATCTTTTTTTCATTGTATTATCCATCTTCACCTCTCCTCTCCATTAATCCATCAAAAGATCTTCCAGGGTTCCGCCCGGACGTACCATCGGATAAACCTGCACTTCCGGATCCAGCATGAATTCGATCAGAGTCGGCACCTTCAGTGCACGGTTTGCTTTTGCCTGTTCAAATGCTGCTTTCATCTCGGATTTTTCGGTTACACGGATTCCCTTTGCCCCATAGCTTTCTGCAAGTTTTACAAAGTCCGGCGTATATTTCGGTGGATGCTCTTCTCCACGTCTTGTCGCTGCGCCTGCACGAAGATCCGTCATAGAATAGCGTTTTCCATAGAAAAGTTTCTGCCACTGGCGAACCATTCCAAGATAGGTATTGTTAAATACACAGAGGATCAAAGGAAGTTCTTCCAGCACTGCTGTTGCAAATTCCTGAATATTCATCTGCATACCGCCATCACCGGAAATTGCAATCACCGTACTGTCCGGATTGCCAATCTGCGCTCCGACTGCTCCCGGGAATCCATATCCCATGGTTCCAAGTCCGCCGGACATATAAAGTCTGGTCTTTTCATTCACTTCCAGATACTGGGATGTGAACATCTGATGCTGTCCTACATCTGTCACAACAATCTTGTCATCCTCTTTAAACACTTCATTGATCGTCTCCAGAATATCCTGAGCCTGCATCTGGTCTCCCTTTGGTTTCATCCTAAGCGGATGCTCCTCTTTCCAGCCTTCGATCTGTTCCATCCAGCTTTCTTTTTTCTCCATTGGTTCTACATATTCCAATAATTTTTCAATTGCTTCTTTTGCATCCGCAACGATCGGAATATCTACCTGAATGTTACGTGAGATGGAGGAAGTATCAATGTCGATATGTACGATCGTAGCCTTCGGTGCAAATGCATGCAGTTTTCCGGTGATACGATCGTTAAATCTGGTCCCTATCGAGAACAGCAGATCGCATTCTTCCACTGCCATATTGGATGCATATGCACCGTGCATCCCCAGATTACCGATAAAAAGCGGATGCGTTGTCGGAATCGCACCACGTCCCATGATCGTTGTCACAACCGGGATCTGGGTACGTTCTACAAGTTCGGTAAACGCCTTATTCGCTCCTGCAATATTTACCCCACCACCGGCAAGGAACAACGGTTTCTTTGCTTTTCCAAGCATCTTGACTGCTCTCTTAAGCTGTCCGATGTGAACACCGGTACTCGGCTTATATCCGCGGATATTGACTGTCTCCGGATAATTCGGGCTTCCAAGCTCTGCCATTACATCTTTCGGGAGATCCACAAGAACCGGACCCGGACGTCCGCTGCGCGCAATATAGAATGCCTCTTTGATGATTTTTCCCAGATCTTCTCTCTTTCTTACTGTCACACCGTATTTTGTGATACTTCTTGTAATACCTACGATATCAACTTCCTGGAATGCATCATTTCCGATCAGATGTCTCGCAACCTGTCCGGTAAAACATACCAGCGGTACACTGTCATAATTTGCCGTTGCAATTCCTGTCACCAGATTGGTTGCACCCGGTCCGCTTGTTACCAGACATACCCCGACTTTTCCTGTTGATCTGGCGTAAGCATCTGCAGCATGGACAAGTGCCTGTTCATGACGCGGAAGTACAACTTTTGTGTAATCCTGTTTGTAAATTTCATCACTGATATCAATTGTACAGGCTCCCGGATATCCAAAAAGGATATCTACCCCTTCCTCTTTTAATGCTTTTACAAGTAATTTGTTCCCTGATATTTTTTTCATAAATCTACCTCCATGAATTTTCTATACAGATGATCGCCAAATTTTTATCATAGTCATATAGAATAACAAACGCCCTAAACGGCTGACCGTTCAGGGCGAATATAAAATCCGTGTTACCACCTGTCTTCAGAGAAGCTGCTTCTCTGCTCTCACGCAAGTACAGAACCATAGAAATGTTCGATACTATTCCCCTGTAACGTAGGGTCTACGTCGAAGTCTACTTGAGAAATTCCCGTTCAGTCCGCTGCTCAAAGGCTACTTCTACAATCCCTTCATGAAGGCTTACACCATCCGCCTTCTCTCTTTGCTTCCGAAGATTATATACTCCTCCTTGTCATAGCATTTCTTCTATTGTCTCATCGATTACATTTATTATAATGAGTGGTCTATTGATTTGTCAATGATACATTTCGCAAATTTTATTGATCTATTTTATTCTTTCATATTTTGCAAATACATACTCAAGATCGAAATATGTCTGTTCATCCGTCTCAGCTGTTTTTTGCCAATCCGGATCCTTTTCCAGATCCGGGAACCAGGTATCTGCCTCATATACATGATCTGTCCGCGTAACATACGCTATATTACAATACGGAAGCATTGCACGGTAAATACTTTCTCCGCCGATCACAAAGACTTCTCCTTTGTGCTTTTTACATTCCTGCATTGCCTCTTCCACACTGTGTACCACGATCGCATCCTTCACCTGATAATCCGGATTGTGGGAAATCACGATATTAACCCGGTTGGCAAGCGGACGCCCCTGCGGAAAGCTTTCCAGTGTTTTTCTTCCCATCACGACAATATTGCCTTCTGTCATCTGACGAAAGTATTTCATATCTGCCGGGATTCGTACAAGCAGACTGTTATTCTTTCCTATTGCCCAGTTTTTATCTGCATTTACAATAATGTTCATCGTATCTGTCTCCTTTTCTAAACCGCGATCGGAATATTTTTGATCTGCGGTCCTGTCACATAATCGTCTAATCTTACGTCATCCGGTGTAAACTGATAGAAATCTTTCACTTCCGGATTCAGCCAGAATTTTGGTGCCGGGTACGTCTCTCTTGAAATCAGTTCCTCGATCAGCGAAATATGCCTGTCGTAAATATGTGCATCTGCGATCACATGTACAAATTCGCCCACCTGCATATCGCATACCTGTGCGAGCATATGAAGCAGCACAGCATACTGGCATACATTCCAGTTATTTGCCGCCAACACATCCTGGGAACGCTGGTTCAGGATTCCGTTCAGTGTCAGCTTGTCGCTGCCTTTTTCTTTTGTCACATTGAACGTCATGCTGTATGCACACGGATACAGATTCATCTCATGAAGATCTTGATGTACATAGATATTCGTCATGATCCGGCGGCTGTAAGGATTATTCTTCAGATCATAGAGTACACGGTCTACCTGATCCATCATTCCTTCTTTGTAGACATGCTTTACGCCCATCTGATAGCCGTATGCCTTCCCGATCGATCCATCTTCATCTGCCCAGCTGTCCCAGATGTGACTGTTCAGATCGTGGATATTATTGGATTTTTTCTGCCAGATCCACAAAAGCTCGTCCGTACAGCTTTTGATCCCGGTTCTTCTGAGTGTCAGTGCCGGGAATTCTTTTCGCAAATCATACCGGTTCACCACACCAAATTTTTTTACAGTATACGCCGGAGTCCCGTCTTCCCATCTCGGACGTACCTTTTCTCCTTCTGTGCTGGTTCCATTATCAATGATGTCCCTGCACATCTCTATAAAAACTTTGTCTGCATAACTCATGCCTGATTACTCCTTTTTCCAATGCTGTGCCTTTTAATATTCTCTGATAATGCTGCTGATCTCACTTACGATCGGCATTTCTTTTAATTCCTCCAGTGCATCCTGAAGATGGTATTCCTTGACTGCGGATGTCCCGATGACAAGTTCTGCCTTTGCCGCTTTTGCCTGTTCCTGGATCACACGTTCGATACTTACCTTATGATCTCCGAATACTTTCGCGATTGCTGCCAGTACTCCCGGTTCATTACTCACCTGCATACGGATAAAGAAACGATTCTTGACGTCCGCAAATTCCTTGATCGGAAGCTCTTTGTATGCGCTCCATCCGATTCTTCCGGTACAGTTCCATACAATATTTCTTGTAACATCCATCACATCTCCGACAACTGCACTTGCGGTCGGCAGTTCTCCTGCTCCTCTTCCATAGAACATGGTATCCCCAACTGCATCTCCGTGTACAAAAACAGCATTAAAGGAATCTCTTACGGTAGCGAGCGGATGTTTCTTATCGATCATCATCGGATAAACACCTGCTTCAATTCCATTAGATGTATTTCTCGCAATACCGATCAGTTTGATCACATTTCCCATCTCTTTTGCGTAATTTACATCTGCTGCTGTGATCTTTGTGATTCCCTCCGTATAGACATCCGAAAATTTCACCTGTGAATGGAATGCTGACGTAGCCATGATTGCCACCTTACGTCCTGCGTCCAGACCTTCCACATCCGCCGTCGGATCCGCTTCTGCATAGCCAAGCTCTGTCGCCTTTGCGAGTGCTTCTGTGAAATCCATTCCATCTTCAAACATCTTTGTCAGGATATAGTTAGTCGTACCGTTGACAATTCCCATGATCTCATCGATCTGGTTGCCTTCCAGGCACTGCTTAAGCGGACGGATGATCGGGATTCCTCCTGCTACTGCTGCTTCAAACAGGAAATCAGCGCTACCTTCTTTCGCAGCGTCATAGAGTTCCTTTCCATATTCTGCAATCAGATCCTTATTTGCACTTACTACATTTTTCCCTGCTTTCAGTGCTTCTGTGATCATCGTTTTCGCTGGCTCAATTCCGCCCATCACCTCGATCACGATTTGGATTTCATCATCTTCTATAATCTCTTTCCACTGATCTGTCAGCAGATTCTGATCTACACCCTGTCTTACTTTTTTTATGTTGTGTACCAGGATTTTCTTTATTTCAAGAGCGGCGCCGGTCTTCTGCTGCATCTCTTCACTGCGGCGTCCAATCAATTTATAAACACCTGTTCCGACTGTTCCAAGTCCAAGTAATCCTACTTTGATCGTCTTTGTATCTGTCATGTCTTCGCGTCCTCCTAATCTATAGTAAATCCATTTTATTCTAGCACTTTTTTGTGAATATTCAAAGAACTTTCTTGACATCTTTGGGGGACGTGATAACATTATAAATGTATGATTCTATGTATTTAAGGACGTGAATGTTAAACATAATTTTTAACATTTACATCATTTAATAAGGGAGTAGATACATATTAAAAAACCAAAGAGGAGAGATAAATCATGCAGTGCCCGATTTGTAAAAAGGATCTTGAGATCAAGAACAAAAAAATAGGCGAAAATGAAGCCGGTGAAGCAATCTACAATGAATTCGCAATCTGCCGCGACTGTAAAAAGCAGTGGAATTTAGATAAACAGCGTGAAAAGAAAAAAAAGCTTGCAAAAGAAGCATTGGCTGAAAAAACAGTTGAAGCCGGTAAGGCTGCAGAAAAGCCACACAAAAAGCGCCCGGCTGCCGAAGGAGAAAAAACTTCTGCCGAACGTCCTGCCCAGCCAAAGAAAAAGAAAAAACGTCCGGTATCTCCGGAAAACGCCGAAAAGCGGACCGCTTCTTCTGCTAATCCAGAAGTACCGGCTCATCCGAAGAAAAAACGTCCGAACCCGGCTGCCGAAGGCGAAAGACCGATAAGAAAACCTCGTCCGAAAACAGAAGGTTCTTCCGAAGAACAGCCATCCAGACCGCATCCAAAGAAACGCTCTGCTACTTCAGACCGTCCACTTCTCAAATATGCGGAAGGTCAGGAAGAAAGCCGGGAAAAAGTTCGTCCACGTCCAAAAAAGAAACGTCCGGAAGAAGCCAAACCGGTACATGCAATTGACAATTCCAGCACACGTATCATTTCTGATGAAGAGGATGAACTTAAAATTACTGCACCTGATCTTTCCACTCCAGAGGGAGAAAAAGAACAGACCTATTCTAATATCCCACCAAAGCATGTCCGTGAAAAACGTGAACAGGAGATGCGTGAGAACTATCAGAATATGTTAGACGAAGAAGATGACGATGATGAGAGACATTTTCCTGTTGTGCTTGTTGTAATCCTTATCTTCCTGATCATCGCAGCTGCTGCATTTGCAGGATACTGGTTCTTCCTGAAATAAAAAAAAGAATAGTTATGATGAAAGACTGGCTCGATGCCAGTCTTTTTTACGTTAGTAATGAGCCAGGGTTTCGTGTGGCCACGAACCCCCGGCGAACGTACACCATCTCGCTTAGCAGCTCGATGATGTACATTCGCCAAATACAGATTTTCACAACCATGCAGATCCTTGTGCAAGCACAAATCTGCATGGTTGTGAAAATCTGTATTTGGCTCATTGTATGCACAAAAAAAGAACCACACGCAACATGTAGTTCTTAATTCAAGAGCGACAGACGGGACTCGAACCCGCGACCTCCACCTTGGCAAGGTGGCGTACTACCAACTGTACTACTATCGCATTCATTATTTGTTGTTCATCAGAACAATAAATACTATACAATATATCTATCAATTGGTCAAGTATATTTTCAATTTTATATGTCGGACTTTTCTACTTGTCTTCGCCTATTATTCTGTTAAAATCATTTTTTGTCTGATTAACAGAAAACTTATTGAATCTCCGCAAAAAGTAGAACAGAATTTCTTCATTTTTTCGTTGACAATTCCTTCTTTGTACGGTATAGTAGATATTGTTCTGATGAACACAATTTAATAGATGCGATAGTAGTACAGTTGGTAGTACGCCACCTTGCCAAGGTGGAGGTCGCGGGTTCGAGTCCCGTCTGTCGCTCTTTGTGAGACTTATGATTTTTATAAGTCTCTTTTTTCATTCATGTAAATTTCTGATTAAACTTTTAATTAAATCAAAAGGCCCCATTTGTCAGAGTTGTGCCAGATACACGAAAAGGGATCCGCTTTCACTTTTTTGCAAAAGCCTGATCCCTTCTTTTTATTTATTCTAACCTTATAGATCTACTCTTCTATTTTTCCAGCCAGTCCATTGCAATCTTCGCATACATGGCTACGCCAAGCGGTAATGCTTTTTCATTAAACAGAATCTTTGGATTATGCTGTCCTTTCCATTTACTCTGATCTTCCACTCCGGCTCCGACTACAAAATAACTTGCCGGTATTTTTGCCGAAATCACGGCAAAGTCTTCGGATCCCATGAAACGAAATCCACCATTAATCGTTGTTCCCGGATTCTCAAGAGACTCAACACTTTTACTATACTCTGCATTCAGTTCTTCATTGCAAGTTACACTCGGAACATTGCTGAGTTCTTCGATTTCACATGTAGTACGATAAGCTGCTGCAACAGCCGGAACAATTTCATTGATCCTCCGGATCAGCATCGTCCTTACTTCTTCATTAAATGTCCTTAGTGTTCCCTGAAGCACGCAGCGCTCCGGAATTACATTTGCTGCATTACCAGCTGTAAACTGTCCAATCGTAAGTGCTGCCTCTGCTGATGGTGGACATTCCCTGGCGATCAGTGCCTGAAGAGCATGATAAACTTCTACACCAGCGTTGATCGGGTCAATACAGCCCTCCGGTGCAGAACCGTGTCCGCCACGTCCTGTAAGGGTGATTTTAAAGCCATATACAGATGCCATCATGGCTTCCACACCATATCCAATCGTTCCATATGGAATTGCCGCAAATACATGCGCTGCAAAGGCAGCATCTACATGCGGATTCTCCAGGACTCCTGCTTCCACTGCTGCTTTCGCTCCGCGGAAGGTCTCCTCACCTGGCTGGAACAATAATTTGACCACGCCCGGCAGTTCTTCTTCATGTGCCTTTAAAATTTTTGCCGCTCCAAGAAGGATCGTAGCGTGCAGATCATGTCCGCATCCATGCATACAGCCATTCTTTGATGCAAATTCAAGTCCCGTTTCCTCTTCTACCGGAAGCGCATCCATATCACTTCTCAGAAGAAAACATTTATCCCCTTTTCCAATCTGAGCGATAATCACTGAAACCTCAGGAAATACCTTGTATTCTACATTCATCTCATCCAGACGTTTACTGATATATTCCACCGTCTTTGGAAGCTCCAGATCCGTCTCAGGAATTTGATGAAGATCTCTTCTCCATTTTATAAGTAGATCATTCATTTCCTGCGCTTCTTCTAAAATTTTATGTGCCATATATCCCATCCTCCTTTTATTTCAACTACCATTATTATAGAATTTCGCTACAAAAAAAGAAATGAACATTTCTTCACTTTGACAGCCAATTCTGTTTTATGTGAAAAAATGTTCATTTTTAAAAATTGAATTATAAAATTTATTCAGCGTCCGCTGTATGCTCTTCCAGCTCCAGTCCAAGCTCTTCCAGCTGCTTCGGATCGACTTTCTCCGGTGCTTCTGTCATCAGGTCAGATGCATCTTTTACCTTCGGGAACGCGATCACGTCACGGATGCTGTCCTGTTTTGCCATCAGCATAACCAGACGGTCAAGACCGTAAGCAAGTCCTGCGTGTGGCGGCACACCGTATTTAAATGCATTCAGAAGGAATCCGAACTGCTCCTGTGCCTGTTCCGGTGTGAATCCAAGTACTTCAAACATTTTACTCTGGATCTCCTGGTTGAAGATACGGACACTTCCGCCTCCGATCTCGTTACCATTCAAAACGATATCATATGCTTTTGCACGGACTCTTCCCGGATCACTGTCGATGTACTGAAGGTCTTCTTCCATCGGCATGGTAAACGGATGATGCATTGCTGTGAAACGGTTCTGTTCATCACTCCACTCAAGAAGCGGGAATTCTGTGATCCACAGGAATTTGTATTCATTCTTATCAAGGAGTTCCATCTGGCGTGCCAGTTCCAGTCTGAGTGCACCAAGAACATCCCATACAACTTTATTCTTATCTGCCGCAAAGAGAAGAAGGTCTCCATTCTCTCCAGCCATCGCTTTAATCAGCGCTGCTGTCTCTTCTTCCGTCATGAATTTTGAGAAAGAAGATTTGACAGTTCCGTCTTCATGGATTGCAATATAAGCAAGTCCCTTTGCTCCATAACCTTTTGCAAAATCAACCAGCTTGTCGATCTTCTTTCTGGCCATGCCACCCTGGCCTTTTGCGTTGATACCACGGACAGTTCCGCCTGCTTCAATCGCATTCTTAAATACAACAAATTCGCTGTCTTTGACAGTCTCTGTCACATTAACCAGCTCCATGCCGAAACGGATATCCGGTTTATCAGAACCGAATCTGTCCATTGCTTCCTGCCAGGTCATTCTCTGAATCGGGAGCTGTACATCGATATCCAGTACATCTTTGAACAGATGTGCAAGCAGTCTCTCATTGATATCAATGACATCATCAACATCTACAAAAGAAAGTTCCATATCCATCTGTGTAAATTCCGGCTGACGGTCTGCACGAAGGTCTTCATCACGGAAACATTTTACGATCTGGAAATAGCGGTCATATCCGGAGCACATCAGCAGCTGTTTGAAGATCTGCGGTGACTGCGGAAGTGCATAGAAGCTTCCCGGATGAATACGGCTCGGTACCAGGTAATCTCTTGCACCTTCCGGTGTACTCTTGATCAGGAACGGTGTCTCGATCTCAAGGAATCCTTCTTTTGCCATGAACTGACGTGCGAGGGTAGCCACACGGCTTCTCATCATCAGGTTTCTCTGGATGTCCGGTCTTCTAAGATCGAGGAAACGGTATTTCAGACGTACTTCCTCTTTTGTCTTGGAATTCTCTTCGATCGGGAACGGAGGTGTCTCAGATTCAGATAAAATTCTGAGTTCTTCCGGTTTGATCTCAATCGCACCTGTTGCAAGATTTTCATTAACTGCACCGGAACGTTTTTCAACAGTTCCCACGATTGCTACAACAAACTCACTTCTAAGCTTTGCTGCCTTCTCAAGAAGCGTTTTATCTGTACTTCCCTCTTCAAAAACAACCTGGATCAGTCCGGAACGGTCACGTACATCTACAAAAACCAGTCCACCTTTATTTCTGTTCTTCTGTACCCATCCCATGATGGTTACTTTTTCACCGATGTTTGCCTCTGAAAGCTCTGCACACCGATGTGTTCTTTTCAGTCCTGTCATTGACTCTGCCATTCTAATTTCTCCTCCTGCGTTTCTCTTTCCTTATAAATCCATAACGGAATCTTTGTAGCAGTCTGTGATATCTTCATATCCTTCTGCGATCAGCTGATCCTTCTGGAATTTCTTGTTCTTCTTCATATTGACCACCAGAACCTGTTTCCCGGCTGCGCGGTCAGCTTTTGCCATCTCAAGTACTTTGAGGATGCCCTCCTTGTGCATATTCTTTTCAAGAAGATATGCTTTTTTCTGGCGCTTGGAAGGAATCTCATATCCATTTTCCAGAAGCAGCATGACAATACGCTCAAATCCGATTGAGAATCCACATGCCGGTGTGTCCTGCCCTGTGAATTTACCGATCATCTTATCGTAACGTCCGCCACCTGCAACAGAGCCGCCAAATTCATCCATCGTTACTTCAAAAATGGTTCCTGTATAGTAAGATTGTCCACGTACCAGCGTCGGATCAAATTTTACTTTGAAATCTGCCTCTTTTGCACTTTCTACGCTGGAAATGATCATTTCCATGCTGTCAGCTGTCTTCTCATCAAGGAATCCTGCCAGCTTTTCTTTGCAGAAACGGATTCCATCAACATCCGGGTTGATCTCATCAAAGAGTCCAAGATAAGTATCTACATTTTCTTTTGTATAACCCATCTCAACCAGTTCTTCGCCTACGCCTTCTTTGCCGATCTTATCCATCTTATCAAGGATGATAAATACTTCGTCGAAATCTTCTTCCTTAAATCCACTGAATGCAGCCATCGCCTTTAAGATATTACGGTCATTGATACATACCGTAAAATTGTGGAAATCCATCTTTCCAAGCATGGTCGTAGTTGCAAGGATCAGTTCGATCTCTGCAAGATTACCCGGCTCACCTAAAATATCGATATCGCACTGCATGAACTGACGGAAACGTCCTCTCTGTGGACGGTCTGCTCTCCATACATTGCCAATCTGAAGTGCCTTAAACGGTGACGGCAGTTCATTTGCATGATTTGCATAGTATCTTGCAAGCGGAACTGTCAGGTCATAACGAAGTCCTCCGTCTACCAGATCGATCTCTTCTTTTGCCTCAGCAATTTTCAGTTTTTCCCCTCTCTTCAGAATCTTGAAGATCAGTTTTTCATTGTCGCCACCCTGTTTGCTGCACAGGTTCTCAATGTGTTCCACACACGGTGTCTCTATGGAAGTAAATCCAAATGTCTTATAGGTATCCTTGATCATCTGGATCACATAATCTCTGATTTCCATTTCTTTCGGGAGCATGTCTTTCATGCCGGTAACCGGTTTTTTCTTTAATGCCATAACCATTCTCCTTTTCGCTCTATCATCTCATCAATCCGGGAAATATATTCTCCCACATCTCTGACATTTTCTATTCTTATCAGATTCGTCATCCGCCCGTTTTTACTTCCGGGCGCCGGAATCTCATACGGAAGCACCACCTTAGTCGATGCGCCTGCACCGGCAGCAACGATGGACTGCTTTTCCTCCATAATCAGTATATTGTAAATTCCCGCTTTGTCAACCTTTGCGTAACCTACATTTTCAAAATTTCCTGCAATATTCTTCTGTCTGTAGAGATAATACGGATAAAGCCCTATCTCACCGGCCGCCTTACGTGCCATATCGATCATCTCTTCCAGCTCTCTTGCCATCTGTTTGTAATTCTGTTTTTCTGCGCTTGCAGCCCGTTCGCGTGTCAGTCTCGAACCATGTTTCATTGCAAGTGCATGGACCGTCAAACTGTCCGGTGCAAGCTCTTTGATCTGACGAAGAGTATCTTCCATCTCCTCCGGATGTTCTCCCGGAAGACCTGCGATCAGATCCATATTGATATTGTCAAATCCCAGTTCTCTTGCCAGATGGAAAATGCGGACTACATCTTCCACTGTGTGACGTCTTCCAATCACATCCAGTGTCTTCTGCTGCATGGTCTGCGGATTGATGGAGATTCTGCCAACTCCATACTTCCGGATCACTCGCAGCTTGTCCTCAGTAATGCTGTCCGGTCTTCCGGCTTCGATCGTATATTCTTTCAGATGTTCAAAAGAAAAATGTTCTTCCAGAAAACTCAAAACCCGGTCCATCTGCTGTGCACTCAAGGTTGTCGGCGTACCGCCTCCCATATAAATCGCATTAAGATGCTTTTCTTTTGAAACCTCCGCAATAAATGCAAGCTCTTTTAAAAGTGCATCTACATATTCATCCATCCGATTCTGCCATTTTGCAACCGGATAAGAAGTAAAGGAGCAGTAACTGCAGGTTGTCGGGCAGAACGGAATTCCGATATAAAGACTGTATCCATTTTCATAATCCAGCTTGTCAAGCTGGGCTTTTTCCCGCTTTGCAATCTCGATACCAAGCATTGCTTTTTTCTCGCTTACCACATAGGTATCATGCATATACCGGATGATTTCTTCCTCAGAAGAACCTTCTTCCAGTCTTTCCATGATCATCTTTGTGGGGCGGACACCTGTCATATTCCCCCATGCATGTTCTTCTCCGGTCTTTTTGACCAGGGTCCGATATAATTTTTTATTGATATAACGCTTTTGTTCTCTTTTTTCGCTGATGTCTGCGATTTCAGCCTCCCTGCAATGAAAAAAGGTCCACCGGACCTTTTTATCACATGCCTGCTCTTCCAGATCTGGTTCCTCTTCTGCGGTCATCTCGATCAGAAGTTCCTGTTCTGGATCTACCTTCTGGCTGATCTCGGCATCAGGAAGAAATGACTTTACGATATGATACATGTCGTAGGTGAAACGTTCATTCTTACAGCTGATCCGAATCATTTCTCTGCTCCTCTATACATACGGGTTGTTCACTTTTTCGTTGCCAATCGTTGTTGCGCCCATATGTCCCGGGAATACCTTTGTTTCATCCGGAAGCAGGAACAGCTTTTCCTTGATTGAACGAATCAGTGCAGAAGTGCTGCTGGTTGCAAAATCACTTCTTCCGACTGAACAACAGAACAATGTATCTCCACTGAAAAGTACTCCCTCTTTTTCTACATAGTAGCATACGCCGCCCTGGGTATGTCCCGGTGTATGGATCACCCGGAAATCTTCTCCGATCAGATGAAGCACATCTCCATCATGGATCACGTCTCCACCCGGGTAGCTGTAGCCATTTGTATATACCGTTGACTCATTCATAGACGGTGTGTGAAGAAGCTCCAGATCAGATTCTTCTACGTAAACCGGCATTTCTCCATACCGGTCGATCACTTTATCGATTCCCATGATATGATCAAAATGCGCATGAGTCAGAAGAATTGCCTTAATTACAAGCTCTTCCTCTTCGATATAACCGATCATCGCTTTTGACAAGTTTGCCGGATCAACGATCACGGTCTCTTTTGTTTCTTCATTAGTAACAATGTAACAATTGGTACTGATAATTCCTGTTACAAATTTTTCGATTTTCATTTCTTTTTACCCCACTGCTCGTTCTATATCCAGCACGCCGACGATCTGCCGGAGCTTTCCGATCACTTTTCCAAGCTCCTCTCTTCCCCGGACAATAAATCCGGCTTCGATTGTTGCTGTTCCCTGTTTGCTGGTTCTTACATTCATAGACTTCACATCAATATTCATCTCCGTGAACACCTTGGACATATCCATCAAAAGTCCCTGCCTATCATTTGCATACATCTTGATCTCAGCCAGATAGCTTCCGGTGTCTGTACCTTCCTCCGGTTTTTCCCATTCTGCCGGGATCAGACGCGCTCTTTCCGTTTCTGACAGATGAATGATATTGACACAGTCCGTCCGATGGATCGACATTCCACGTCCACGGGTGATAAAACCAACGATCTCATCTCCCGGCACCGGATTGCAGCATCTGGAAAAGCGCACTGCCATATCGTCGATTCCCTTGACCACGATACCACTCTTGGATCGGGTGATATGCACCTTGTTCTTTGCCGCTTCCGCAACCTTTTCCAGAACACTTTCGTCAGTCAGTTCTTTTCGGTGATCCTTACTGTATTCTTCTGCAAGACGGTTGACGATCTGACCTTCCTTCAATCCGCCATGTCCAAGTGCTGCAAGGATCGAATCCCAGTCCTTAAAGCCGTACTTTTCCTGCACGATCTGCATATATTTCGGTTTCATCAGATCCGAGAGTACAAATCCTTTTGCCTTACAGTATGCGGCGAGCATTTCCTTACCACGTACAATATTTTCTTCTTT
This sequence comes from Coprococcus sp. AM11-30B, assembly GCF_027674365.1. Classification (NCBI taxonomy): domain Bacteria; kingdom Bacillati; phylum Bacillota; class Clostridia; order Lachnospirales; family Lachnospiraceae; genus Coprococcus; species Coprococcus sp. AM11-30B. The sequence continues at coordinate 52,644 of NZ_JAQDVB010000014.1, read as the reverse complement.
GAATTCTTTCTTAAACCACTGGTTGATCTTGTTCTTCGCCTGGGTACTCTTGACGATACTCAGCCAGTCACGGCTCGGTCCTTTGGAGTTCTGCGAAGTCAGGATCTCGATTCGGTCCCCGTTCTGGATCTTATAATCGATATTGACCAGCTTGCCATTGACTCTGGCACCTACCATCTTGTTGCCGACCGCAGTATGGATCGCATAGGCAAAGTCAACCGGCGTAGAACCGTTCGGCAGGTTCTTAACATCTCCGTTCGGTGTAAAGCAGTATACATCCTCTGCAAATAGATCCAGGTCTCCTTTCAGAAGATTCAGAAATTCCCGGTTGTCTGACATGTCTCGCTGCCATTCCAGGATCTGACGAAGCCAGCTCAGTTTCTCTTCTTCCTTCGCTTCAACGCTCTTCTTTCCATCTTCAGACTCTTTATATTTCCAGTGTGCTGCAATACCGTATTCAGCAGTTTTATGCATCTCTTTTGTACGGATCTGGATCTCAAACGGCTGACCGATCGAACTCATCAGAGTCGTATGCAGAGACTGGTACATATTTGCCTTCGGCATTGCGATATAATCTTTAAAACGTCCCGGTACCGGTGTATACATCTCATGGATAACTCCAAGCGCCGCATAACAGTCTTTTACAGAATCTACGATAATACGGACTGCAAACAGATCATAGATCTGATCCACCGTCTTATCCTGGTTCACCATCTTCTTATAAATGCTGAAGAAATGCTTCACACGTCCGTTCACTTCTGCATCAATGTTCGCATTCTTCATATGCGTGGAAACCTCATCCACAATCTGCTGGACAAATTCTTCCCTTTCCGTTTTTCTTGCATTGATCTGCTTTACTAGATCGTTAAAAACCTCCGGCTGGGAATATTTGAGTGCCAGATCATCAAGCTCTGTCTTGATCTTGGAAATACCAAGCCGTTGTGCGATCGGAGCATAGATATCCATGGTTTCTTTTGCTTTTTCCAACTGCTTCTCCGGTCGCATATACTGCAGGGTACGCATATTGTGCAGACGGTCGGCAAGCTTGATGATGATAACACGGATATCTTTTGCCATCGCAAGGAACATCTTACGAAGATTCTCAGCCTGGACCTCCAACTTATCCGCTGAATAGGAAAGCTGTCCCAGCTTTGTGACACCATCTACCAGAAGAGCCACCTCATCTCCGAATTCCTGACGGATTTCTTCGTCCGTCATCACCGTGTCTTCTACCACATCATGAAGGATGCCGGCAACGATCGTCTCTTTGTCCATCTCCAGTTGTGCCAGAATGATTCCTACCCACAGAGGATGGATAATATACTCTTCTCCGGATTTCCGTGTCTGCCCTTTATGCGCATCTCTTGCAATATGATATGCTTTTTCGATCATAGAGACGTCCGCCGAAGGATGGTACTTTCTGACTCGCTCGATCAGACTTTTATAGAGCAGTTCCGGATTCTGATAATCTTCCACATCCTTTACCGCATGACCATCTACGATCTCCAGTTTTTTATGTGTTGGTTCGATCAGCATCTCCTGCTGGATTCCGATATCGTCTGCCATAGCCTTCCCTTCTTTCTCATTAGTTTCCCGGATACTGGATTACGGAATCTACTTTGTATCCTTTCAGTTTTTCCCGTCCTTTTAATCCCATCAGTTCGATCAGGCAGAGAACTTCTACAACCTCACCGCCAAGTCCTTCGATCAGTTTGATCATTGCTTCTGCCGTACCGCCTGTTGCCATCAGGTCATCTACAATCACAACCTTGTCTCCCGGTTTGATCGAACGCTTGTGGATCTCGATCTCTGCACTTCCATATTCCAGATCATACTTGATCGATGCTGTCTCGCAAGGAAGCTTTCCTTTTTTACGGATCGGCACAAATGCTTTTTGCAGATTATATGCAATCGGCATTCCAAAAATAAATCCTCTGGACTCCGGTCCGATCACGATGTTGAAATCCATGCCTTCAAGCTTATCCTGCAGTTCCCGAATGGAAAGCTGAAGCCCTTCCGGATCTTCAAGAATGCTGGTTACATCTCTGAAAATAATTCCTTTTTCCGGATAATCCGGAATGCTGACAACATATTCTTCAAGTTTTTTCATCTTTCTTCTCCACCTTACCTACAAATATATGCAATATTTATTAGTATAGCATAAAATTGCTGTTTTTCAAATTATTTATAATTTTGGATCACAATCTGTGGCGTACGGACTCCCTGATACTCATTGATATCAGGATAATAGGTGAATGCCATAACAATTCCATGCCCATGTCCGTGCAGTAGACACTCACAGGCAATATCTCCAAATTTTTCACGCACATATTCCACAAAGGTATTCACATCTCCAAAATACATGGCATCCATCCTTGTACCGTGAAGATCCTTCACCTGCAACTTCAGCACATTTTTATTCTTGCCAAGGATTCTCGCACTTTCCACCTGTACCTGTCTTTCTGCAAAGACCGGACGTGCATTTCCTTTGCCAAATGGTTCCAGAACCGCAAGCTCTCCGATAAATTTTTCATTGACACATTCAAACGGGAGCTGCATATCTATGGCAATCTTTTCATTCAGATCCTCTGGTGTGATCCCGGATTTTTCGTTAATCTCCTTACGGAACTGTTCCAGATTCTCCTCCGGCATGGAGAGACCTGCCGCCATCTTATGCCCGCCAAATTTTGACAACAGATGCTTTACCCGGTTCAGTCCTTCATACATGTGCCAGGTCTCGATCGATCTTCCTGAGCCCTTTAAACCTTCCGCGCCCTTCGTCAGCACAAAGACCGGACGGTAATATTTTTCCCGGATCCTTCCTGCCACAATCCCGGCAAGGCTTTCATGACATTCCGGCAGGTAGACCACCAGCACGTCTGCATCCTTAAGTTCACTGTTCTCCACCTGGATAAACGCCTCTTCTACCGCCTGCGCCGTCATATCCTTCCGGCTGTCATTGAGTGCTTTCAGATCACCTGCCAGCAGATCCGCCTCCGCCACTTTCTTTGCCTCCAGAAGCTCCAGGGCACGCTTTGCTGTATCCAGTCTTCCACTGGCATTCATACACGGGCCGATCACAAATCCAATGTGATACGGAGACAGCTTATCTACATTCACACCAGTACATTCCATCAGCGCCTTCAGTCCCAGATTCTCCGTCCGTTTCAGCATATCCAGTCCCTGTTTAACAAAAATACGGTTTTCGTCCACCAGATCCATAACATCACCGATCGTTGCGATTGCCACATTTTCCATCAGATAATCTGCATCTTCCGCATCTTTTCCCATGGCTTCCATCAGAGCCTCCACCAGCTTGTAAGCAACCGCAGCCCCGCACAGCCCTTTGAACGGATAAGTACAGTCCTCCTGCTTCGGATCCACAACCGCATCTGCCTCCGGCAGAATATATCTTCGTCCCGCGCCAATTTCCGTATACGGGACCTCATGATGATCCGTCACCACAATCGTCATTCCCATACTTTTTGCATAGGCGATCTCCTCTGCCGCCGCAATCCCGTTATCACAGGTAATGATCGTATCCACGTCGGCCTCCAGCGCCCGGTCGATCAGGTTCCGGTTCAGACCATACCCGTCTTTCATACGATCCGGAATGTCACTGTCCACATCAGCTCCGAGCATCCGGAATCCCTCCAGAAGAATATAGGTCGACTGGATTCCATCAATATCATAGTCTCCGATGATCCTGATTTTTGCATTTTCTTTTATCTTTTCTCCAAGAACCGCTACTGCCTTGTCCATATCCTTCATCAGCATTCCATCGTACAGATCGGCGATCGTACCGTTTAAATATTTCTCGATCGCATCATCCCCGATCACATCCCGGTTTCTTATCAGGGAAGCCACTCGCGGACTGATATGGAATTTCTCACTGATATGCTGAAAATCCGCTCCTTTTCTCAGAAGTACCCAGTTCTCCATTTTCTCTTTTCCTTTCTTTGGTAGTCAGATAATACAAAGATGCCGGAGGATTCTCCTCCGACACCTCATTTTCTGTCAGTTATTTCTTTTTCGCTGCTTTTTTGCCGCCGATTTTTGTTTTCATTACATACCATAATGCACCGGTGATACATACAGATGAATATCCGCCACCTGCAATACCAACCATAAGAGGTGCTGCAAATTCTTTAATAGAGCTTACACCCATGATATAAAGAACCGCTACCATGACAAATGTAGTAAATGTTGTGTAAATACTTCTTGTCAGTGTATAAGTGATACTTCTGTTTACAAGCGCTTTCAGATCATCGTTTCTCTTCATGACCCGAAGCTCTTCACGGATACGGTCGAAAATAACGATCGTCGCATTGATAGAATATCCAAGGATTGTCAGCATACATGCGATAAATGTATTACCGACAGATGTTCTTGCAAGTGCATAGAATGTAAGCACAAATAACAAATCGTGTAAAAGAGCAAGAACCGCACTTGATGCGAAACGTACATCTTTGAACCGGAACCAGATATAGATCAGCATACAGATCGCTGAAATGATAACTGCAATGATCGCATCCTGTCTCATCTCGGAGCTTACCGTAGAACTGATATTTTCTGCTGTAATTGTCGATGTGTCTACACCAAATTTATCAGCAAGCGCATTGTTAAGTGCTTCTCTTTCGTCAAGATTCAGCGTCTGTGTTTTGATGATGATCTGATTGCTGTCTTTTACTTTCTGTGCCTGTACATTGTGATCTCCGGTCACATCTTCTACAACCGGAACGATCTTTGAATCAATCTCTTTGATCGAGTAATCTTTATCAAATGTTACGGTTGTAGCCGTACCGCCCTTGAATTCCAGGCTGTAGTTCAGCGCACCTTCACCTTTTCCCGACTGGACTCCCATTGTCACAAAACCTGCTGCGATCACAGCAATTGATATTGCAAAGAAAATGGCTTTCTTTCCGAGGAAGTCGATAATTTTTCTTTCTTTTTTGAATTTCTTCGCATAAAATTTCACATCACGAAGACCAATCGCATACAGAGAGAAAATGATGATTCTGGTAATAACAAGTGCCGTAAACATTGACACAACAATACCAAGTGCCAGTGTCTGTGCAAATCCTTTTACAGAACCTGAACCCTTGAACCAGAGAATAGCTGCAGCGATCAGAGTTGTTACGTTACCGTCAACGATCGCAGACAGTGCTTTGTGGAAACCATTCTTCAGGGAAGTCTTAACACTGATACCTGTTGTCACTTCTTCACGCACACGGGCGAAAATGATAACGTTGGCATCGACTGCCATACCGATTCCAAGAATGATACCTGCAATTCCCGGAAGGGTAAGCGTGATATTAAATGCATTTAAAAGCACCAGGATCAGTCCTGTGTAGATCAGAAGTGCAAGACCTGCTGCAAGTCCCGGAATCAGATATACGAAGCACATAAATACGAAGATGATGGCAAGTCCGATGGCACCAGCCATTAAGCTTGTGCTGATTGCTTCTTCTCCGAGCTGTGCAGCTACTACATTAGAGCGAAGTTCTTCCAGTTCCAGAGAAAGTCCACCGATTCGGATGGTAGCTGCAAGATTGTCTGCTTCTTCATAGCTTGACATCCCTGTGATAACGGCTTCTCCGCCTTCGATTGCCTGATTAACTCTTGGTGAACTGATTGTCTGTCCATCATAAATAATGGAAATCTGTTTTCCTACATTTGCTGCTGTTGCTTCTGCAAATTTGGTTGTTCCTTCTTTGGTAAGCTGCAGAGCTACGACATATTCTTTGTTCTTAGTCGTAGAGTTCTCCTGTGTCTGAGCCTCTGCATTTTTAACATCTGTTCCTTCAAGAACAGTGTTGCCATCTGCATCCTGGAACACCAGTGATCCAGGTTTTCCAAGTTCTTCCAGTACCTTATTCGCATCTGATACGCCCGGGATCTCAATATTGATCCGGTCGTCTCCTTCCTGATATACACTCGCCTCTGTGCTGTACTGCTCTACACGCTTCTGCAGCTTGTAGATGGTATCCTTCATATCTTCTGCGGAAGGATTCTTGTCTTTTGCCTGATAAGTGATGCTGACACCACCGGCAAGGTCAAGACCAAGATTAATATTTCTTGCAGAACCTGTGTGGGAGGAACCAAATCCCTGCCAGCAGGTAAATCCAAGAAGTCCTAAAAGTGCAGCAATCAGAACAAGGCTTACTATTCCTTTACTCTTCTTCATGTCCAAGTCCCTTTCTTAGTTTTCGTCTGCCATTGCAGCCTTTATCATAATCGCGCATTCCACGCGCTTACGTTCCATCTCACATCCCAGATCATAAGAATCATTTAATCCGTCTGCATACTTGTATGCGTTTGCCATACATCCACCACTGCAGTAGAATCTTGCAAAACATTTCTTACATTTTTCTTTTGTATATACGTTGCAGCAACGGAACTCATCTGCGATCTCCGGTCTTGTAATCCCTTCGTTTACATTTCCCATCAGGAAATCTTCATCACCTACAAACTGGTGACACGGATAGAAATCTCCCCATGGCGTAACAGCAAGGTATTCGGTTCCCGAACCACATCCGGACAGACGTTTGTACAGACACGGTCCTCCTTCCAGGTCGATCATAAAGTGGAAGAAATTGAATCCTTCTCCCTTTTTATCTTTCTCGATGATATATCTTGCAAGCTTGTCATACTCATCAAAGATCTGTGGAAGATCTTCTTCGCGGATTGCATACGGATCAGATTCATCCCCGACAACCGGTTCGATCGACATCTGCTTGAAGCCAAGCTCTGCAAAGTGCTTCACATCCTCTGAAAAATCCAGATTGTTTCTGGTAAATGTTCCGCGGATATAGTAGCGTTCCTGATTACGTGAATCTGCAAGCTTCTGGAACTTCGGAACGATCAAATCATAGCTTCCTTTTCCGTTTCTGAAAGGACGCATTCTGTCATTAACTTCCTTACGTCCGTCAAGACTGATGACTACATTGTCCATTTCTTTATTGATAAACTCCTGGATGTCATCATTCAGAAGTACACCATTCGTAGTTACAGTAAAACGGAAATGCTTGTCATGAAGCTTCTCCTGTTCTCTTCCGTATGCGACCAGGTCTTTGACAACCTGCCAGTTCATCAGCGGCTCCCCGCCAAAGAAATCAACTTCCAGATTCCTTCTTGTTCCGGAATTGGCGATCAGGAAATCCAGGGCTTTCTTACCAACTTCATAAGTCATAAGCGCTCTTCTTCCGTGATACTCTCCTTCTTCTGCAAAACAGTATTTGCAGGCAAGATTGCAGTCGTGTGCGATATGCAGGCAGAGTGCCTTCACAACCGTCTTACGCTTGATAACCTCCCCGATAAAAGGTTCATATGTATCAACAACAAAAAGCTGTCCGTTTGCAGTCAGCTCTGTCACATCATCCAATATATCTCTGAGTTCTTCTTCGGAATATTTCCCTTCCAGCTCATCTTTCAGCTGGTTCCATGTACTTTCTTCTTTCAGCGTCTGCACTGTCTGATTCTCGTTCATACGGTTCAGACATGCAATAACTTCGTACCCCGGCTCGTCCACTACATGAACGCATCCGCTGTTGACATCAAGTACAATATTATATCCATTGTTCTGGTACTGATGAATCACAACCGGTACCCCTTTCTATCCTTATTTTTCAAATTTTTCCTCATACGTCAAATGACAGCGGCTTTAAAGCCGCTGCCTGCTTGTCATACTTATTCACTACACTTACAAATATCTCTTATTTGCTGTGTTCGCAAGTCTGATTTCCTACTGTACAAGAAGTCTTGCATGCTGACTGACAGGATGTCTGGCATTCTCCGCATCCGCCCTTCTTTACTGTATTGTTCAGAGTCTGTGTATTCAATGTTTTAATGTGTTTCATTGTAATATCCTCCTTCTTTGCTCATTATGTGATACAGTATAGCACATATTCCTTGATACCGTCAACGCAAAAATCCAATCTGAAACAAATGGGCAAAATCCAGTTTTTCTTTACAATCCTTACATTCATGCAAGTGCCCGGAGTCATTACTGCTCCTTCCGAAGCTTCTGCTTCCCCCGGATTTAAAAATAAAAGTCCCCATCTCCGCCCCTTCAGGACACCATACCACCGAGCATTCCGCCTGCCCCACAGAGGATCCAGGCGATCATCATCTGCATTCCCCCCTGCACGCTCCGGTAGATCCCTGCTGAAATTGCAAGCAGTAGCAGAAAATAGAGCATTCCAAGCATAAATCCCCTCAGGAATTTCCTTGTCTTCCCCATTTTTCCCATGGCAAATCCACCGGCAAATGTGGAAATTATGTAAACCGCAAGGATCCCGATCCGGACTGTTTTCTCGCTTAAGTCAAACTTATACAGCCCAAAGGACAGCCCGAGCAGCATCAGCATCGTAAGAAAGTAAGAAAGCATCAGTGCTTTCACAAGTCTTGTAAAACAGATATTTCCAAACAGCTTTTTTTCCATAAGAACCCCTCCTGTCCTTTTATACTATGAGAGATTCTTATGAAATATTCCTTTACTGTTCCATCTGTCGTCCCAGAAATCCTGCTGCGCAGAGTATCATCTTCTGTTCCAACTCACCGGGTTTTTTCCTGCCATCCTTTGCCAGGATCACGACAGAACCGATCGCATCTCCGGCGCAGATGATCGGACTTACCACCTGCCATTTCAGTTCTGCATTCTGTCCCGACACGATGACCGTGAACTTCCGATCCATAGAGGATGCCAGAAACTGCTCCCTTCTTGCGATCACTTCCGCAAGCTGTCTTGTGATCAGCTGTTCCTGAAATTCTTTCTTCCCCGGTCCTGCTGCTGCAATCACCTGATCTGTATCTGTGATACACACCAAATATCCAAGCGTCTGTGCCAGACTTTCCGCATATTGGTCTGCAAAATTTCCCATTTCCCCAAGCGGTGAGTATTTTTTGAGAATGATTTCTCCTTCCCGGTCGGTGAAAATTTCAAGTGCATCACCCTCACGGATACGTAGCGTGCGCCTGATTTCCTTCGGAACGACAATTCTGCCAAGATCATCGATCCGGCGGACAATTCCTGTAGCTTTCATATTGATTCTATTCCTCCTGTGTTCCACATATTTTCCATATTTTATTCGATATGGGTAGTATGTGGAAATACGCAGAATTTTATTACTCCGTATCCCTGAAATCTTTATTTATAATATCTTTCTTCGATCATATCCAGAAAATCCCTGTTTAAATAGTCTTCCATCTTTTTAAATGTTTCTTCGTTGCGGATCAGTCTTCCCGGCTCCTGATATTCTACCCACGCCATTGCACACCATGTAATTCCCCTGAGACACGTGATCGGAATAAAAATGTTCAGACGTTCTTCGATTCCACTCACATCAAATCTGCCATTTACCGCCTGGATATATTTTCTTGTAAAATCAGCCATCTCTTCTTCTGTCAGAATCACATCTGTTTTCCAGAAAGTTGTCGTTGGTGCAAGGAAATGCCCCAGATCCTGAACCGGATCACCATAAAGCGGCTTTTCCCAGTCAACCAGATAATTGTCTTTTCCTGCGCCATTCATCAGGAAATTTCCCGAATTCAGCTCTGTGTTAATACAGCATCTGTATCCACTATAATCCCGGATCTCATTGATCTTCTCCTGTCCCAGCTCCAGAAGACGCCGGATCTGTACTTTTTTCTTTTCTTCTCCCAGATCAGACTCGTAGTATGTCTGCACCATCTGATTACATTCATCCAGAATCGCCTGCAGTGGATTCGATGGCGATATCAGTCCATCCGTTTCTTTTACCGGAACACTGTGGATATCCGCAAGACATTCTGCCGCTTCCATCAGATTCTTCCGATAATCCAGTGCACTCCCTTCCAGAAACTCCATAACCATCACACCATACGGCAGTTCCTTCTTACTTCCATCTACAAAAACCGGCACTGGCGTCCGTCCTGAATCCGCCAGGAGCTCCAATGCATGATATTCGTATTCAATCTGATTTTCCAGATGCATCTGGCTTCCTGTATTGACACGAAGCACCAGTTTCTTTCCGGTCAGTGGGTGTACGAACCAGTAGTTGATATTATATTCGCCCTGTGCCAGTGGCTGATAGGCAATCTGAATTTCCTTCTGCTCTTCTTTCCCGATCCCGATTCCTTCCAGATAATGTTCTGTCTGTACATATTCTTTTAATCCCTGAATTCTTTCCATCTTATTCTCCCAGCCTTCCCCACTTTTTATCTTTTTCACTCATTCTGTATGGCACATCAAGCTCTGGCCATGCAACGTTGATCGTCGGATCGTTCCAGGCAATCCCGCCCTCATCATCCGGATGATAAAAATCCGTACATTTGTAGCAGAATTCTGCCTGGTCGCTCAGCACCAGAAATCCATGCGCAAATCCTTCCGGAATGTAAAACTGCTTTTTATTCTCTTCCGACAGTTCAATTCCATACCATTTTCCATAGGTGGCACTTCCTTTCCGGATATCCACCGCCACATCAAATACGGTTCCCCGGATCACCCGGACTAGCTTTCCCTGCGGATATCTCTTCTGAAAATGAAGTCCTCTCAGCACTGCTTTTCCAGAACCGGACTGATTATCCTGTACGAACTTCATCGTAAGTCCGGCTTCCTCCATATCCTTCTGATTATAAGTTTCCATAAAATATCCACGCTGATCACCATGCACCGACGGTTCGATCACGCAGAGTCCTTCTATTCCACCTGCATTTTTTTCTACTTTTATCTTTTTATTCTACCACGAAACAGCAGTTAGTTTAATAAAATCTCTCAATTATACCTATAGATTTTATCTATTCCGTTTTTATATATAGATTAAAACAATTATGAAATTTTTGTAAAAACTGTTACAATGTAATCGTAACCTATTTTTGAGAGTAAGGAGGAAAAATGAAAAGAAAATTATTACCAGTATTTCTGTCTTTCGCATTACTTGCGAACGGCTCTTTGACAGCTTTTGCCGCTGATCCGGTTGCTGATGCCGTTACAGAAAGTGATGTGCAGACTACTGTTTCTGAAGATCAGGAAAACCAGGAAGAAGTAACAGTTCCTGAAGGGGAATCTTCTGAAGAAGAAGCTTCTACTGAAGCTGATGATTCTAAAGAAACTTCGGATGTTATTACTGATATCGCTGGTCGCTACACGGAACTTGGCACAGATGGTAATCCTATAGACGGATCAAAAGCCATCGAAAATGCAAAAGCCGGCTCTGGTGTTATCGTAGATGTACGCACACCTGAAAACTACAACAAGGGACATATTGAAGGTTCTATTTCTGCACCAGTATTTACTTCAGATGGTGTTGTTAACAGTTCCGATAAACCTACCGCTATAGCTTTCACAGAAACTGTAACCGGAAATTCCGCTCTTGAAGGAAAAGAAATCTATGTTCTCTGCAACAGTGGAAACGCAGGTGCAAAAGCTGCTACCGTTTTATTAAACGCTGCAGGATATTCTCTTGACAACATTCACACTATTACTTACGGAGCAACAGGCCTTGAAGTACGCTACGCTTTCCTTGGAACAAACAACGCTGTAACCGGTGCTGAAGCCGTAGCTGCTGTTGATTCATCTGATGTAGTAATCCTCGATGTTCGTACAACAGAAAACTATGCAGAGAGACATCTGAAAAATTCTATTTCCCTTCCTGTTTTCTATTTGAATGAAGAAGGCAAGCAGATTGTTGCTCCAACAAATCAGGACAAATATGCAAAAGTTTTTGCTGAATATGTGAAAGCCAATCTTTCTACATTTACCGGCAAAAAAGTATACGTCCTCTGTAACAGCGGCCAAAGAGGTGCAAGAGCCGCCACTGCATTACTTGCAGACAACGGTGTTGACAAGAACACAATCTACACCATTACCGGTGGTGCAGGCGATGAAACAGTAAAAAGTGCTTTTGTAACTGTAGACGGCTACAAATTCGTAAGCGGAACTGATGCTATTGCCGCTGCAAAAGACGGAAGTGCATACATTATTGATGTACGTTCTTCAAACGCACAGACAAAGACAGGTACTTTGAAGGGATCTATTTCTCAGTCTCTGTTTGATAATAACAACAAACTTGACACTGCTGAAGCGGAAGCGCTTGAAAATGCTTTCATAAAAGAAATTCCTTCAAAAATAACAGAAGACAAACCAATCTACATTATCTGCAACAGTGGTGCAAGAGGTGCGCAGAAAGCAACTCTGCTTCTTAACAAACTTGGCTATAACACAAGCATCAAAGAAGATGGTAAAGTATACACCATTGAAAACGGTGCAAAAGGTCTGGAACTTCTGTACGCAATGTCTGGAACAGACGGAAATGCCGTAGACGGAAAAACAGCTGTTGCTGCTGTCGGAAAAGACGACGTAGTAATCCTTGACGTCCGTGCGACAGGTAACTATGGAAGTGGACACTTAAAAGGCTCTATGTCAACACCTGTATTCAATGCAAACGGAGTTGCCAAAACTACAGATGACCAGCTTTCCAAAGATTTCACAAAATATGTAACAGACAACAAAGCCACTCTTGAGAAAAAAGAACTCTATCTTCTCTGCAACAGTGGTGCAAGTGGTGCAAGAGCTGCTACTGCTTTATTAAAAGCTGCCGGATATGATCTTGCAAAAGTTCATACCATCACTGGTGGTGCAAAAAATGAAGATGTAAAAGCTGCTTCCATTTATGTATCTGATACTCATGTGATCAACAAAATGTCTGATACAAAGAATTACCTGATCCTTGATGTACGTTCTACAGAATCTTACACCAAAGGACACTTAAAGGGATCCCTTTCCCTTCCACTTTTTGACAAAGATAACAAACTTCCGGATGATCTTGCAAAAGCATTTACAGAATATGTAGCTGCTCACAAAGCAGATTTTGAAGGAAAAACAATTTACGTTCTTTGCAACAGTGGAGCAAGAGGTGCTGCAAAAGCAACTCAGCTTCTCAAAGAAGCCGGAATCACTAACGTATTCACCATCGAAAACGGTGCAAAAAGTGAAGTGATCCAGAAGCATTTTGTAACAGATCCTGTCGCTGATCCTGATACAAAGAAAGACAACAATGGCAAAGATAGCAATAAAAACCAGAATAACGGTAAAACCACTACTGCTGCTACAACAAAGACAGGAGATACCGCTCCTATCGCTTCTCTCGCAGTTGCAATGCTCGCTGCTCTTGGCGCAATCATTGCATTCGGTAAGAAAAAAATTGTAAAATAATAATTATTCCCAAAAAGGTTACAAAAGCGGGACGCTGACTAAATTGCCAACGTCCCGCTTTTTCAAATCCATTCATATTCATACGATGTTCAGATCTCGTTGATCTGCTTCTCTTTTATTTCTCCAGATTTCCTTCCACACACCATCTGTAGAAAGATTCGTCATAGTTCTCTGAATTTTCAAAGCCACACATTTCCATTACAAGCTGCATATAAGCTGAACGGATTCCTCCGGTACAGTAAGTAATAATATGATCCTCTTTTGAAAGTCCTGCATCTTCAAACATCTTGGTCAGATCTTCATTACTCTTTAATGTACTGTCACTGTTAAATAAATCCGTATAACGGATCTGGATTGCCCCTGGAAGATGTCCCCCATTTGCCTCCCCATACATTGTCTTTCCATTGTATTCTTTATCTGTACGGGTATCCACAATTTTACAGTCGTCATAAATCTCTTTCAGCTCATCCGTATTGATCACATGCGTTTCATCAATCGAATCAATTTCTACCGATACCGGTTTCGGCTCTGCTGCTCCTTTGACAGTCTCAACTCCTGCTGCTTTCAGTGCTTTGATCCCGCCATCTACGATTTTCACATCCTCATAGCCTGCCGCGATCAGCTCCCATGCAATCCTGCCATCTTCTCCCCAGCCTTTCTCCGCATTTGAAAAAAGCACGATTTCCTTATCTTTTGCCAGCCCAAGCTCTCCTAATCTTTCGCTCAGGCGCTTTGTATCAAGAATACATCCCCAGTTTGCATCCCCCGCTTCCCCGTCTTCGCAGGTTGCCAGATACTGCCATGTCGTTGCCACTGCACCTTTTACAGTACCTTTTTTCGCCTCATCTTCACCTCTTGCATCCACTACGATGATATCGTCCAGATTTTCTTTCACATAGTCGGCGGTTACTACATACTTTCCTTCAAATGGTTCACTGCTGTCTGATTCCGAATTCTTTGCACCACATCCTGAAAATGACGAAAGCGCAAGAATTCCTGCAAGAAATAATGCTGTTCTTTTCATAATCTTTTCTCCTCGTCTAATCTTCTTTCTTCTAACTATAACATATCTGCAATCTATTCACTAATTGATTGTCCTTATCCCGGATTAAGTATATTCATCTTTTCTATAAATTATTTTTTCAGCAGACGCATGATTTTTCTCATCGGTTCTGTTATTTTCCAGCTGGTTGAATTTGCATATATCTGGATCATTTCATCCTGCTCTCTGATCTTATCCTCATATTTCTTAAGCTGCCCTGTTTTCTGTTCCATCCGTCTGCCAAGTTCATCCAGCTGTTTTTCATAATGCGCGGTCTGCCTTCGCTGTCCTTCTATATATTCCTGCTGCTGTTCAATCGCTGCATTTTGTTTTTCAAGCTGTTCTTTCTGCTGCCCGATATACTCATCTTTCTGTCTGATAATATCTTTATAATACGCCAGTTGCTGGCTTCCTTCTTCAATTTCACTTATAAGCCATGGCGTCTTATACATATGCTCTCCAGTCCACTGATACAAATCAAAAATATCCATATGAAAATGCGCTCTTAAAGTTTCCATTGCATTCTCTTCTCTCATAGCCCTCTCCAGCATTTCCATCCCTGCCGCTTTCAGTCCTGGCTCTTTAGTTGTACATTTCATCAGCCAGAATGCCTTTTCAAATTCCAGTTGTAAATGTGATGTAGAATCCGGATTCTGAAAATCTCCCCTGAAAAACTGGAAAAAATTTTTTTCAGACATCTTTTCAATGTAGTTTTTTCGGATCATAACAGATTCATTAAATGAACGCACCGAATTTTCTCTTGTCGACATGCTGATCTGTTTTTTCCCTTTTATATCCCACTGAAACCGAATCAGCCGTTCCTCCAAAATCGTGATCTCTGACTCACTTACAAGCCGAAGCCACAGGTCATAATCCGCCAGCTGACGATACAAAAGATTGAAATATCCAATCTTGTCCAAAACGGATTTTCTGACCAGCGCCGAAGGATGACAAAGAAAATTCCCAGATTGCAGAAGCGTATGCAGATATTCGTTCTGTGTCGTACACTTTCTGTCAAAAAGTGCTGCCATATCTCTGCATTCTTCCGATATCTCATTGCCGCTCTCATCTACCAGATACACTCTTGTAAAACATGCACCAAGCATTCGGTTCTGTTCCATAACTGACACCTGTTTTTCCAGTTTATCCGGCAGCCATGCATCATCGCTGTTCATAAATGCCACATAGTCTCCTTGGCAGTGATCAAGCCCATGATTTGCCGCATAACAGTAAAACGAATTCTGATCCAGTTTAAAATATCTGATCCGTGGATCCTGATAGCTTTTAATCAGTTCTTCTGTTCCGTCGGTCGATCCGTCATCTACGATGACAAATTCAAAATCCGGATACGTCTGACAAAGTACGCTGTCAATCGCCTGTTGCAGGCAAAATCTCCGGTT
Source organism: Coprococcus sp. AM11-30B (assembly GCF_027674365.1). Lineage (NCBI taxonomy): Bacteria > Bacillati > Bacillota > Clostridia > Lachnospirales > Lachnospiraceae > Coprococcus > Coprococcus sp. AM11-30B. The sequence continues at coordinate 37,010 of NZ_JAQDVB010000014.1, read as the reverse complement.
ATAAGTACACATCAAAACGCTAACCATTATTCTACATCTCCAACAACAGTCCATCTCCAGAATGACTGATCATAATTGTATGTATGTTCAAATCCACACATTTCCATTACCAGCTGTGTATATGCCGAGCGGATTCCTCCTGTACAATAAGTGACGATCTCATCATCTTTAGACAGTCCGGCATCCTCAAACATTTTTGTCAGTTCTTCATTGGATTTCAGATATCCTGCATCATTGAACAGATCTGTGTACCGGATATGAATTGCTCCCGGAAGATGTCCTCCCTTTGCTTCATCATACAGAATTGCTCCTTCATATTCTTCATCAGTACGCACATCCACAATTTTGTACTCGTCATAATTCTTCTGTAATTCTTCGGTTGTCATCACATGGGAATAATCAATTTCATCGATTTTTACTTCTGCCGGTTCCGGTTTGGATGCGAGGAACTGTGTCTTGATTCCACTGTCTTTCAACGCCTTCCATCCGCCATCTACCATCTTCACATCTTCATATCCGGCTGCCCGGAGTTCCCAGAGAAGTCTCGCATCATCTCCCCATCCATCTAGGGTCTCACCGATCAGAATAATTTCTTTATCCTTTGTAATTCCAAGATTGCCAAGAGTCTCTTCCAGCTGTTCCGGCTCCTGGATGCACCCCCATTTCTCATCTCCCTGCTTTCCTTCTGTAATACTCCAGTCCTGCCATACTGTAGCAATTGCACCTTTTACAGTTCCAAGGATTGCCTTTTTTTCTCCCCTTCCATCTACAAACAGCGTATTTTCATCTCCAACCTTGCTGATTGCATACTCCGGCTCAACAATCCACTCTCCTACAAAATGATTTTCATCAGATTTCTCTGCCCTACTTTCTGTCTTCTGTTTCTGTCCACATCCTGTCAGACCAATTGTTGCAACAAGCAATACACTGCATAACCACTTTGTTCTTTTTCTCATTTCCTTTTTCCTCCTCTAATCATCACCGTAATAGTAATCTTCCTCATAGTAATCCGGTGGTGCTTCTGTATCCGGCTGCTGCGGTTCTGTCACTGCCTGCGAACCCGAACCACTGTCTCCCGATGAACTGCCGGAATCCGTTCCTGCATTTCCATCTTCCGTTACTTTTATATTTGTTTCTGTATGATTTGTTTCCTCAGATGTCTTATCTTCCGATTTTTCATCCTCTTTTTCAGTTTCGTCTGCTTCCTCATATTTTCCACTGGAAAGCGCATCGTTTATTTCATCATCAATTCCTTTCACCGTCCCGGATACCTGATAATCTGTATCTCCAAACAGGAACTGATGTACCTCGGCAACATTGGATGCCAGTGTATCTGCAATTTCTGTACTTCCCACTCTAGAAAGCATTTTGGAATATCTTACATTTGGAAATCCAAGTGTTTCACCTACTCTATATTTTTGAAAATCTTTCGCATAATTCAGAATTTCAGTAAAAGAAAAATTGGTTGCAATCTGTGGAAAAACACTGTCAGCAATCTTATTGATCGTCGTCAGGTCCATCTGCTGCAGCTTCTGCATGATATTCAGAAGGACGATTCTCTGACGCACTGTACGCTGCGCGTCTCCACCATCTGTATAACGGATTCTCGCATAAGAAACCGCCTGTACTCCATTCAGATGATAGCTACCTCCGACTTCCGGCTCAATCTTCTTATAACTTTTTCCGGTTACTTCAGAAGTCTCCACACAATAATTATTCATGTGGACTACTTCTGCATCAGTCAGCTCCAGATCCATTCCTCCCACCGCATCAATTACATCGACTAAGGCATTAAAGTTCACAGATACATACTTCTCAATGTTCATATCCATGTTCTCATTCAAAAGAGCAACACCCCCATCCGGTCCGAAATAAGAATAGGCTGCATTCGCCTTATTATAACTTCCATCTTTCAGCCGCATAAAAGTATCACGGTACACCGATACCATTTTCACTTCATAAGTTTCCTGATTCAAACTTACGATCATGATCGTATCACTTCGATTTCCTTTATCTAGTGACCCATCCCTAGAATCCAGCCCGAATACTGCCACATTCAGATATCCGCTTTTATGCTCCACCTCTTCTGTAATAGACTCTTTCAACGTTTCTTTTTTTACTTCAATCTTCTGAATTTTGTTCACTTTACTGGCAGCATATCCGAATACGGCACCTGCCGCCCCCAGAACAAGTGTCAACACTACGCAAATAATCACTATTATCTTTTTCTTCCATGACCATCCTGCAATTTTTTTAAGCATCCTCATCATTCCTTCCTCTCCAGTAATTATGATTCATTGTCAGTTTCATGATGAAACTTTCCGGTAATTGTCGGTAATGTTTTCCCATCTGGTAGCCCAGATATTTGCACCCGCTTTCCACAAACAGCTGTATAATCTGCAAATATTTTCTTTCTTTTAAAAGCTTTTTCACAAGTGTGCAAATAAGGTGTATGCCTTCTTTCTCTGACTTTACTTTTTCAAATATTTCTGGATGACATGCCTGCGATACACCCTGGTCAAAATTTCTCCTTATCAGCTCTCTGTAAGTATACTCATGAGAATGAATCACCCGTGCATCTGCTTTATAAATAATCTTCCATCCATTTTGGATTGCTCCTGCTGCAAAGATCAAATCTTCATTGAAGATGGCCGGATGCGGAAATCCTCCCAGTTCCAGATAGACTCCTCTCCGATAAGCAGCACACACATTGGAGCAAAAATAAGTTTTTATTCCCAGTTTTGGCAAATCCTTCTGCGATTTAATCTGGCTTTTTGGGGGATAATTGAAAACTCTCGTATATTTTTCCAACAGGCCACAGTTCTGACCCGGTATCTGTCTGGCATAAGCTGCCACAGCATCCGGATGCTCATTTAATACTTCTGAAAGCTTTTCCAAAAGAAACGGATCTGCCGGAACTGCATCCTGGGTCATCATGACCACAATATCTGCATCTGACATCCAGATTCCCTGCTCTCTGGTTCTTCCATGATCAAATTCTTTTTCCAAAATCGGAATCTCTGTAACAGAAACCCGGTCTTTACAAACCGAAACATCCAGCTTTATCCCATCCCTGGTGTGTAACAGAATGATTTGCTCCGGAAGGTGCGTCTGTCTGCAGAGCCTGTACAATACTTTATGCAGTTTTTCTGTCGGTCTGTAGACCGGTATGATCACATCTATCTTCATCTTCCGTCAAAAAATCCTTTAAAAATTGTCAGAATCAATATTTTCATATCAAATATCATTGTCCAGTTCTCAATATAGTAAAGATCATATTCGATCCGCTTCTCAATGGAAGTATCTCCCCGGTAGCCATTGATCTGCGCCCATCCAGTCATTCCCGGACGTACCTGATGTTTTACCATATAACGTGGAATTTCATCCCGGAACTTTTGCACAAACTGCGGTCTTTCCGGTCTTGGTCCCACCAGACTCATCTCCCCTTTCAGCACATTAAAAAGCTGCGGCAATTCATCTATACTTGTTCTGCGGATCAGCTTTCCAACCGGTGTAATCCTCGGATCATTCCTGGTAGACCATTCTGCTTTTTCCTTTTCTTCATCCTGCATGATCATAGACCGAAATTTGTACATATAAAATACCTGGTTATGCAGTCCAACTCTTTCCTGCCGGTAGATCACACTCCCTTCCTCTGTCAAGGCAACCACCAGCACAGTAAGCAGCATGACCGGTGAAAAAAGAATGATTGCAACCGTTGCCCCTATCAGATCAACTGCCCTCTTTGCCACCCTGTTCCGCATGATATTCAGTGGAACTCTGCGGACATGAATCACCGGAATCCCCTGCACATCCTCAATATAAGGCCTGGTAGAAATCACATTTCCAAAATCAGGAATCATTTTCGTGTGTACCCCTGCCTTCTCACAGACATCCACAATCCGCTCCAGTTTTCCATAATCCTCCGCACGAAGCGCAATCACAACCTCATCCAGTTCATTCCCCTCCAGTATTCTTTCCAGTTTCTCTTCATCTTTCAGATGGGCAAACACTTGATATCCCCACTTTGGATTCTCTCTCAGCCTGTCCATATACTGTTCTGCCATCTGACTCTCTCCAATCATCAGGATATGTTTCTGATTCAGTCCCTGCTTTCGCATTTTCCACAAAATTGTGCGAAGCAGATATCTCGAAGCAAATTCCAGCGAGATGTTTATAAAGAAGAAAATACACAGCATCTGTCTTGAAAAATGCTCCTGCTTTATAAAATAAAGTACCAGGATAAAGATCATAAATCCAATTCCATTGGCACGGATGATATCCATCAGCTCCTTACGGTAACTTTTTACCCTCCTCGGCATATAAAGCTGAAAAATACTATACAAAAGCAGATATCCAGGGATTATTAAAAACAAAGCTGAAAAATACGTTTTCGCCGGCAGAACTCCTGCGTCCTGCACAAAAAGCCCACTTTTAAATCTCAGATACCATGAGAAAAAATATGTAGCACCAATGATTCCCGCATCCATACATACCTGCGCTTTATTTAACATCCGCTGATTGTTCTTTATCAAAATACCACCATCTTTTCTCTATCCATCTTCTTTTTCACGCAAAGAATAATCACACTTCACCAGCGTAAGATTAGGATTGTACATCGGATCTCCTTTTTCCATGATTTCAGACCAGTTCCGGCGTACATAATCAATCTCACACTGATATCTTCTGATCTTTTCCTCATTATCTTCTGCCCCTCTCGATCTGGATTCATAATGATACAGTTTCACATAAGGATCATACACTACAAGATATCCACATCTGCGTACCTTCAGACAGAAATCAATATCATTGAACGCCACTGCAAGTTGCTCCTCAAATCCACCCACTTCTTCATATACAGAACGCTTTACCATCATACAGGCTGCGGTCACCGCTGACAAATCCTGCTGAGTACTTGCTTTGTGCAGATACCCGGAATAACCTTTTGGAAGTCCCCGGAACATATTACCAGCAATTCCCCGAATCCCAACAATGACTCCAGCATGCTGCACCTGACCATTTGGATAATAAAGCTTTGCTCCGACAATCCCGACTTCTTTTCTCTGGCAGTTCGCAAGCATTTCTCCTAGCCAGTCCTTTCCAATCACTTCTGTATCATTATTCAGAAGTACCAGATATTCTCCATCAGTCTCGCTTACTGCGTAGTTGTTGATCGCCGAATAATTAAATGATCCCTCCCACTTCAGAATCCGGATCCGGTCTGACTCTATTGTTTTATAATAAGCAAATGTTTCCGCTTTTTCGCTGTTATTTTCGATAATTATGATCTCATAATTCTTATAATCCGATCTGGAAATCGATTGTAGACATTTCTCCAAATCTTTTATATGATCTTTATTGGGAATCAGAATGGAAATCTTTGGATTCCCCTGCATCTTATACCGGACACGATAAAACCCTCTATCCAGTTCCGGTAAAACTTCTGCATGTTCACCACATCTTAGCAGATGTGCTTCTATGGCACGCTGTCCAGCCTCAAATGCATAAGTTTTACTGATTGGATTGTCCGCAGTAGAAACCTGATGTACCCTCCAATGATAAAGAATCCTCGGCACATGCGCCATTATCGTTTTTTCCACACAGCGGAAAACGAGATCGTAATCCTGTGCTCCGTCAAAATCACTTCTTAATCCACCTATTTCTTCAATTAGACTTTTTTTTATCACGCAAAAATGACAAATATAGTTATTGGCTCGCAACAGATCCAGATTAAAATCTGGTTTAAAATGCGGCTGAAAATGTTTTTTCAGATCTGCCGTCACTTTATCTTCATCTGAATAAAGAAGTCCGACCTCCGAATACTCATTCAACTTCTTTACCATCTCGTACAATGCATCCGGCGCGAGCAGATCATCTTGATCCAAAAAACCGATATATGTTCCGGTAGCTTCCTTTATCGCTGCATTTGTATTTTCAGAAATTCCTCTGTTTTCTGAAATACCGATCAGGTGAATCGCTTTTTCTTTGAACTCATCCTCTTCCAGAATTTCTTCCATTCTGTGTCTCTCTTCATCTGAAACAGTCATACATAATTCCCAATTTTTATACGTCTGACGGCATACAGACAGAATCATCTGTCTCAAAAATTCTTCCGGTGCCTGATATACCGGCACGACAATACTGATCAGGGGTGCATACGCAAATGCTTCCTGCCTTTGACTTTCCAATTCCTCTTCTGTTCGTCTGTGATTCTCATACCATTTTTCATAATCAATCTTCTGAATACGGATTCTTTCTTTTAATCGTATCAGAAATTCTTTTGGTCCAAAGTACCGCAGATATACGAATCCTTTTTTTACCCGATACAGAGACATTTTATTGAACATCTCCTATCTCCTCTCCACTTTTGCCAGATGATTCAGTCCAAAATCATTATGATCCAGTGTCAGATTCGGACTGTAATATGGATCACCCTTTTTCAGGAAATCTTTCCACCTTGTCTGAAACAGATTTACTTCTCCGTGGAAACGTTCGATTTTCTCTTCCGTATCTTCATATCCTCTTGACTTGGATTCATAATGAATCAGTTCCGCATATGGATCATATACGATCAGATATCCGGCTTTTCGTATTTTCAGGCACAGATCTACATCATTAAATGCCACCGCAAACTTCGAGTCAAATCCTCCAACTTCTTCATACACCCGTTTTTTCATCATCATACAGGCTGCGGTCACCGCACTCAGATCATGGACCACCTGCGCCCTCGCAAAGTATCCCGGCGAATCTCCGTCTATGCCAAGGAATGCATGTCCTGCCACTCCTCCAAGTCCGATGATCACTCCTCCATGCTGAAGCGTTCCATCTTCGTAATACATTCTCGCTCCGACAGCACCTACATCCTCCCGCATACAATAGCTCAACATTTCTTTAATACAGTCATTGCCGATCATTTCTGTATCGTTGTTCAGAAACAGCAGATATTCGCCGGTCGCATGATCAATTCCATACTGATTGATCTCCGGATAATTGAATCCTTCTCCTTTCCAGTACAGAACCTTAACTTTTGGATACTCATGCATGATCCTTCTATAATCTTTAAACGTTTTCTTTTTCTGGCTGTTATTTTCTATAACAAGAATTTCTATATTCTCATAGGTATTTTTTTCCCGGATCGATCGCAGGCATTTGATCAGATCATCTGTGTGATCTTTGTTTGGAATAATAACCGATATCTTAGGTGTTTGTTTTACCGGATATTTCGTCCGGTACATTCCCGGATACTTCGTTGGAATGACTTCTGCTTCAATTCCCATTCTTCTGTAATGCGCTCTTACCGCTTTTGCACCTGCATCCACAATATAGGATTTATTGTCTGCACTGCCTGCTGTAGATCCTTCGCATGCTCGCCAGTGATATAGGATTTTCGGTATATGCCGGATCTTATCGGTCTTCTCAACACACCGGAGTACAAAATCATAGTCCTGTGCACCATCGTATTCGCCGTTCAACTTTCCTGCCGCCTGATATAATTCCTTTTTAACAACCACCAGATGACAGAAATAATTTGTTGTACAAAGCATATCTGGATTAAAATCCGATTTGAAATGAGGGAAGAAATACTCTTCTCCATCCATCGTAATCTTATCTTCATCCGTATAAATAAGCTCTGTATCCGGATATTCATTCAATTCTGCCACACACTCATACAATGCGTCCGGTGTCAGCAGATCATCATGATCCATAAAAGCGATATAATCTCCCGTTGCCATATCCAGTGCCACATTTGTATTATCCGAAATATGCAGTTGTTTTTTATTGTCCTTCACCCGGATTCGGCTATCCTTCTTTGTGTATTCTTCCAGAATCCCTGCAATCGACGAATCTTCCCCGCTTCCATCTGAAAGACAGAGCTCCCAGTTCTGATAGGACTGTCCTCTTACAGAATCCAGCATTTCCCGCAGATATCTTTCCGGTGTCCGGTAAAGAGGAACAACAATCGAAATCTTCGGCATCCGGGTAAATTGCTTTCTCTTCTGCCGGTACAGTCTGATCCTGGACGGCTCATGTCTTCGCAGCCATTCTTCATACTCTGTACCGTTTTTCCCACTCAATTTGTCACCCGCCCTGATAAACGCTGCACGGATTCCAAACTGACGATAATAGATTCTGACTTTGCGAAAATCATCCAGCATTTTCTGACGTCGCAGTTTTCTTTTGAGATTCATGATCTCTTCCGCATTTTTCTCTTCTTCTTCAAAGCATACTTCCAGTTTTCGCGGAATACCTTCCTCATAAAATGCCTTAAACCCGGCAATCTCTTCCTTTTTACATTCCGGATACTCTCGCAGCACATCCAGACGCCGGATTTTTTCTTCTTTCATCTCCAGTTCATTCTGATTCTCATCCAGAAACCGAATCGATGCATTTTTCCTTCTATAATACCATCCCTCGACTGAAAATCCTTTTTCTTCAGTATTCACCTTATCTATGCTGTTTGCCAGCCATTTCTCCAGATTCTTCAATTCACTGACTGCAAAGGTCTTCATCAATTCTTCTTTTCCACGATACGACTGCAATACTTCCAGTCTGGACGCTTCTCTCCAGTCTTTCGGAAGATGTATCCAAAGAAAAAACTGTTTGGTTATAAGTCTTTTTCTTATCTTACGGAACTTCAACGGATGAAGACGGATTCCATCCGTTGTATAAAATAGTTTCTTTCCATCCAGCCGGATTTCAATCCGGTTTCCATCTGGTCTGTTATCCAGAAAATATCCCGTAATAAGTAATCTGTCTTTTTCTTTTACATGAAACCGACATGTTGCGATATAAAAAGCATTTTCCATTTTTCAAATCCTCTCACTTCCACACTATCTGGAAAATAACCAGTTCAAAAACTGAAAGAAAACACAGATATACAATACTAGCAGCAGAAATACGCAAAATGTTTCTATATCGAACCGATATGTAACCGTCTTTAAAATTAAAGTTCCTTCACTTTCTTCACTATTTATTTTCAAATTTGTTCCTTCCTCTGATGTCTTTTCCGTATAAAGTGCAATAGAATCTTTTTCAAATACTACTTTATACGCCTTCCCCCTGCATCTGGTTACCGTATCAAACGAAAATTCATTGAATTTGCCCGTTTTTATATCTCCCACCTTCTTCACAGATTCCGCAACCGTTTCTCCATTTTCACAATCCTGAAGATAAATTCGGATCTCTGCTTCTGGATCTTCCTGCAAATTCTGGCATTTCACCTGAATTCCATCCAGCGAATCTTCCTCACAGATAAACTCCTGTGTTATCTGACTCTGTGATCCGTCCAGCATGATATACTGATCATTTTCAACCGTCCGGTCATAAATCGCATGGGTCTTATGAATATGTCCATAAATAAATGCAATCAGAATCAGTATAATAACTGCTGCCATCTTTTTTATTTTTTTCATTTTTCCCTCTTATTCTGCTTCCTGATATTCTCTGCACAACTCATCTGCATCCCCGATACTGCGAACTCTTCCATGTTCCAGCCATACAATTCGGCTGCACAGATTTCTCACCTGCTCCATATTATGCGAAACAAACAAAATCGTAGCTCCATTCTCCTTCATCCGGTTAATTCTTGCTTCACATTTCTGCTGAAAATGGAAATCGCCTACCGATAATACCTCATCCACGATCAGAATATCCGGCTGTCCGATTGTTGCTACCGCAAACGCGAGACGCGAAAACATTCCCGATGAAAAATTTTTCACCGGTACATCCATAAACTGGTACAGTTCTGAAAACTCTACAATCTCTTCATAGTGCTTCTCCAGATATTCCCTGGTATATCCAAGCAGCGTCCCGTTCAGAAATACGTTCTCCTTTGCAGTCAGGTCAAAATCAAACCCTGCTCCCAGTTCGATCAGCGGCGCGATCACACCGGAAGTCTTAACGCTGCCACAGGTTGGTTTCATGACACCGGCAATGATTTTCAACATCGTACTTTTTCCACTTCCGTTTACACCGATCAGTCCCAGTGTTTCTCCTTTATAGACTTCAAACGACACATCCTGCAGTGCCCAGAAATCCTGATAGGTAATCTTTTTCTTTACTCTCTGTATAAAATATTCCTTAAATCCATCAAATTTCTCTGATGCCAGACTGAATTTGATGGAAACATCTTCTACTTTTACAATTACTTTTTTCTCCATCCTTACTCCTACAAATCAAAGATAAAACCATCCTGATGCTTATAAAAAAACCAGCATCCCACTCCAAGACACAGTACAGCTTCTGCTGCTGTCACCAGAAGCATCACCAGACCTGGAAGTCTGCCATAGATCACAACATTCCGGAACATGATCAGAATACTGGTCAGAGGGTTTATCATTACCAGATGGTATAACCATTCCGGCAGAATCGACATTGGATAGATAACCGGTGTCAGATACATCAGCACTGCCATCAGCACCGAATACAAGTGCAGAACATCCCTGTATTTCACCGCAATCGTCGCCAGAATCAGTCCAATCCCCAGAGCCAGAACCACCAGCAAAAAAAGTGGCACAACTGAAAGAAGCATTGTCCAGTGAAGCTCCGCACGCATACCGATCATAATCAGAAATAACGCTGCACAGGATGCCATCAGATTGATCAGACTGGAACACACCCTTGACATCACGAATACATATTTCGGTACATACACCTTCTTTATCAGAGATGCACTCCCGATAATTGCTGACATTGCATTTGTCGTAGCGTCATTGAAAAAGTTAAAAATAACCTGCCCACATAACAAATACAACGGAAAATTCTCTATATCAAATTTAAACAGATTTGAGAAAACGATGGATAAAACCGTCATCATAAGAAGTGGATTCAGCAGTGTCCATAAAACCCCCAGTATGGAACGCCGGTATTTCACCTTCACGTCTCTTGAAACCAGTTCTTTTAAAAACGGCTTAAATTTGACAAAATTTTGAATATAAACTGACATATTTTCTTCCCCTTTAAATTATAATTATATTATTTTTTCAGTCTTTATTCAATCAAATCCCTTACACTTATCATTGATTTTCTCTATTTCTTTTATTGATTTTCCGAATAAGTAAAGGAGTCTGCATAAAGCAGACTCCCTAACGGACATCCTTATATAATTTTGCAATCTCTTCTGCCGGAACACCATCCCGGTACATGGCTCTCAGCCGGTTCATAAGCCACATTACTTTCAGCTTTTCGATTGTATTTCCGCCAAATCTTCTGTCTGAAGTATAAATCCTGTGTCTTGTCATCCCGAGCGGAATCCCTTTTTCTTTGAGGATCAGTGAAAACTGATAATCCTCCAGAATCGGCATCTCCGGAAATTTTCCCACTTCAAAAAACAACTTCCGGTCAATGAAAATCCCCTGGTCTCCAAACATTACTTTTCTGTCTTTAATCCTGTGATTGGAGATCACCCTGCAGGTGAACATAAAAAAGTTATATGAATGAAATGCAATTCCAAAACACCCTGCCCGGTATTTTTTCATTACAGTCTCAATCTCTTCTAATGCTGTAGGTGGAACTTCACTGTCGCAGTGCAGGAAAAAAAGTACATCTCCACTGCTTTCTTCCGCTCCCATGTTCATCTGCTTTGCCCTTCCTTTCGGGGACTGAATCACCGGATACCGGTCCTTCAAAAGTGCCAGTGTTCCATCCGTGCTTCCCCCGTCTACAAACAGAATCTCACATCTTTCATTCAGCGGCTCCAGTGTCTCCATCAGCCTTTCAATTGTCGATTCTTCATTGTATGTTGGTATAATAATTGATATTTTCATCTCTACTTCACGGTTTCAATTTCTACGTTCATCCAGGTATCATACAGATTTCTACGGAACTCGTCCGCATCTCTGATCACCGGGATCTTGAGGGTGCAGTTCTTTTTCGTTTCATCCTCTGCCAAAATCAATCTTCCCTTTGTAAGCTTTTCTGTTGACAGCTGCATGTCCACTCTCTGTATCTCAAAAAGTTCCGGATGCATCAAGTAAGCCGCAGCAATCGCATCCCAGTTATAATATCCGGGAATTCCATATTCATCCCAGTTATTGTCAAACCAGTAATCCGTCTCATTCTTGATCAGCCTTACAACTCCCTTACTCAGATCCGAAAGTTCTCTTTCATACTCTTCTCTTGTAAAAAGTACCTTCAGGCAATTATTACCCGTAATAACCGCAACATCCGTTCCACTGGTAAGTGTCGTATAAGTTGCCAGCGGATCACAGGAGAAATTAAGTTCATCCATTTCCCGCTTTGCAAAGATCAGTGGTTCTGTTGTTCCTCCCATCAATACGATACTCTTCACCTGATGAAAAAACTCAGGATTGTGTTTCCAGGCTCCATAAAGATTTGTCACGGAACCCGTCACCAGAATTTCCAGCTCCCCGGCATATTTTTCTGCCATCTCGGCAAGATAATGTGCCGCTTCACTTTCGGTTTCTCCCGGTGTTGCTCCACCTTTGTAAACGCGCAACTCGTCATGCCCGATTTTCTTTACAAACTTCTTTGTATTTTCGTAAACCTTCTCTAGCGTATTGTTCCCATAAGTTGTCGTCACTCCCAGGACCTCTGCTTCCGGATCCCCCAGAAGATACAGCAGTGCCAGTCCATCATCTACATCACACCCGTTAATTCCAAACGTACAGTCACAATCATGAATTATTTTTCGCATACCATTCTCCTTTTATCACTTCTGAAACAAAATCCCCTGTCTTTCATCAATTTTGATGCCAACCAGTTCTCCTGTTTTTACCCCCAGTTTCATCCAGTCACGGTGAAGCATCCATACTGTCAGCTTTCCATCTGCATACTTCAACAGGATTTCTGCTGTTTCCCCCTCAAACATAACTTCTTCAATCTGATACATTCTTTCCGTCTCATCTACGGTCAGCGTGATCGCCGATGGTCTGACCATCAGTTCATACTCTCCTTCCGCTTTCTGCGTCTCAAATGAAACTGCCCGGCTTACGAATCTGCCATTCTCCACTTTCCCAAAAATATAATTTGTCTGTCCCATATAATCTGCCACCGCTCTGGACTCTGGATGGTAGAACATCCTCTCCGGCTTATCATGCTGAAGCACTTCTCCAGCTTTCATCAGAGCGATCCGGTCAGACACTTTCATCGCTTCTTCTTTATCATGCGTGACCATAACGACCGTAAGCCCCATCTCATGATGCAGCTTTCTTACCAGATCTGCCATCTCGCACCGCAGATTCTCATCCAGGCTTGAAAATGGTTCATCAAGAAGAAGAATTTTCGGATCTGCCGCAAGCGCTCTTGCCAGCGCGACCCTCTGACGCTGTCCACCGGACATTTCCCGGATCTTACGCTTCTCAAATCCTTCCAGCTGGACAGCTTTTAACAGTTCTCCTACCTGCGCCTGCTTATCTTTTTTCGGGATTTTTTTCAGATCCATCGAAAAGCTGATATTCTGTTCTACCGTCATATGCGGAAACAGTCTGAGATCCTGAAAAACAATCACGGTTCCTCTTTTTTCCGGTGCAAGATTTGTAATCGATGTGTCATCGATCCGGATATCCCCTTCCTGCGTTTCAAGAAGACCTGCAATGCTTTTTAACAGTGTTGTCTTTCCGCAGCCTGAGGCGCCAAGAAGCGAAACAAATTCTCCCGTTCTAATCTCCAGATTTATATTCTTCAGTATTCTTGTCTTTTGTAAATCTACACAAAGTTCTTTAATTGTAAGACTCATGTGCTCCTCCTGCCTAATAATATTCTACTTCCTGTGCCTTTGTAAAACGTCCCACGATCCATTCCAGTATTCCAAACACCAGAAGCATGATCACCAGGAATATCACACTGTAAATGCTGGCAAAATTACGTTCTCCGCTTCCGAGATATGGAACCATGACGATTGCAAATGTTTTGACATTTCCCCCGCCGATCATCAACGTCAAGAAATACTGACTGAACGAAACAACAAATGCCATCGAAAACGCAGAAAGCATGACCGGAAACAGATTCGGAAGTGTCACTTTAAAAAACGCCTGAAGCGCACCAGCCCCCAGAACTCTTGCCTGCTCCTCCAGCTTTACCCCAATTGCTCTTGTTCCATCCTGCATCAGCGTAACTGCATACGGAAGAGAACAGATCAGATGGACAATAATGACTCCCTGAACGGTTCCGCTTAATCCACATTTGATAAAGGTAATCTGAACCCCCATCGCAAACACGGTTCCCGGAACAAGAAACGGAAGCATCGACATAAATGAAAACAGCCGCTTTCCAAAAAAGTCATAGCATTCCAGCGCCCTCGCCGTCATTGTTCCAATCACAACCGACAGGAACGCGACCGAAGCCGATATGAAAAGACTGGACATACAAAGTCGCACAAGCTGCTGCCTGTTTCTCAGTATTCCATTCACCGCTCTCATAGAAAATTTCTGTGGTATGAGCGACGGCCACGCCCATCTCTCAGTTCCCACCCAGACAAGGATTGTAAGGATCGGTACGATAACCAGGAAAATAAAAATGCCTATGATCAGGCCTTCCCAGATGTTCTTTTTTCTTTTCATCTTCCTATTCCTCCTAACCTGCCAGCTTCTTCGTGCTCCGGCGAAGTAATATGTAATATAAAACTGCTGCAATCAGAGAGATCACGATCAGGATTCCATTGATCGCCATCGCATACGGTCGCGCCCGCAGATCCGGCTTGGTATATTCCAGATAAGCCAGAACCGGCAGCGCCTTTGGTGTCGTTGCTCCAAGTATGAACGGCAGCTCATATGCTCCAAGTGCAAATACAAAGATGATCAGGAAACCACTGAGCACTGTATTCATACATAAAGGAAGCGTTACTTTCATGAAGGTCTGAAGTTTATTCGCTCCAAGATTGGCCGCTGCTTCTCCAAGACTGCCATTGATATTCGCCATCAGAGCAATCACAAAATAGATTATGAATGGAATTTCCTTCCACAGATAGGCAAGAATTACACCAAGTCCATATCTGTCATAGATCAGCATCGGAAACTGCTGCTGATCCGTAATCAGTCCTGCATTTGCAAGGATTCTCGCAAGGATTCCATTTTGCGAAAGAATGTTTACAATAAAGAGTGCCACAACAACATGGGGAACAATGATCGGAATCTGAACGATCCGCATAATGATTCCGCGCACTTTTCCGGCACTCACCAGAACTGCACACAGAAATGTTCCTGTTACTGTGGCAAGAAAAGCCGACATAAATGCAATGTACATACTATATTTTAATGACTGCAAAAGATCCGGCCTTGTCAGTACCTCCTTATAATATTTCAGCGTCGGTTCCGTTAACCCAAAAGCTGGAATCACCCCTAAACTTTGGATGATTCCAGTTCCCAGACCAATAATAAAAACTACGCCTAATATAAGTTGCGGCACCAACAGTATATAAGGTGTCATTTTTTTCTTCATTTTATTTTCCTACTACTTCCTCTGCCCAGATCTCTTCGATGATCGGTACAAGTGCGGAAGGCATTTCCGGAAGACGTTTTGATAAAAGTTCATCCTGAGAGATTACTCCCTTACCGATTTCAACTTTATCAAATGCTTCTTTCTGTGTATCGTTTAATTTTTTGTAATCTACAACCGGAATGGTACGGATCTCTGTGAAACGATCTGCCTGTACTTCCGGATCCATCATCTCGTTGATTGCTACCTGGGCTCCTGCTACGTTTCCTGAATTTGCTGCAATTGCAATGTAATTTGTATTTCCAATTGTTCCTTTATCGAACTGGAAGGATTGAGATGTTTCTGTGTAAGTACCATTTTCAATATTGGTAGCTGTTGAATATGCACTGTAAGAGATATCCATTACAACTTCTCCGTCAGAGTACATATTGGTCAGTGCCGTAGAATCCTTCGGGAAAGTCTTTCCTTCATTCCACAGGTATGGATTCAGTTCACGCAGATATTCAAGAGCTGGCTCAATTGCTGCTTTTACAGTCTCTTTATCAGCTTCCATATCCATGAACTGTTCATATCCGCAGATATCGTAAATCACATTACGAACAAATGCACTTCCTGTAAAGTCAGGTAATGCAGGATAAGTTACTTTTCCTTTGTTCGCTTTGCAGAACTCCATGAACTCATCTGTGTTTGTCGGAAGATCCGGTGTTACTGCTGTATCTGCGATCATAACAAGCTGTGCTTTTCCGTATGGAGCTTCATATCCCTCAATCGGAAAGCAGAAGTCTGCATTTGTCTCTTCATCATCTGTATCAATATAAGACTGGAAGTTCGGAAGTTCTTCTGCAAACGGTCCGTAAAGCATGTTGTTTTCTTTACAGGTCTTGAAGTTTTCTCCATTAATCCAGATCATATCGATATCGCCATCTTTTTTATCTGTTGAAATTTCACCGGAAAGCTGACTTAAAATCACATCAATATCCATCGGTACACGTTCCAGTGTGATGTCATATTTTTCTTTCAGACGCGGTGCATAGTAGTTGTCAAGCCAGTCATTTAAGCTATCATCTCCGCCCCATCCGTAAAATGTAACGGTTGTACCCTTGGCTGCATCCACCATTTCATCGAAGCTCATATCCTCTACGGCTTCGGTTGTCTGCTTGGTTTCTTTGTTGTCTGCTTTTTCTGTCTTTGCGCTGTTTCCACATGCTGTTAAGGAAAACGCCATCACAGTACTTAAAAGCAGCGCTGCAATTCTCTTTTTCATTAAAATTTTCCTCCTTCATTTTCTCCGTCCTTCATTATAACAAATTATTAACAAAAAGCACGCTGTTTTTCATTCCTGCTTTGTTGTTGCCCCGCAACACTTCGTTTAGCTATTGTAATTTTCTATATACTTATAGAATTTTTCTACCGATGATTCCATTGCTCTGTCCTTCAGCGTAAGAAGACCGATTTCCCAGATCATATCATCTTCTGCGAAAGGAATCATGACTAGCCCCTCTGTATTCATATCTTCATGGACAAAGTCAATCGTCACAGAAATCCCTCTCTTCAGCCGGCACATTTTATAGCAGAGATCAAATCCATTTGTCTCAAATACAATATCCGGTTCAAATCCCCGGTTCCAGCATCTGCTCTGAATAAACTCATTGAGTTTAAAACTGCTGTTTTCAAGATAAAGAGGCTCGCCTTCCAGATCCAGAATAGTTGCTTCTCTTTTTTTCGCCAGAGAATGTTCTTCATAGACCAGAAGCCCCAGACTGCATTTTTTTAAACTTTTCATATCAAAACAATCTCCTGCAAATGGTCCAATCGACAATGCCACATTCCCTTCTTTGTCAAGCAGCATTTTCTCTACGATCCGATCCGGATATTCCATATAAGAAAATGTCACATTCGGATATTTCTTCTGAAATTCCAGAATACAGTCTGGCGTCAGGTAACGCAGGATATCATAGGCAACCAGAAGTTCTACTGTCCCTTCCTCACTCGCACGTATCATATCAATTTCTTTTTTCAATTTGTCATATTCGCTAAGAACCGTATTCGCATAATCATACAGCCTCTGTCCGCTCTCTGTCAGTTCTATCCCGGAGGCAACCCTGTCAAGCAACGTACATTCCAGTTCATTTTCCAGATTTTTCAGTACACGGCTGAGTCCCTGTGGTGACATAAAAAGCTCTTTTGAAGCCCTCGCAAGACTTCCTCTTTGACAAATCATCCGAAATTCCTCTAATTCTTTAATCGTCATTCTTTTCCCACGACTCCCCTATTTAAATTTACATTTTGCCCGATTCAAAATAGGTGTTTTCCCAAGAGGTACCTTTTCATCGATTCCCATAATAAGCGGTAGCAAATGCTTTGCATCTTCATATCCTCTCCTTCTGAAACTACAGATGCACGAAGCGCAATATGTATAAAGTTCCGGCTCCCTCGATGCTTTTACACGGTCTGTCAGTGCCTGTGCCACATCCGCTTCTTTTCCAGCTGCGCATCCACCAAGCCCGCAACACTGTACATCTCTGAATGCATCTTCTACCTTTCCGACAAGGAATGGCTTCATATCATATTCAAACTTTCTGTCTTTTCGGTCCGGACATGGATAATACATTGGAATCCTATCTTTTTGATAAATATTTCCAATTTTAAGCTCTGCCATTTTTTCGTAAACACTGATAATCTCCGCATCCAGTCGTCCTTTTAAAAAATAATAGCAGTTCGGACATGCCATGATCACCTGTTCTACTCCTGACTCTTTTAATTTCCAGTTGATTCGCTCAATGATCCCCGCTGCCTCTGAAACAAGTCCCAGTTCTTCAATCGGTTTCCCACAACAGTCATATACAACTCCCACATCATATTTTGCGAATTCTTCCACCAACTTATCTGTCGTTTTCGGAAAAAAAGACGGAAAATTACATCCCGTAAAAAAAACTGCTTTCTTTTTTGAATGGCGGTAATTTGCAAATTTGTACGGATTCTTTTCTAAGAGCAGTCCGTCATATGAATTATCAAGAAGCTTCCCACCTCCGTCTTCAACCAATTTTCTCCGACTGTCAAGTGCAATCTCTTTTCCATCAATTCCTTTTGGACAGACACACCCGCAGGTTCCACACAAGAAACAATGATATGCCAGCTCCGGTTTTTCTTTTAATACCGGCAGATCAATTCCGTATTTTTCCAGAAACAGACAACTTCTGGTACATTTTCCACAATGGATACATGCATCCAAATCCCACTTATTCATAATTTTTATCCAGCTTTCCTTTCAGTCCCAGTTCCAGATAATCAATCGTAATTGGACAGTTACAAATTGCTCCCTTTTCAATATCCTCATACAGGTGGTACAAATCTCCCTTATCATCCACATCATAATACATCTGACCTACCGCCGTAGAGAGCTTCTCATTTCTCATGTGCTGTAAGGTATCATAAATAACTGTATTCGTTCCGTATCGTTCAATTTTCCATATAGAATCATATTCTTTTTTCATTCCGATCAGATAGTACCCTCCATCAAATGTAGGATGAATCACAATATCTTTTCCCCCAAGATTATCAAATGCATTTTTCAGTGTTTCCGGGTGAATCTGCGGAATATCTGTCCCGATCAGAATTACTTTCTCATACCCCATTCTCAGTACGATTCCAATCGCATTCTTCATCCTTTCACCAAGATCATCACCAAATTGTGGAAGACATACTGTCTCATTATCAAGAACTTGCTGTAGTAGCTTCTTTTCATCCTTTGGTGTAAAAAACACGAAAATATCCGCATCCACCTGCTTTGCTTTTTCATATATATCCTTTACAAAGCAGGCATGCAGACGCGCGCACTCTTCCCCAGTTAGAAAAGGCATCAGCCTGGTCTTTGTCTGTCCTGGTATCGGCACCCTCGTAAATAAAATAAGTGCATCTTTCATCTATAATATTTCCTCCAACATTTCAATCACACTTCCCACTACTTTAGGACAAAAATCCAGCATTCTGCCACTCGAAAGTGCTTCTTCAAGCTGTTCCGGAAGCGATACATCATAGCCTAGTAACTCTTTGCAACTGTTTGTTGCAAACTTTTCCAGAAACAATGCTCTAAATTCTGCATATTTGTTCATCATTTCTTCTTTTTGCCGAAGCAGAGTATTCACATCCCAGTGTCCATATTTTAATCCAACAACCATGATTGCTCCGGTAAATGCACCGCATGTATCCCCATGCATCATTCCACCTCCAAAACAAGCCGAGACTTTATTCGCCATCTCTTCCGTAATCCCAAGTCTCTCTGCGAAATAAGACAGAACGACCTGAGAGCAATCATATCCTTTTATAAATTTTTCCCGAATCATACTTTCTTCTATCATTTTTCTCTCTCCTTTGTCATCTTACATCACTTTTTCATTCTAACATCAAACCAGTCCTATTTCTATAGATTGTCTTATCGTATTTAACTATAATTTGCTCGTCTTATTTATAAATCAAATAATTCGTGCCTTTTACAAAAAAATCCCTCATCTGCGGTTTCCCGCAAATGAAGGATTTCTTTTACTTTATTCAATTCTTACAGTAATCCACCGATTGATAAGAATAACGGTGCAAATACAAGTGAAACAATTGTCATAAGTTTAATCAGGATGTTGATAGACGGTCCTGATGTATCCTTGAACGGATCACCTACTGTATCACCAACAACTGCTGCTTTGTGAGCTTCGCTTCCTTTTCCGCCATGATGTCCTGTTTCGATGTATTTCTTAGCATTATCCCATGCTCCACCAGCGTTGGACATGAAGATTGCCATAAGTACACCTGTAACAAGTGCTCCGGAAAGTAATCCACCGAGGGATTCCACACCAAGAACGATACCAACGATCAACGGTACTACGACTGCCATCACACCCGGAAGCAGCATTTCGTGAAGAGCTGCTGTGGTAGAGATTGCAACGCATGATGTATAATCCGGTTTTTCTTCACCTTTCATAATGCCCGGTTTTTCACGGAACTGGCGTCTTACTTCTTCGATCATCTTGTATGCAGCCTTTGATACAGACTCCATAGTAAATGCTGAGAAGAGGAATGTAAGCATACCACCGATAAAGATACCGATGATTACTCTGTAGTCAAGAAGGTTGATTGCTTCAAGACCAACTGCCTGTGCATAAGATACGAAAAGTGCAAGTGCGGTAAGGGCTGCTGATCCGATCGCGAATCCCTTACCCATAGCTGCAGTTGTATTTCCTACTGAGTCAAGCTTATCTGTGATTTCACGAACAGATTCATCCAATCCTGACATTTCTGCGATACCACCTGCATTGTCTGCAATCGGTCCGTATGCATCAACGGCAACTGTGATACCTGTTGTAGAAAGCATACCTACTGCTGCAAGTGCGATTCCGTAAAGTCCTGCAACTGAGTAAGATACAAAGATACCTACACAGATCAGGAGAAGCGGGATTGCTGTAGATTTCATTCCTACCGCAAGACCACTGATGATTGTAGTAGCTGCACCAGTCTCTGACTGTTCTCCGATTCCCTGAACCGGTTTGTAGTCTGCTGATGTGTAGTACTCTGTGATGTTACCGATGATCACACCAACAACCAGACCTGCGATAACGGCAATTGCCGCACTCATCTTTCCGAAGAGTACATTACTCAGTACAAGTGCTACAACAATAACTACGCTAGAAGCTGCATAGCTTCCCTTTGTGAGAGCTTTCTGTGGATTCGAATTCTCATCACCTTTCACAAAGAAGGTTCCGATGATAGAAGCAATCAGACCACATCCTGCGATCGCAAGCGGATAAAGAACTCCGGATACAGCTCCTGCTGCTGCTCCAAGAGTCAGTGCTGATACAAGTGAACCAACATAAGATTCAAAAAGATCAGCTCCCATACCTGCAACGTCACCTACGTTATCACCTACATTGTCAGCGATAACAGCCGGGTTACGCGGATCATCTTCCGGGATACCTGCTTCTACTTTACCAACAAGGTCTGCACCAACGTCTGCTGCTTTGGTGTAGATACCACCACCAACACGGGCGAAAAGTGCGATTGAAGATGCACCAAGGCTGAATCCTGAAAGCACATCTACGTTCTTTGTAACAATGTACACAAGGCTTACGCCAAGTGCTCCAAGACCTGCTACGCACATTCCCATAACGGCCCCGCCAGAAAAAGCGATTGATAATGCTTTATTCATTCCGCTTTCTTTTGCTGCGTTAGCAGTTCTTACGTTCGCTTTTGTAGCGACTGTCATACCACAGTATCCTGCAACTGTTGAGAAAAGTGCTCCAATTACAAAGCATACTGCTGTTACCCAGCTGATACCAAATCCGATCAGTACAAAAAGTACTACTACAAAAATGACCAGAATCTTGTATTCAGCCATGAGGAAAGCTCTTGCGCCCTCCGCGATTGCGCCTGCAATCTCTTTCATGCGGTCCGTACCTGCATCCTGTTTTCCTACTTTACCAGCAAGATATGCTGCAAATAATAAAGCAATAACAGCTGCACTCGGGACCAGATACATGTAATTATTCATTTCTTGTTCCTCCCTGAATTATTGTACCTCTAAAGACAATATCATAAAAAGAACAAGAATGCAAAACAATTTTTTGAATTTTCAATAAGTTTTATTTTGTTTATCTATAAATGTGGTCTTTCTCTATTTTTTTAATTTGTATCTCACCGTCCACATTCCACTTGGATTTACACAATATCAAGATATGTTTTTTCCGAGGTGCCGGAAAAGCAGCATCTAATCTGGCATATTCCTCCTCTGTCAAATGAACCTTTCCCGCCTCCAAGTTCTGCAGTACATGTTCTGCCTTTCCACTTCTTGGAATGGCAATCACATCCATTACTCAGTTTTATCTCCTTTTTATTCATGATTTCCACTCCCTGCATTTTGTTTTTCTGTTCCTTACTGTCTGTTTTTACTATCTTATGATATGAGTGTCAAAAGTAAATTTTGCCACTCACTGATGTAACCGGATTGCTTCATTGCTTATTTGTGCGAGCACAAACGCAATTGATACTTTTGACACTTACATCATATTATAGGAAATATCCCACTTTTTGCAAATGTTATAAGGGACATATTTTTATGTTTATTTATTCTTTTTATTATTTCTTATAACATTCTTTTTTTCTTCAATCCATGATACACTGGATTTATTATAAAATAAATTCAATGATAAGGAGATTAGAAATTATGAAAGTTGTAGTTGCAATTGATTCATTTAAAGGAAGTCTCACTTCGATTGAAGCCGGAATGGCTGCAAAGGAAGGAATCTTAAAAGCACACCCGGATGCGAATGTTGTCGTAAAACCACTTGCAGATGGTGGTGAAGGCACCACAGATGCCCTGATTGCAGGACTTGGTGGTGAGCGTATTGATCTTACAGTGACTGGTCCTCTTGGTACTCCGGTAAATGCACATTACGGATATCTGGCAGAAAAAAATACTGCCATCCTCGAAATGGCTGCCGCTGCCGGAATTATCCTGGTAAGAGAATCTGAAAAAAATCCACTTACTGCAACCACTTACGGTGTCGGTGAAATGATCGCAGATGCCATGGAACGCGGTATCCGCAATTTCATTATTGGAATTGGAGGAAGCGCAACAAATGATGGTGGAATTGGAATGCTTAAGGCACTTGGCTATCAATTTTCCGATGAAAATGGACAGGATATCGGCGAAGGCGGACAGGCGCTTGAACGGGTATCTTCTATTATAAAAGAAAAAGCTAACCCAATTCTCAAAGAATGCAATTTTCATATTGCCTGTGATGTAACTAATCCACTTTGCGGAAAGAACGGAGCTACCTATATTTATGGTCCGCAAAAAGGTGTCACACCGGAAATAGCAGAAGAACTGGATCAGGCAATGAATCATTATGCTTCTGTTACCTCCAAATTTCTTCATAATGATTATGCATCTGCAGAAGGTGCTGGTGCTGCAGGTGGTCTTGGCTTTGCATTTCTCAGTTATTTAAATGCTACGCTGACTCCTGGAATCGATTTGATTCTTAACGCTGTCGAACTGGAAAAAGAATTAGAAGATACAGATATCACTGTTACCGGCGAGGGACGCCTCGATCACCAGACCGCTATGGGAAAAGCTCCTGTCGGTGTGGCAAGACTTGCAAAAAAATACGGCTCCAAAGTCGTTGCTTTTGCCGGAAGCGTCACCCCGGAAGCAACAGCCTGCAATGCGGCCGGAATCGATGCATTCTTCCCGATCGTCCGTGGGATCACAACACTAGCCGAAGCAATGGATCCCGAAAATGCAAAATCAAATATGACAGCAGCTGTAGAACAGGTATTCCGTCTGTTATAGTTTTAACATTATTTACAAATTTCAGAGAGTGTTTTTGTATAGTTTTTACAGAAATACTCTCTTTTCTTTATGATTTTCTTCTTTTCCTACACTGATCATCTGTGTGGTCGCAGCCATGTTTATCGGACTAACCGTCCTTGCCTGTGGAAAAACAACCGGCACAGATCTGTCCAGTCAGCCAAAAATACTTACCATCAATAACACAACGATCTACGACCTGACAGATCTTCATTTCATCTGTAACAATGATTCTTCATCAAATGAAAAGCTGTCACTTGTGAAGACCGGTTCTTCCGAAACCGTAGAACTTCCTCGATCCAGTGTTTATTCTATCCATGTTTTCGGAAAAGTTGCAAAGGGAACATCCTTTTCTAACACATTCTCCGGAACCATTGATAACAGTTCTTCTGTTACCATTTCTCTGGATGACTCTGCAAACCTCTCAGTGATCGCAAATATTGCAGATTAAGTTTTGCCGTAAACAATCCGTCTATGTAGTTTTAAGCAATGACAAATATGCAGGCAACTTCCATAACGCAAATTGCCTACATATTATCCATAAAGGGACACTTTCCAAACTGAATTGCAAGTGCCCATTCTTCTTTCTTTTTACCGATTGCCAGTCCCAGCATCATTCTAGTTGATTCGCTCATATTTGGTTACCTCTTTACTAATCTTTCCTCTACTCGTTCATTATGTCAGCGCGCTGTCATTTATCTGACAATGCTATTGTACGAAAAAAAAGACATAAATTCTATTGACTCTTTCATCAATACCTATGTACTTTTTTTATGTATTCTTTACAATTTTTCATATACCGTAATGAAGTTTTCAAAATCATTTCATTTTCATTTCAACATGATATTTTTCTGTCAATCTATACTTTTTCAGCAATTGTTTTATTTCATATTTTGAAATCTTTCATTCATATATTGCATTTTTGTGAATCATATACATTTTCCAGTTCTTCTTTTATGCAATCTTCCCCTTGTACCTTTCGACCTTGTTCCTCTCTCCAAATAATGCTACAATTCTTAAATAAGTGGTAATGATACCGTTCTCTTTATCCTGTTAAATACTGGATAAGCATCTGCATCATTCCCGCAACTTCTTTTCCAGAATCGGAGGATGTTTAAAATGAAGTTAGACAAATCACTTGCCTTTCAGGTAGTAAACACGATCAAAGACACCTGCGGACAGGACATCAATTTTATCGATAAGCAGGGAATGATTTTTGCAAGTACCAACGCCGACCGGATTGGTACGTTTCATGCCATCGGTCACAAAGCCGCCCAGACAGAACAGACAATCGAAGTTTTTTCAGATGATGATTTTCCCGGAACACAAAAAGGGATCAATATGCCACTCTATTATCACGGCAGTTTTCTTGCAGTGATCGGAATTACCGGAGAACCGGACCAGGTCCGCCAGTACGTCCATCTTGCCGACCGGATTACCCATCTGCTGATCCGTGAAAAAGAGCTGAACCGACTGAGCCGCTCTCTGGAAGATAAAAAACACTTTGTTATCGATGCCCTGATCCGGAATGAGATTGCTGATCCGGATTATCTGGACACCTGCCTTTCAGATCTTCAGGTAAATCCAGGGACAAAGAAACGGCTTCTAATCATCCAGTCATCACCGGATGGACACAACAACTCTTCTTCCCTTGAACAGAAGATCATCGGACTTTTCGGCACGCTTGGTATTACTCTTTATACCTTTTATTATCCAAATGAATATCTTGCCGTGCTGGAAAACTCCGGCAAAGCCGCTCTCTATCAGATACTGGCTGATTTTACCGCAGACTGTGGAGCTTTGCTCTCCATTGCAGTCGGAAAGAAATGTCAGCTTTTCCAGCTTTCTCTTTCTTACCAGTCTGCACTCACTGCGCTGAAATACTGCCGGAGTTCGGAAAACGGGATTGCTTTTTTCGATGATATGACACTGGAAATTCTGCTCTCTTCCATCTCGGAGCAGGAAAAAAATGCTTATCTGCAAAAAACGATCTCTGCACTTTCTGATGAAGAAAGAAATCTGCTTCAGACTTACTTTGAAGCAAATATGTCTCTTCTCGGAACCAGCCAGAAGTTGTTTCTTCACAAAAACACAGTGCAGTACAAGTTGAATCATATTTACCAGAAATGCGGGCTGAATCCGCGTGTTTTCAAGGATGCGGTGCTTTTATATCTTGCCTTGCAGTTGTGATATTTTTAAATCCCAGACACGGATTCCTGTGCACATATCTTCCATATCCGTGTACAGTTTTGCCTATATAAGAAAATATTCTTGACAGATAAGTTTACTTACAGATTTTCGTCAAAAAACAGGACAGCCTTTCCTTCACCCTCACAACGGGTATTAAAAAGTCTGTCCTATCTTTTTTTATTCTTTATTTCTCATCAGCTATTCATCATACTTTGCTTCCACGCCATATTTCTTCATCCTCCGCCAGAGCGTCGTCGTACTGATCCCCAGCTCTTTTGCCGCAAGGTTCCGGTTTCCGTGGCACCTTTCCAGAATTTCTGACAGCTCAATACTCCCTGGCTGCCGATTATTTCAATTGTATTTAACAATATGCCTTTTTTGCCTCGTCTATTCTCCGGAAAAACTCACTGTAAAATTCTTCCGTCCGATACGGAGTAAGGTAAAATCTCTTCAGTACATCCATGCTGACCGCCTTCGCACTCTCCGGATGTGCTGCAATGTATTCCTGTAACTGAATCAGTAATCCATGCCATCTGGCAATATACGCTTCATACTTTTTCAGATCCGGTGTATCAAGCCATTTTTTGACCTTTACTTTCGCCCGATTCTTTTTCTGACATTCATGTACCTGAAGGAAATAGCGGAAACCATTTTCCTCATAATATCTTCCAAGTGGGAAAAGCCGACAGATTCCCGGACGAAATGGATGAATTCCACATCTTCCTTCCTCAGTCAGAAAACCACAGCCATCTTCCGCTCCTGCCATCTTCAGATTCGGCAAAATGATTCCGTCTACCACATTCAGTTCAATCTTTCCTGCAAGCAAAGTCTCAAAAGCCGCTCCTGTTCCCCTGCAAATCCGGACAATATCCAGCGGATCCAGCACAATCGAGCTTCCCATCCCCGTACAACAGGCGTGGCATCCCTCACAATCGCCACAGTCTGCTTTTACCAGATCATTGCTGGCATATAATTTTCCATCTGAAATTTCTTCCATTGTCACCTGTCTTTTCATATCAATCTCCTTTCCTATACTCCTTCCAGTGTAAACGGTGGAATAAAGCTCTCCTTTGCCGTATCCCCTTCCTGTATAAACGCCTGCATCACACCAAGCGAGATCGCATAGTCCACCAGTTTCTCATACGCATACTCCGGCACTTTTCGATTCAGCTCCGGATATTTTGCCGCATCCAGACTCTCAAGTGGCGTATACTGGCTCATCAGGCTCATATAAATCCGGTTTCCATAAGTTTCATGCAAATATTTCACCACTCTTTTTCCATCCGCAAGACATCCCGGCAAAAGCAGATGACGCACGATCACGCCACGCTTCATCATTCCGCGCTCATCAAATACCGGCTTCCCTGCCTGTCTTACCATCTCAGCAATAGCCGCCTTCGCAACCTCCGGATAATCCTCCGCCATCGAATATTTTTTCGCATGATCTGTATTTAAATATTTGAAATCCGGCAGGTAAATGTCCACCAGACCATCCAGCATTTTCAAGGTTTCCACTCTCTCGTAACCGCCTGTATTATAAACAACCGGCAAATACATCCCCTGCTCCTTCGCACTCTGAAGCGCCCGGATGATCTGCGGCACAAAATGCGTCGGCGTCACAAGATTGATATTATTCGCACCTTTCCCCTGAAGTTCCAGAAAGATCTCCGCCAGCCGCTCTTCTGAAATCACTTTGCCAACCTTGCTTCCCGCAATCTCATGGTTCTGACAGAACACACATCTTAAAGTACATCCCGTAAAAAAGACCGTCCCTGATCCTTCCTTTCCGGAAATACAGGGCTCCTCCCACATATGAAGCGCCGCTCTCGCCGCCCGGATCTCCCCTGTCTCTCCGCAAAAACCTGTCTTCCCATTCTCCCTGTCCGCCCCACACATCCGCGGACATAATGTACAGCCACTCATCCTATCGCGTAACCTCTCATCTATCCCTAATTCATTCCTATCAGTATACCGCACTTTTTGAAAAATAGCCACCCAAGTTTTCCTCTTCCAGAGATTGAAAATTCTTTTCCCATCTGCTACAATAAAGTGCAGACAGGCATTTTGCCTCAAGTTTGGAGGAATATACAATGAGTAAAATTGATGAAGTAAGAAGCGCTATGGTCGCAGCCATGAAAGCAAAGGATAAGGACACAAAAGAGACATTATCTGCTCTTCTTGCAGCCCTTAAGAACAAAGCCATCGACAAACGTGCCGATCTTACCGAAGAAGAAGAAGTTCAGGTTATCTTAAAAGAGATCAAACAGACAAAAGAAACTCTGGAGATGACTCCTGCTGATCGTACGGACATTATTGAAGAATGCGAGAAACGTATCGCTGTTCTTGAACAGTATGCTCCGAAGATGATGGACGAAGCTGAGATCAAAGAAGTGATCGCAGGTGTCCTTTCCGGTCTTGGAATTGATGCTCCGACACCAAAGGATAAAGGACGTATCATGAAAGAACTGATGCCGAAAGTAAAAGGAAAAGCTGACGGAAAGCTTGTGAATGATATTCTCACAGGAATGATGGCTTAATAACAGATATTATGAATGCAGGGTTCCGGATTGGTTCCCTGCATTTATATATAGTCGAATATACTCTGTATTGCGTCTGTTACATTAATTACATCTGCCATTTTTACACGATCTATTATTTTATACCCCCTGACTCTCAAGTCTAACATTTTCATTTGTTCACATTGGATATAACCTTTATTTTCATCCATTTCAACATAAATGTGAAGTGGGCTTTCTGTACTCTCTCCTAATATTGGACAGCCAATTATTTCTCCCGACTGATTAAAAAAATTTTTACTTGCAACAAATACAGGATCCTTAATTTTTTCCACTTTTAAAACATCCCCCTGCTGTATCTCCATTTTCTACCACACCTCTCTTCCTTCCGGCTTATCCCATTCATATTCTCCATCAAGATTTAACTTACCACCAAACTTTTCAGCTCTTTCTTCTAATTTTTGATGCCTGAAGGTCTTAACAAGCATAATCATACCATCCGATACTTTTACTTCCAGCATATCATTTATTTCTACATTGGCCTCTTGTAAAATATCTTTTGGAAGTCTGATTCCCTGACTATTTCCCCATGCTTTTACCTGTGTTTGCATAAAATTCACCTCCATATAATGTATATACTTAGTATATACATTGTTCTGGAAATAATCAAATATTTTTCTCTCCTAATCACACTCTTCCTCAAAATATGTTATAATTCATAAGCATCAGTCTTTTACAAAATCACAATTACCAAAAGGGGATTTACTTACTATGAATAAAAAAGAAGTTACTGAAATCAAAAAGCAGTTCACACCATCCAACTGTGCGATCACCCGTATCTGCGGATGCTATGTAGATGGTGAAAAAGAGAAAAAAACGGAGATGAAAGATGCTTTCCTTTCTCTTCCGGAAGAGGAAATGTTCAAGTATTTTGACATTTTCAGAAAGTCCTTGTCTGGTACGATCGGAAAAAATCTTCTGAATATGGAATTTCCTCTGGAGACCGAATCGGAAGGTGGTACACAGGAATTTCTTCTCAAATTAAGAAACAGCCGGCTTACTGACGACGCTCTTCTGGAAGAATTCTATAATCGCGTCATCGATTCCTATGATTATGCCGAGAACTATCTGATCCTGCTCATCCATGCAGCCTACGATATTCCGGGAAAATCAACGGACGGAAGTGAAATGTTCGATGCATCCGATGAAGTCTATGATTACATCATGTGTACCTTCTGTCCGGTCAAGCTTTCCAAGCCAGGACTCAGTTATCACGCAGAAGAAAACAGCTTCCATGAGCGTATCCGTGACTGGATCGTAGAGATGCCGGATGCCGGTTTCCTCTTCCCTGCTTTTAATGACCGCAGCACCGATATTCACAATCTGCTTTATTATTCAAAAAATGCAGAGAATCTCGGAAACGGTCTGACCGATCTGCTTCTTGGATGTGTTCCGCCACTCACCGCCGGAGATCAGAAGGATACTTTCCGTACACTAATCGAAGAAACGCTCGGTGATGACTGCGACTACGATACGGTCAAAAATATCCACGAAAACTTAAATGAAATGATTGAACAGAATTCTGAAAATCCGGAACCACTTGCCCTTGACAAAGCAGAAGTTAAATACCTCCTTGCCAAAAGCGGTGTCGAAGAAGAAAAGTTGGAAACATTCGATGAGCAGTACGATTCTGCTGCCGGAGAGCACAGTACACTCCTTGCCTCCAATATTGCAAACCTCAAAAAATTCGAGATCAAAACTCCGGACATCACCATTCAGGTAAACCCGGAATGCGCGGATCTTGTAGAAACACGTATTATCGATGGTCAGAAATGCCTGGTCATTGTCGTTGACGACCGCGTTGAGATCAACGGAATCAGTGCAAAGACTGCCGTATCCGGAGGACTTCCAAAGTCTTCCACCCCTGATGCGTCTGATGAATCCAAAAGCGATACATCCGAAAATGAAATGGATGTTCCATTCTAAATGCCTTACATATTATACGAAAGACATTTTTATTGAATGTCTTTCGTAATATTTCCTTATTTCTTTTCAGTTTTACAATGTATACAAAAAATGCAGGTAATCCTCTCGACTACCTGCATTTTCCTATACGCAATTTTCTATTTTCACTTACACCGTTTCCCGGCTCTTTTTCACCTTTCTCTTAAATCACCGTTCCTCCACCGGTCGTCACAAATCCAACTCTCAGAATTGCTTTCACAAAACTCCACATTCCATTGATTACTACAGAATTCAGCAGACTGATCGGCACATCCAGAATTCCTGTTCCAAGTAACAGAAGCAGAATCCACATACTATACGGTCGGATCTTCCAGTAAAACTCTGCTACCCTCGGAAAAATCTCAGCAAGAATATTCGATCCGTCAAGGGGCGGAATCGGAATCAGATTGAACACACCAAGTCCAATATTCAGCACTGCTCCATAATAAGTAAGCACATAAAGATAATTCAGAATCAACCCACTCGATCCATACTTATACAAAAGCCCGTGCAGAATCATACAGACAAACGCAAGCAGGAAATTCATGACTACTCCCGCTGCTGCCACAAGAATTGTATCTCTTTTTTTATTCTTATAATTCCTGGTATTGATCCTTACCGGCTTTGCCCATCCCACATGAAAGACAAGCAGACATAACGTTCCCCACACATCCAGATGCTTAAATGGATTCAAGGTCAGTCTTCCGTCATATTTTGGTGTCATATCCCCGAGTTTATATGACACATATCCATGTGCAAATTCATGCAGCGAAACAGCAAATAGTGTGGCAGGGGCAACATAAATGAGTGTCTGAAAAAACTGATACATCGCCCTGGTCAGTCCTGTATTTTGAAACAGCATAGCATCCTCCAAATTTCCTTAATAACGTCCATTATAGTACCTGATGAAATGGGATTCAAGAAAGATTGTGTAAATTTTTTCTAAAGATTGTACAGAAAAAGTCATTATCCTATCCATAGATAATGACTTTTTTATATCATTTATTTTGCTTTTTTATTCTGTCTGTCCATGTAGATCTTTCTCCCCATAAAAATCAGTGCCGACAGAGCAAACAGGATCAGCAGTCCTGTCACCAGAAGCTTCGCTCCTCCTGTCAGCATTCCTCCAACATAAGAATATACAATCGTTGCCGGAAGCTGTCCTACACCAGTTGCCACAAAAAAAGATATAAACGACATCGAAGTAAGTCCTGCTGCATAACTTACAATATCAAACGAAACAAACGGAAGCAAACGACAGATCAGAACTGTATTCTTTCCATATTTTTCAAAAAATGTATCTATCTGCTGCATTCCAGCTTTACTCGTAAGCTTTTCTGCCACATCACGTCCAAGTATTCTTGCAATGAAAAAGCATACCGCTGCTCCTGCCATCGCACTGCTCCATGACAGAATAGCTCCCTGCCACCATCCAAAAAGATTCGCATTTGCAAATGTAATCAGAAATGCCGGAAGTGGCGCTGCAATCGACTGAAAAATCATAAGCAAAAATGAAATCAATGCCGCATATGCCCCATAAGATGCTACAAAGTCTCTGACCACTGCAAAGTCTCCACTAGCAAACATCTTAAATACCTGATTCATCACATGTTTTACGGACGGAAATACATAATAACTTCCGATTGATACAATAATCAAAACGATCACTACTATTTTCCCCACCCAAATATTTTTCTTTTTTTCCATACTTTTTACTCCTTATTCCTTATTTTCTTCCAGGTCATCTTTCAGGTAACGCTTTTTCAGGATTATCCCGATTATCGTGACTACAACTGCCAGCACTACTGCTATTCCAATATAAAGCAACCTATTCTCCTTATCCGCAAGGCCTGCTGTACCAACCGTATACATCGCTGTACCAGGTAGCATAAATATCAACGAACCAATTGCATACGTACTAAAACGGATATCTGTAATACCATACGCAAAATTCTGCAGATTAAATGGAAATACCGGAACCAGACGTGTAATCATAAGAACAAATAATTCATTACAGCCAGTATCGTCAAACAACCATTTTTTCAAGATACGGTTTTTTGCAACCACTGGTCCAATACTGTCTTTCAAGAAAAAACGTCCTGCAATAAATGCAAGAACCGCCCCGATCGTTGTTGCCAGAGAACAACAAATCGTACCGATTACTGGTCCAAAGAGAAGTCCTGCCAGTATCGCAAACGTCACTCCCGGAAGCGCAAGCACCACACACCCAACAACTGTCAATACCATATACAATAGAATTGCCAGAGGAAGATTATTCTGCACTATCCGCTTCATAAATTCAAGATTTTCTGCAGTACTTATGTAAGAAGACCAGTCAAAAATATGATTCAGGATCACAATCAAAAGGATGATTCCCCCAAATATCCATAGCTTCTTGTTTTTCATCTCTTTTTCCTTTTCCCCTTTTTGAATTTTGCTATCTAATGTTATCACATTTTCCCTTCTATCTCAAATACATTTATACTATAATTGTATATCCTTATCGTGTTTTTCTATAGCAAAAAGCAGCCCTTGATGGACTGCCCTTTACGCTTTCTGAATAACTCAGATTATTTACCTTCTTTTTCGTATTCTGTAATTCTTGCCACCTTTGGCATAGAACGGGATTCCGGATCGAAAGTTACGCTTAAGTACTCTTTTACGAGGCATTTTGCGAGCTCAATTCCTGTAACCTGTGCACCAAGTGTGATAATGTTGGCATTATTACTGAGCTGTGCTCTCTGAGCCTGATATACATTGTTAACCAGTGCTGCATAAGCTCCCGGAACTTTGTTGGCAGCAATGCTTACCCCGATACCTGTTCCGCAGATCAGGATTCCTCTTGCAATTTTCATTTTTTCTTTTTTATTTTCGATTATTCTTGTGTTTTATTTTCGTTTTCTTTCGTTTTCGCCGGTTTTCTGTTTATCTGCAACTGCAGGTTCACCCCAAACGGATTGACTGCAACGCCAAATGCTTCCGGTGAAAGAATTTCCGGAATCTTACTTCCTTCTACAACAGCGGTTTTCAATGTCACACCCTTGTTCAGGTTCTGGAATTTCTTAACTTCCTGCACATCCGTAAAGATTGGCTGATACACTTTCCCATCTTTCTGTTTCAAAATCGGAATTCCTTTGTCCTCCTGAACAGTCACAATATAACGCCCCTCCTGATAATGGGCAAGCATTTCTTCGTTCAGTTCTTTTAACTCATCCGTCATCTCCGGTTTATCCGGCTTTCTCATCTGTTGCATAAAATACGCTGCAGTCAGCACCAGTTCCGGATTCTCTACACGTATTTTTCCTTCTGGCAGTTCTTCATCCTTCGGTCTCGTGATCAATTCGTCAAGCTGCACAGTAATCTGTCCGTCCAACCCTTTGTCCACCAGAATACAGTTGACTCCCATCGGAAACAACCCGGTAAAAAATGACAGGCGGGAATTTTCATCCACCTTGACAAGCTGCATTGGATTTCCCTCCTTCTGAAGCTTCATAGCCTCTTCTTTCGCTTCCGCTTCTGTGTAGTAAAGAAGGATCTCATCATCAAATGTCTCCGGGTCGCAGACCACATATGGCATTCTTGTACAGGATGACATCAGTACATAAATTGCCTCTGTAGTACGCAGTTTATTTAAAGTTTCGATTTTCTGATTTGTATTACTCATTCTAGTATATCCCTTTCCTATTTCTCCATATAACAAGAATTATACCCGTCTGTCCGAAAGAAGTCAATTTATACTCCCTTATTCCACTTGATTATCTTCGTATTTTCCTATATCATATGTGTTTAGTGGCTGTTTTTACAATATTTTTACTCTTTTATCAGAACAGAAAGGAATGAGAAAATGAATCAGGAAAATACATCTGCACCTGCAGAAAACAAAATGGGTACCATGCCCATCGGAAAACTATTATTTAATATGTCTCTGCCTATGATGATTTCTATGCTGGTACAGGCTTTGTACAACATCGTAGACAGTATTTTTGTCGCTAAATTATCGGAAAATGCACTGACCGCCGTTTCACTTGCCTTTCCACTCCAGACACTGCTTATTGCAGTTGGAACCGGAACCGGTGTCGGCATGAATGCACTCCTTTCCAAATCACTTGGAGAGAAAAATTTCAAAAAAGCAAATGCAACTGCAAGCAACGCTGCCGTTTTATATTTTTTCAGCTATCTCGTATTTTTCATTCTTGGCTTTACGATCGTCCGTCCTTTTTACGCAAGTCAGATTGGAAATGCTGACCAGGAGATTATGAAACTCGGAATTGAGTACTTAAGCACCGTCATAATTTTTTCTTTCGGGCTGCTTGCACAGGTCTTCTTTGAGCGTCTTCTTACTTCAACCGGAAGAACCATCTTCAGTATGACTTCCCAGCTGACAGGGGCAATCACTAACATCATTCTTGATCCAATCCTGATCTTCGGACTTCTCGGAGCTCCAAAAATGGGTGTGACCGGAGCTGCTGTTGCAACCGTGATCGGACAATGCGTTGCCGCACTTGTCGCCGGATTTTGTAACCACCGGTACAATCATGATGTGAAACTGAAGTTTCATGGGTTCAGACTCGATTTCCATATTATCGGCACCATTTATGCAGTTGGAATTCCAACGATTATTATGCAGTCCATCGGATCGGTTATGACTTACTGCATGAACCGCATCCTGATCGAGTTTTCATCAACCGCAACTGCTGTATTCGGCGTTTACTTTAAGCTACAGAGTTTCTTCTTCATGCCGGTATTCGGTCTCAACAATGGGATTACTCCGATCATTGCCTACAATTATGGTGCCGGTCAGAGAAAACGTATGCTCAAGACGATCAAGCTCAGTATGCTGGTTGCCTTCTGCCTCACCTTCATCGGATTCCTCTGCTTTGAAGGAATCCCACAGATACTTTTAGGTATGTTCAATGCATCGGACGAGATGCTCACCATCGGAGTTCCTGCCCTGCGGATCATCGGAATCCACTATCTGATCGCATGGTTCTGTATTGTATCAGGAACAGTATTTCAGGCTCTTGGAAAAGCATTTTTCAGTATGATCGTCTCCATTATGCGTCAGTTATTTGTACTGATTCCTGCCGCATATATCCTTGCAAAGCTTGGCGGTCTTCATGTAGTGTGGTGGTCCTTCCCGATTGCGGAGGTCATTTCACTTATGGTATCCTCCTTCTTCCTGGTACGGATCAACCGGACGATCATTTCCAGGGTTCCAGAGGGAAAACTTTAGTAGAACTGTGCTCGGATAGTTCCTCTGATAGCGAAAAAGAAGATTTTCACGTGTCGATTCAGATCCGCGAAAATCTTCTTTTTATTTTAACTTTATCTTACATAAATCCCTGTATGGATTCGTCCTCGCAAGCCCAATCTCAACCGCTTCACCTGTAAACGGTGCAAACTGGTTCTGCATCACAACAAATGCCTCCCGCATTTCCGCCTGGTTCAGTCTTTTTCCCAGTGTTGTATGCGGGAACCAGGAAAACGGCTGGTATCTGATCTGGATCCGTACCTCCTCCAGATATCTGATCTTTGAGAAAACAGACTCTGACAGCTTTTGAAGATATGCATTTAAAACCGGTGACAAATAAATTGTATGTGGCAGAAACATCCCTACCGAGCACCAGAAAATCTGTCCTTTTTCAAATTCCTGTTCCATTGCCGTAAAGCCGGCGATTGCTTTCTCTTCTTCTGCCATATCAAATGCCGACAAGGTAATATGTGGCGGAACCTTTCCGTCAATCATCGCCATATTGCCCGTTCTTTGCGCAATCTGTTCCATATATAACTGGATCTTCTTGTTTGTCCCTTCGTCAAAATAAAGTGATATCAGGTACATACTATCCTTTTAGCCCAGCTGACTGCCGGATCATATCTTCCACTACGATATCGTAAATCTCGCCAATACTATTACAATATTCCAGAATCTTCCATGGCTCGTTTGTATGGAAATGAATTTTGATCAGATCTTCATCTCCTACCGCGATCAGACAGTTTCCTTCAAAATGTTCGGATATATATTCTGCAATCTCATCTTCATCCAGATCTTCATCTCTTCTGTCAATCAAAAGCTGCGTATCATAACGGTATGCAAACTGATCCTCTTCTACGTCTATACTGTGTACATTTCCCATCTGTTTGTTCCTCCTTACTCAAAGTTCAAGAACAGTATAGCATATTTTTATTTGTTATCAAATGTAATATTTCTGACCATATTCCGGTTGATCAGCTGTATTCCCTTTTTCCCTGCATCCACTTTGATCCACTGGGAATCAGCTTCCATAAGTGTTCCTTTAATTGCACCTACTTCGTTAAAAAGACTTACTGTACAACTTTTTCCCATATACTGATCTAACATTGAACCTTCCATAATCCGCTCTTCCTTTCCATTGCTTAAAATCGTAATTACATTCTGTCTCTGCTGCATGGCCTGCATCATTGTCATCATATTCAGATTATTGATTGCAACCATTGTTGCAATGTCCATACCGATCCACCGTTACTGAAAACTTATAAAAAGTTACAAACTTCTATGTTTCATTCCTACTTCAACG
>NZ_JAQDVB010000013.1:0-113555 GCF_027674365.1 Coprococcus sp. AM11-30B | reverse complement strand
CTATGGCGATTCAACCTGCATAAAACGAACGCTGCGAATGAGGAGCTGGTTATCAGTCTATTTTACGGACGCAAGGTCCAAGAATAAGGACGATATCCAATTGCTACCTACATTCTAACAGCTTAAGCAACAAGATGGATAATTCCTTACTGGATGTAAGGGGATTATCCATAAATATATTGTAGTAGAATAAACGAAATGTTTCAAATCCCATCGCGCAAGTGTTCTTCTGCTTTATTGTTCGTTTTTTCGTTTTGACTGATTCACAAATTAATTCTTTATAAATAAAAGCTTACAGAAAGGATGGTATATAGTATGGCAGGATCTATTTATGGAAGATTGTTTCAGATTTCTACATGGGGGGAATCGCACGGAAAGGGGATCGGTGTTGTGATCGACGGGTGTCCGGCAGGGCTTTCTCTTTCAGAGGAGGATATCCAGGTTTATCTGGATAGAAGAAAACCCGGACAAAGCCAGTTTACAACCGGACGTAAGGAAAGTGATATGGCACAGATCTGGTCCGGCGTATTTGAAGGCCGGACGACCGGAACTCCGATTTCAATTCTCGTACAGAACCAGGATCAGCGTTCCCGTGATTACGGAAATATTATGAACACATACAGGCCGGGACACGCAGATTATACATTTGATGAAAAGTATGGTTTCCGTGATTACAGAGGAGGGGGACGCTCTTCCGGAAGAGAAACTACTGCCAGAGTTGCAGCAGGTGCAGTTGCTGCTAAGATTTTGAAAGAACTTGGCATTGAAGTACATGCTTATACGAAAGCAATCGGTCCGGTATCTGTTCCGGAAAATGAATACCATCCGGAAGAGGTTTTCCAGAACCCGATTTATATGCCAAGCAACGCATATGCCCAAAAAGCATCTGCCTATCTGGAAGAATGTATTAAAAATCAGGATTCCTCAGGAGGCATCATTGAATGTGTTATTACCGGTATGCCGGTAGGAATCGGTGATACCGTATTTGAAAAACTGGACGCCAATCTTGCCAAAGCAATGCTGTCCATCGGAGCAGTCAAAGGCTTTGAGATCGGTGACGGCTTTAAAGCTGCAGATACAAAAGGAAGTATCAACAATGATTCCTTCCATACAAAAGATGGAAGGATCACCAAAGACACCAACCATGCAGGCGGTGTCCTCGGCGGTATGAGTGACGGAAGCAAGATCATCTTCCGCGCGGCAGTAAAGCCGACTCCGTCCATTTCACAGCCACAGTCCACCGTCACCAAAGATGGAGAAAACACCGAAATGATCATTAAAGGACGTCACGACCCGGTCATCGTCCCACGCGCCGTCGTAGTCGTAGAATCCATGGCCGCAATCACGATCCTCGATCTGCTCTTCACCAACATGAGTGCTCGAATGGACAAACTCAAAAGCTTCTACGGCACTGATGTGGTGGTCTTATTTTGATATCTGATTTCCAAGATAAAACTTCATGTATATTTTGTATGTTTTATCTGCTATTGTACCGTCAGACTTCTGTTCCATAGAGTTCCTCCTCATTTTTTATAATAACTTTCTGGGCTTTGAAATAATTTCTGACACACAAAAAGCCGCCTCAGTCAGGTGGCTTTTTATAACCGATTCCATTCTCCAATAACATCTTGAAAATATACTCTGACGTTCCTATCAGAATTACGATTTCTGTATCACAATGCATCTCTCCCTGCTTTTGCATATTTTCCAAAATGACACTCCATTCAGTATAACATGAAATCAGCAATTTTCTTGTTGCCTTATTACTTCCACTAACATCGACAGCAGTTTATCAAGCTCAATGGGTTTTGCGATATGACCATTCATCCCGGCTGCAATAGCCTCTCTCTTATCTTCTTCAAATGCATTTGCTGTCATTGCAATGATAGGTATGCATGCTTTATCCTTATCCGGCAGGCGTCTGATTGCCTGTGTTGCTTTATAACCGTTCATTTTCGGCATCTGAATATCCATCAGGATCATATCATATGTACCTGCCGGCATCTTTTCTATCATATTTACACATTGAATGCCATCCTCCACATGTTCTGTTTTAATGCCGGCACGCTCAAGGATTGCTTCTGTAATCTCTGCATTCAGATCATTATCCTCTGCCAGAAGGATATTCCTGCCTTCAAGGATTTCACTGCCTGTTCCAGACTCTTCAATATGTTTTTTTACATAATAGCTTTCATCGGCTATCTTATGTTTAAGTGTAACTGTAATGGTGCTGCCCTTTCCGAGTTCACTCTCTACATCTATTGTTCCACCAAGCAGATCAACATATTTCCGGACTATCGACATTCCCAGTCCGGTTCCTGCGATTTTGCTCTTTGTAGTGTTCTGTTCACGTGTAAATGCGTCGAAAATCTTCGTCATATAATCCTGACTCATGCCAATTCCTGTATCACTCACTCTGTTCCTCACAATCATGTATCCTGGCTCGTCGCATGGCAATTCATCTACGCTCATCATAACAGAACCACCGGACGGAGTATATTTTATAGCATTGCTCAGGATGTTGACAAATATTTCTTTCACCTTGGTAACATCTGTCAGTACATGCTCATGTTCTACATTCATCGTGTAATGAAGCGCAATATTCTTTTTCCTTGCTTTCTCATCAAATACTGCAAACAAAGACTTCCTGACATCTTCAATCCAGCAGTAATTCTCATCAAGCTCCATCCTTCCACTCTCGATCCGGGCCATATCCAGTACATTATTTATGATTGACAGGAGAAGATTCCCCGACTGCTGCATTTTTTCCAAATGTTCTAAGGTTTCAGGCATGTCTTTTCCTTTCAGTTCATTCTCCATAAGCTGTGCATAGCCCAGAATTACATTCATAGGCGTCCGGATGTCATGTGACATATTGTTAAGAAAACGAGTCTTTGCGAGACTGGCATCCTCTGCTTTTTTCAAAGCAATCTCCAATTTATCATTGAGTTTTTGTGTATTATTTGCTGCAAGCTTTGCAACAGCTTCTGCTTTTCTTGCCTTTCGTAAAAGTACGAGGATAATACTAATTATACTGAGTGCAAAAAATATTGCCGTAATAAAAAAAGCAATCAGATTATCTTTTACAAAGTCAGAAAATGTTACCTTATCTGCCGTACTGTCATAGATAGCAAGTGCACTTGTAAGCATGTCAGACGGCATGGCCTTTAAGGTTTTATTCAGTATTGATAAAAGACTACCCTCTCCACCTCTTACTGCAAAGCATGCCTCCATTGTTTTTGTAAGTGGAACACTCTTGAAATTTCGACTGTTATCATATATCATCGCCTGGCTTGCTCCCATGAGGAAACAGTCTGCCTTTTCATTCAAGACCATATCTGCCGCATCATCAAGCGAATCACAATCTACCAGCTTCCATTGTGGATAACTGAAAGCAATATGCTGCTTTAAGGCTTCTTTTTCCTTTGGCACAGCTACTGTATACACATTATACTCATCAAAATTTTTCTCATCAGTTACCGCCATCAGACTGTAAGTCCAAGCTGTGTTTGTAAGTGCATATCCTTTTTCTTCTGCAAAACTGGGATTTCTGCCGGCATAAAAAATCATGTCAATCTCATGCTCTTGTAAAGCCTGAATCATTTCGTCATAATCATTATATTCGTGTATATTAAATTCCAGTATCTGATTCCCCAGACAGCCTTTGGCATAGGATACATATTCTGCCAACATTCCGGTAAGTTTTCCAGTTTCTTCTTCCATGGAAAATACCGCCGGATCATTGCTCAGAAATCCTATCCGGATGTTACCATGTTCTTCCACCCAGGACTTTTCTTCACCTGTAAGAACCTGACTATAATCAAGCGTAAAATATTTCTTATACAAATCCGCCTTGAAAAAGGGACTATCTTGATCTAACTTGCGCATAGCATAGTCCAGCTCCGTCTTGATATCGCTGCGCTCTTTATTTATTGTAAAATATATGCCTGATTTTCCAATCGTGGTAACGGATGATATTCCCTGTTCAGACCAGATGGATTCCTCCAGAGATACAAAAGCATCAATCTCATGGTTCGCTAATTTCTTTTCGACATCATCATTATTATTCACATTTACATGCTCTGTATGTATGCCATTCTTATTTTCCCATTCTGTCAGCATACTTTCTGGTTTTGTATCCATGAGCACACCTACACGTTTCCCGTCCATAAATTTGAAATCAGACGTTCCAATATTCATGTTTGACAAATCAGCATAAAGGATATATTTTTCTTCACCCATCGCTTCATCTGAAAAAAGCATCCTTTGTGCACGTTCATCGGTGTAAGAGATATCGCCCATGACATCAATCTCACCATTTTCAAGCTTATCGAAGCAGTTGGACCAGTCACATTTCACGTACTCAAATTTCCATCCGGTATAGCCTGCCAAAGCCTGCAGGAGTTCATACCCATATCCTCGTCTGACACCGTTTTTATCGATATAATCAAAGGTATCTTCAAAGGATCCGATACGGACGATCTGTGACTGTTTTTCATCATTATTCTTTTCAGCGGCCCGGCAGTGTACTGATAATATCATCCACATTGCTAAAATCACAAATATACCTGCAAATAGTACGTCTGATTTTTTTCTACTTTTGTACATTGTTCTTTTCTCCTTAAATCACCAGATTATTACACGTCACAAACCCAAAAATTTCAGCATGGTTGGGACAAGAATATTCATATCAACAGGCTTTGCAACATGAGCATTCATTCCAACAGAAAGACCCTTTTGTGCATCTTCTGCGAAAGCATTGGCAGTCATCGCAATAATAGGGATCCTGGCTTTTTTCGTATCCTTCATCTTTCGGATAGCTAATGTAGCATCATATCCATTCATAACCGGCATCTGGATATCCATAAGGATCATCTTGTAATAATCAGCATCAGCCTTTTCAATCATGTCAATACATGCAACACCATCATTGGCAGTCTCAACAATACATCCTTCTTCCGTCAATAATTCCGTTGCGATTTCAGTGTTGATCTCATTATCTTCGACCAGTAAGATCCGAACACCGTTCAAACAATTCTTATTGCGCAAATTACTGTTTTTCTTCACCAGAGAATCGTCTTCTGACGCTTTTCTGCAAGGAATAGTTACTGTAAATGTGGAACCTTTACCCTGCTTACTTTTCACTTCTATTGTGCCATCCATGAGCTCTACAAGCTTTTTTGTAATGCCCATTCCGATGCCGCTGCCCTCAATATGACTGGATGTAGTGTTACGTTCTCTTTCAAAAGTTTCAAAAACACGCTTTTGGAATTCTTCAGACATACCAATTCCATTATCGGTAATACTAATGATCATATTGCACCAGTCTTCTTTTTCACAGGATTTCTGTACAACATTACAGGATATCCAACCTCCTGTATTTGTATACTTTATTGCATTGCTTATTATATTAAAACAGACTTCTGACAGGTGAGGTTCATCCATATACACATACGGATACATGATTTGTTCTGTCAAAGAGATCGTCTGATTTTTACTTTCTGCCTGTTGTTGGAACATAATGACACAATTTTCAAAACACTCATGGACATTTGAAACAGTGTATTCCATCTCAACCTTATTATTCTCAATTCTTGCAAGATCTAAAACATTACCAAGCATCGACAAAAGTTCTTTTCCGCATATTTGGATTTCTTCAAGATATCTGCCAAGCTTATCTGTTTCCTGCAAATGTCTGGATGCCAGTTCTGCATAACCAATGATTGCATTCATAGGAGTTCTGATATCATGAGACATATTTAACAGAAATGATGATTTTGCTTTGTTTGCACATTCCGCTTTTAATTTAGCTTCCCGCAATTCTTCCTCTTGTTTTAATTCCCTCAATTTTTCATCTGTCACATCTCTATTTGCAAACAACACGGATGTCACATTTCCATTTTTATCATAACTCTGAGGAACAACCATGGAAAGAAACCATGATCCATCCTTCTTTTTGAATTCGGAAGACATAGATTCTTTATTATGAAGACGTGCCGCCATGGTTTGTATGTCAAAAAATTCCATATACTTCTGCACAAATGGTTCTGCTATAATATCTTCGATAATCTTGAACTGAGGATCCCAATCTGCAGTATTCTCTTTAATACCCATATCCATTTCTCGAGATCTTTTGACAAGTTCTATCTTCTTTGTTTTTAAGTTCAGCCTTGAAATATGATAATAAGCAGTACCTAATGCATGAAGGGCCTGCCGGGTTTTTTTGACCTGCTTCCCCAATGCGAGAGGGAACTCTTCACCGTCCATCTGTTCCAGATCCGGTGTTGAATGATGCAGATGCTGAACCAGCCATTTTCCATTCGTCCACTTATAGATAATCGTAAATCTTGTCTCCATTTTAAAACAGATTGAACCATCTTTAAACAGACCAGTAAAATCTACTGTTCCATGTGCAAGAACATGGTCATCATCAAGTCTTTCTTCTTCCTGATGTAAATTTCTTACTTCGAGTCTGATTTTTCCTCTTCGTTTTACATCAAATTTGAATGATTCTAAAAACTCATGCAGATTCGTGAATAACTCATGTTTCCCAGTTCCAATCAGACTGATATTTTCATCAAAATAATTTTCTATACCAAGATTATTTACTGATCCGTCATTAATATATATTTTCAAAAGTTGTTCTGTGAGTTTTTTAAAATCATCCATACGCTACCCTCTCTTAAAAAAACTTAACTGTCAAAATATCCAATGATCCCGATGTATCCATCCTTCTTTAAAGGCGACCATAATTATAGTTAACTGACCTGAAATTGCATTGTAATCAATGGAATTCATGCCACTGTTCAGTTCATTGGTTTCTGCATCTTCTTTTTCCGCGTTTTTGCTGCCACAGCCTGACAGAAGCGATATGCTTATCACCATCATTAAGAGTACAGCCAAAACTCTGTTTCATTTTTTCTTTTTCATTACGAATCTCCCATTTGAAATTATTTTCCGCTAGTTCAACAATTCATGAATTACCTTTACCAGTAAATTCCCATCAACAGGCTTGGAAATATGCTCATCCATCCCTGCTTCTTTTGCTCTTATTCTGTCCTCTGTGAATGCATTTGCTGTCATTGCAATGATCGGTATTTCCTTAGCATCCTCTCTGTCCATAGAACGGATCCTCTTTGTGGCATTATAACCATTCATGACTGGCATCATGATATCCATCAAAATCACATCAAATTCACCAGGTCTGCTTTTTTCAAATATTTCAACAGCCTCCAGTCCATTCCATGCTTTGGTCACTTCAGCGCCTTCATTCTGAAACATAAATTCTGCAATTTCCATGTTCAGCTCATTATCTTCCGCCAGAAGAATGTGCAGCCCCTTTATCGTTTTTTCTGATAAATCTTTCTGTTCTTTAGATTTATCCACATCCAGATCTATTTTAAACGGAACCCGGATCACAAATGTGGTTCCTGCACCTTCTTCACTTTCAAAGGTAATCGTTCCGCCCATTTTTTCGACCAGCTTCTTTGAAATCGACATTCCCAGACCTGTTCCTGCAAATTTTGTTCGGCTTCCTGTGTGTTCCTGTGCAAATGGTTCAAACACACATTTCTGGAACTCCTCAGTCATTCCGATTCCTGTATCCCTGCAGACAAATTCCATTGTTGTCATTCCTGGCTGTTCGGATGGAATTTCTACGCAGCTGATATAAATATGTCCGTTTTCTCTGTTATATTTCACCGCATTCGATAGAATATTCATCATCACACGTTTCACATACCCCGGACTTCCGATAAGATTCCGGT
Organism: Coprococcus sp. AM11-30B; assembly: GCF_027674365.1. Taxonomy (NCBI): domain Bacteria; kingdom Bacillati; phylum Bacillota; class Clostridia; order Lachnospirales; family Lachnospiraceae; genus Coprococcus; species Coprococcus sp. AM11-30B. The sequence continues at coordinate 105,789 of NZ_JAQDVB010000013.1, read as the reverse complement.
GTATGATTTCTTTTTTCTCCCACGCAATCCGAATATTCTGTTCTGCTGCAATCTGTTCGATCACAACAAATACTTCCCTGAAAATACCGCTCAGATTGAATGGTATTTCTTCCAGAATCACTTCATCTGACTCCAGCTTACTCATATCCAGGACATCGTTTACCAGTTCCAGAAGCAGATGAGAAGCCTCTTTGACTTTTGCCCTGCATTCCGTCTGTTTTTTCATATCGTCTGCATAATGATCTGCCACATTGAGCACGCCGCAAATTCCATTAATCGGAGTCCGGATATCATGACTCATTCGCTGAAGAAACTCTGTTTTTGCCTCATTGGCGGCTTCTGCCTTTTTTGCAGCTATCAGAAGTTCTGCTTTATATTTTTCATCTTTTTCCTGTTCCAGTTTCTGATGTGTCAGATTGGTTTTATATGTCCAGAACCAGAATAAACCGAACATCAAAAAATAAAGAAAAATAACACTCATCACATTTAATGGAAGGTTGTGGAATACTTCCGTATCAGGAAGATATGCATAGATATAATAATCACGCTGCTTCAGCATGATTCCGTAACATCCGATTCCTTCTTTCTTAAAATGATAGATATGTTGACTGTCTGTATGCTTTTTCATTGCCTGAACCACTTCGTTGTCAGCTGTATTCTGCCCCAACAGGCTCTCATCATTGCAGGCAACAACTGTCCCATTGTCTGCAACAAGAATCGTTCCATCTTTCTGAGTACTATAACCGTTTAAAAGCCCCTGTATCGTCAGTGTATAGTTTCTGGCAAATTCAGGAGAAGTGTAATAGTAGATTGCGACGATGCCCGGTGCATCTTTTCTGGCACAGGCTGCAATATCGATATGTGACCCATCTTCCCTGGTAAACCGTTCCGAATAGCTTCTTTCTTCATATCCGGCAAAATCCATGATGATGTCTTTTTGCAGATACTCCGTAATCTCATTAGTCAGAGATTCATCTGTGCTGTATTCACAGTCCGTCTTTCCATCTGCATCCAATACAAGGATACCATCCACCCAGAGAGTCTGCAGATTTCCCTTCAGAAAATCCCGGCTTAGCTGCCCACCGTTTTCTGTTTCCGTTTTAATATTTGTACTCATCTGTCTGGCACTTTCAATGGCACGGAGGAGACTTTTGGATTCCGATGATTCATTATAATGGGTGTAGGTGGAACACTGCACTTTCACATAATTTACAATCTCCACCATTCTTTTCTCTGCTTCCGCTTTTTCTGCGTGGAAGAAATAAAACAGGGAGACTACCACCACACAGATTCCAAGCAGACCGCCGAGCAGCTGGATTCGTTTTTCTTTTTTCTTAATATCCAAGATCATCCACCTCCAGATACTTCTGGGGATCATCCAGATATTTTTCAATGATTTTCAGGGATGTGCCATCCTGGCGCATTTCTTCCAATGTCTGTTCCATCTGCTCACAGATTCCTCTGTCATCATCTTTTGCAAAAGCAACACCTATTCCGGTGATCATCAGAGACTCTTCCAGGATACGGAAGCTTGTATCATAATCCTTCATATACTGGACAACAGATTCCTCATGTGCGGCAACTGCATCCACATACCTTTTTCCCAGAAACGTATAGATCAGTTCCCGGTGTCCAAGACTGATCAGATTGCCCAGTTTTGGGATTCTCTCATCCATCCTGTCCAGAAAGATACCTTCCGGTTTGGTTGTGGACTGGACAGCCAGATTCTTTCCCTCCAGATCACTCAACTTATAGATATCGCTGCTCTCGTTTACGGCTACCACCTGTCGACTTGCTATGTATGGTCCTGCCCAGCGGTAATCATCAAGGCGTCCTTCCATGGAAAAGCAGCCCATGATACAGTCAATCTCTCCGCTTTCTACCAATTCTTTTTTCTTCTCCCAGTTGATCTGGACAACATCCACCTGATATCCCATTCTTTTGAAAGCTTCTGTAGCAAGTTCTACATCTATGCCCGTAGGTACACCATCCTCATTCAAATAATTGTATGGTGGGTAGTTATCGCTGCCGAGTGTAATGACCGGCTTTTCTGTTTCTTCTCTGGTGTTATCTATGTTTTTACACCCTGCCAAGGTGACTGCTAAAATTTCCGCAAGCAGAATGCCTGCAATCACTCTTTTCCCTTTCATTTTCCGCCTATTCCTAACTATCCTTTTCGTTTTTTTCATATATCTATGAAATAAAAAAACACTGTCCTACAGACAGTGCATCTCATTTCATGCAACTGGCTGCCATTTTACAGGCCCTGTAGCTTTGCGTCCCAGATTTTCATCTGGTTTGCCGATCATCCTATTATAGTTTTTAAACTTATGCAAAAATATTGATGTTATTATACTCCCACAATCTATCGTGCATAAGAAAAACCTCACCGCTTTAACGCTGAAAAATAAAAAAGAACAGCCGATACATATACCCGACGCTGGCGCTACAAAGCCCGTAAATCAAGGGTTCAAAGGGCTGGGTAATCAAAAGTAATCAAGAAAGTAATCAAAAAAGGAGGAAAACACCGTATCTACTGTAAATACCAGAGCCTGATGATACTCAAATACCCAACGAACCCGAAATCAGTGTGATACCATGAAAAACGAAAGGGGCCTTGCGGCCCCGGTAAGCTGAAAAAGTCCCAAAGTTTTGGCGAACGGACGGACTCTTTCGGAAAGTGAGCTTCTTTGAGAACTCTCAACGAGGTTCAAAGGCGGCTCTGTTGATTCGAGTATACCACACTCGATAGGACCAAACCTCCTTTCCGAAAGTTCGAAAGACCTAAAAGGAGGTTCTACATATGCCACACAAAATGATGAATCCGCAGATAGCATACGTGCTTCACGACAACAGGCTGTCGATTGAGGCACGTATGCTATACGCATACCTCTGCTCATTCGATGATGGTGTACCGCCTTCGACCTATCAGATGATCAGGCAGCTCGGCATCGGCAAGACGCGATTCTATCGATATCGAAACGAGCTCGAAGCGTTTGGACTCATCGAGGTCGAGAACAAGATCACGTCCGGCGGCGGGGTCGCAAAGTACTCTTTCCCTGACAAACCGGTGCCGACTGCAGAAGCCGAGGAGATTCTAATCACCCGCCTGATCAACAATAACAACAAAGCGATGAATTTTAAAAAGGAAAGGAATGATGGAAATGCAGGGAAACGCAACTGAAATCGATGAGCGCAACCTTTTGCAGCTCGATGCGCTGCTCTCCCACGGATATGGACTCTCGCCGCAGCTCGTGATGAGATCAAAGGGCCTATCCATCGAGGCGAAGGCACTCTACGGATACCTGAGCTCATTTGCCGGCGCGGGGGACACGGCTTTCCCATCAACTTCCCGCATTCTCGAAGAGCTTGATATTAGCAAGAACCGTTTCTACAAGATCCGCAAGGAACTGGTCTCATGGGGCTTCATTTCGATTGAGACCACGGCGACCTCTGCGGGGTTAAGGACTGTCTACACGCTGCCGCAGAACCCGATCGCCATCAAGACGGAAATCGACGAGATTGCAAACCGACGCAATGAAATCAAGAGCAGCTTGGTGGCGAATCTCCATAACGAGGACATGGTGAGTCATAAGGGGGATTCTGAGTCTGAGCGTCTTCAGCAATCAGCAGGTAACGAGCCTTGTCGTCAATCTGAAGCCAAGGCTCAAAACAGGGGCTCCAATCTGAAGCCATGTCTTCAATCTGAAGACGAGGGTTGTCTTCAATCTGGCGACAAGCTATATATAGATACTAATATCAATCCAAAAGTATCAATAGATAGATCTGCCGCCCATCCTTCCGCTGATGAAGGTCCAAGCGACTGGAAAGTCACCGAGGGAATGACTGATCCGACTCAACGAGATGACGGCGAGCCGGATCGCAATGCGAATAGACGGGACGCGTTAGATGCGGTGCCTGACGGCACCTATGATCCGCTCCCTACGGTCGCTGATGGATATACCCTTTCAAATTCCGAATTCGAGGCTTTCAACCGCCTCTGTTCCCTGTCCATCAAGACGGTAAGGGGAGCCGTTCGGAACGAGGCAGCAAAACAATATGCCAAGCGAATCGGGGAAGGATACTCTCCCGCCGCCATCGAAAAGGCCTATATCGACTATGCGGAAGCCTATCGGCAGAACAACCCTTCACCGAGGTTTGCGAAGCAACTGTCAGATTGGTTCGTCAAAAGCGATGGTTTCGCGTATTTCGCCAAGAAACCTGTAATTCGAACAACGACAGCCACCAAGGCTACAAGTGGTCAAGATTCGGATCTCAGGGCCGCAACGGAGGCAAAGAACGATCGGCTGACACTTGCCGCGACCGATCCGACCTTCAGGGATCTTGAGGCAGCCGTTTCGAAGGCACGGTCACTCTGGGGACATGCCTGCATGACGTCTGACGTGGAGAAAGCAAGCCGCCTCAAGGAGGAGTGGAGCAAGGCAACGGAACGGGCCAACGAGTATTACGAAACCCATTGCACATCAGCGGTCGCGACAGCTTAGACGATCTGAAAACACGGGGGAACGGAAAAATGCCACGTTCCCCCGACCGTGCAAGATGTGAAGTGGTAGAATCTTACAAAAGATTTCTCAAGACCCTACCAAAGAAAGGAGAAATCATATGAGCAGCAATTACCAGCAGAAAAAAATGATGAATGCCCTAGGCGCTATCGATACAAAGGGCAACATCGTCCTCGAGCAGTTCCAAGACGGCACGGCACTCCTCTTCCAGCCGGGCAACGCGCAGCCGTTTTGCGTGGCTACAGACTATGACCGCGCGACGGCCTCGTGGTCATACGGAAAGTACTTCAGCGATCTCGGATGCGCCCATGAGGCTGCTGACCCTGAGATTATCGAGGACGCCAGCGTCAGATGGGTCAAGGAGGATATCCGGGAAAAGCTCAAAGCACAGGATATCGCACCGACAGAATTCAACGTGCAGTCCGTCATCATGGGCGATTCAAGGCTTTGGGAACGTCCTCTCGACAGGGAGTTCCGCGACAACATGATTGCAAGCGGCAACGACGATCTCGATGCACGCGTTTCCATTCTCAAGGAGAACGGGAACTTCAAGAATGTTGACACCGCAATGCCAGTGGAAAGTCTTGATGATCTGGAACAATATAGGTCTGATCGACTTACGGATAAGGTCACGTCACTTAAAGACAGTCTTGATGCACAATATAAGGCAGATGAGCGTGGTCGCGTTTTCGACCGTCCATGTCAAGTACTTGACGACGGTGATCTCGACGAACATTAAATAGAAAGGAGACAAAAATGACAAGCCGTGAAATGGTTCAAGGTGCCGCCGCACGCAATCAAAGAACTCTTGCTGATGCTATCGTGGCTACAAATCGTTTCAGGGAGCAAGACGCTCGCTTTAAGTCGCACGATGGAATGGACCTCGATCCATCGACACCTGAAATCGAATCGGGATATGAATTCAATCGGCGCTCCATCGAGGATGACCGTGCTGCTGATGACCGAAATTCCATTTCGGATCAAGATATTGATTCACGGCTGTAATATGAATTTCCAGATGTATGGTTTGCAGATTGCATAATCATTGCGTATTAGTACCGTAGGATGCAAAAGGCATCCAGAAGGGATGATTGATAATGGCAGATTTGGGAGAGGAAGCATACTCCTCACAAATGAAAGTCATCGCGACTTTCTTGCGGTTGCTTGAAGAGCTTATGCGTAATAAGCAGCAAGATCTCCGCTATGGCACCAAAACGCAAAGGCGCGGTATCTTTCGTCGAATGAAAGACTTCGTCGGAGGTGTCTTCAAAAAAGTCTATGATGGCACATTCGGCCGCCTGTCGCGTAATGGAAAAGATTATGGTCAACTTGACCTTAATGATCCGGCTGTTGCAAAGCTGTTTGCAGACACAATGAAGCAAATGGGCATGGATACGATGCATGAAGATAACAATCTTCTGTTCAGCACTTCCGATATTGCAAAAATCATGGCCTTTTCCAAGATGGTTGAACAAGAACTCGGTAAAAAAATCGAGCACGAAAACGATACCCCCGAAAAAGAGCAGTCCCAGGAACACGGACAAGACCATGAAAAGCAAGCCGATGCCCGAGATTGGTCTGACTATCCCGCAACACCCGAACAAATTGAGCTCACGGCTACCGTTCTGGCAGCCGATGAGGGTGTTTCGATCGATGAAATCAAGAAAGACTTTTCGGAAAACCCGTCAATCGGCGAATTGCAGATTGCTCTTGAAGCAAAAGGCCACGACACTATGGCAATCCAGCCCGATCTGAGGAACTACGCGACACCAGAACAACGAGCACAACTGGACATGCTCAAAGACAAGGGCGTTATCGGTGAAGATGAGCTTATGCAGCTTGGCAAGTATCCTTCTCAGGACAAGGCGAGCGAAGTGCTCGGAAACCATGCGGATGCCGTAAAAATGCTCGATTCCGATGAAATCTCAAATCGTGCGGAAGCAATTCGCAGTCACGATGGAATGGATCCAGATTCTCGCACCAAACAGGTCGAATCCTGGAAGGAGGATCTTTCCGCGAAAGTCGGAAATGCCTTCGAGGCGTCTCGTGATGCAAATGGCCGACCGAATCTCAACAATTTCGCCCGTCAGTGCAATTTGCGCGGCATTGCCGTGCAGTTCGCCAATGATGGAGAGCTTCTATTCACGGATGCCAATCAGCATCACAAGCAGGTCCGCGCCGACAACCTCGATCCGAAATTCTCCCGTAACAGCGAGGCTTTCAACGGTCAGAAAATGTCGAAACCGTTGAAGCAAAAACAGGAAGAAATCATTAAGAGCACAGATCAGCGCAATCATGAGCGTTCACATGCCCACGACAGTCAGGATCACGGCGATGCGCATGGCTCCGAGAATAAGGCTAGGTAAGGTGATGCTCCTTGGCGTCCAATAAATCGAAAACTCCGGGTCCAATTCAGGTCGTGGTAGTTCTAATGTTGACCGTTCTTGCCTTCTACTTCGGCAATCGGTTCGGACAAGTCTTTGATTTCAACACCATGGAGATTACCGACGGGGCGCTCGTGACGGTCAATTCGATCGTCGCGGCGCCTGCCGCTATCTCAACGGCATCCGTTCCCATGCTGTATGCAATCGGACTCGCCATCACGGTTCTCATCGTCTGGCTCTATACATTCATGTATGCCGGCAACTATCGCTATGGAGAGGAAGCCGGTTCTGCGAAATGGGGCACCCTTAAAGAAGGAGTCGCCTTCAAGGATCAAACGGATCCGTCCAACAATCTTCTCTTCACGAAAAATTATGGCCTTGCCCTGAAAAAACCAAAGTTCGACCTCGAACATGACCGAAACCTCAATGTCATGGTCATCGGCGGTTCCGGCTCTGGCAAGACCCGTAACTATGTAAAACCTAATCTCATGCAGCTTAATGCAAGCTACTTTCTGACCGATCCGAAAGGAACATCCCTTCCAGAGTGCGGATATCTTTTCAGGGACAACGGTTACCGCATCAGGGCGTTCAACACCATTGAATTTAATAAATCGATGCACTACAACCCGCTTAAATACGTTAAGACAGACGCAGATATCCTTTCTTTCGTCAACTGCCTGATCTCGAATACCAATGGAGATAAACAGTCCGGCGGAGATCCGTTCTGGGAAAATTCGGAACGTCTGCTCTATACCGCGCTCATCGCCTTGCTGAGAGACTGGTTCCCACCGGAAGATTACTCGTTGGACGGGTTGTTGACACTTCTTTCCATGGCAGAAGCCAAGGAAAACGATGAGAATTTCAAATCTCCGCTCGACATGATCTTCGATGAGATCGAGACGGGCAAAGTTTACGAAAGAAACCCGTTCTACCAAGGCCCGTCGACCTCAAGCTCCTATGCCGACGCGGAATCAGACCGAATGGCAATCAGCGAGAACACGACCGACGAGTTCACTTGGCAGTCAAGCCTCATGGAACGCAACAATGACGGCCTGTCTCCTGCACGTGAAGGTGGATTGACGTCCGATCAGGATTTCGCATTGGCAAACTATAAGATGTTCAAAGTAGCCGCCGGCAAGACGCTGAAGTCCATCATCATCAGTTGCAACGTGCGCATGGCCCCGATGCGAATCGAGCAGGTGCGCGAACTGTTGAAATACGATGAGATGAATCTTGACGAGATGGGAGATCCCGGGCAACGCACTGCTATCTTCGCCATCATGTCGGATACTGATAAAACCTTCTCGTTCCTGCACGCAATCATGATGTGGCAATCGATTGATATCTTGTGCCGCCGTGCGCTCGAGAAATACAACGGCAAATTGCCGACCATGGTCAATTTCATCTTCGACGAGTTTGCAAATATCGGCACGATTCCCGATATCGAGCAGACGATCGCCGTTACTCGTTCTCGTAACATCGGCATCTCGATCATCCTCCAGTCTGTCGCACAGCTGGAAAGCCGCTATGATAAAAAGGCAAAGACGATTATCGATTGTTGCGATACCACTCTCTTCCTAGGTGGCAAGTCGAATTCCACCAACAAGGAAATCTCCGAGATGATCGGCAAGCAGACGATTAACCAGAAGACATTCGGCGAGACGCGCGGACAGTCCGGTTCCAGCTCGAAAAACATTCAGATCCAAGGTCGCGACTTGATCGACGCCGCTGAGATCGGCAAGATGAATCGCCGCGAGGCAATCCTGCTCATCGCCGGTACAAATCCGCTTAAAGATCTGAAATACCCGGTCGAGCAACACCCTAACTACATCTATCTCGACCCCGGTCGAAACAAGCCGGGTCAGGTCAAAAACCGCTGTCTGTATGATGAGCCGTTCGATATCCTGGAATACATGGACGAAATTAGGACAAAAGACGCTACCTACGCGTCATAACTCACGCGTTTGGTATACACTGAACCAGTGCAACCGACACGGGAAAAAGGAAAGGAATTGAATGGGTGGATAAACTTATAAGGATTTTTGCCCAGCCGATAGGTTTCGCCGGTACTGCTTTTGGCATTGCCGGCCTAATCTATCTCGGCATCTCGTTGGCAAGCGGTGGAAGGCGCCAGCCTGAAATCGTTAAAGCCATTGCAATGATCGCAGCTGGTTTTACAGTCGCGGCAGCAATGGCGCTGTATGGCTACACCGGGCATTAAGCTCATGAAATCTAAGAATATTTAAAGAAAGGAATTTAGCGTATGCTCTCTCAAATCATGACCAAAATCTCCGGAGGTGTCACCTTTCTCGGCGGCGTCCTCATCGTTTTCGGTCTTGTCAATCTCGGTATGACAATTAAAGACGGTATGCAAGGCGGTGGCGGCCAGCTCGCCGGCGCCATCGCCATGATCGTCGGCGGAGGTATCGTCATCGCAGCCTCCGTTTTTCTCGGCAGCCTGGACACCAGTTTCGCCGGCTAAAGGAGGAAATGCCCGATGCTTAGCGTTGCAATTCATAAGGATATCGCCGAATATCAACCGAAAGTCATCGGTAAGCTTACCGGCCGTACCCTTATCTCAATCACTGTCGCATTAGGGCTTTCCATTTCTGTCGCCGTTTATATGAATCTCGTTTTGAAGATCGATCCGACCGATCACCTTGAGTTCATCTATGCGGTTTCACTGCCCTGTTGGTGCTGTGGCTTTTGGAAGCCTCACGGGCTGCCATTCGAGCAATTTGCTCTCCTTTGGCTACAGCACCAGCTCTCCGATAATCGACTTTTTTACAAACCGTCAATGTTTAAGAGCGGGTTCGTGAAAACGCCGGATGAGATCACGCAAAGCAGGAAAGGAAAGCTTTATGACAACTCAACCAGAAAGTTCCTTGATGGGACAAACGGGCTCGAAGCTTACAGCCCAAGGGCAGGTCGAGTCATCTATTAACGATACAATCAATTTTATCATGGCTAAGGTTGCCGCCGGCGAAATCGACGCCGCCACGGCAACCGAACTGATTGCTGCCGCCCGCAAGGATTATGAAAGCAACGTTCCGGTGACCGCATCTGCCCAACAGGCCGTGCAACCTCAACAATCTGCAAATACCTATCAAGCCAATCCTCAGACTGCATATGCTGTACCTGAGATGGAACCGGAACAAACTCCTGTTGATTATGGGCAATTCGCCACCCCGACGAACTATCCGCATACCTACGATGTCGAAGATTCCTCTGATGTCGATATGGATGCGCTGAGCGGGATTGCCGGCGATATGCTCGATAAACAGCCACGGAAAAAGCTTTCCCGTAAAGAAAGAAAAGCCAAGGCTAAGGAGATGAAAAAACTCCAAAAGGAGACGAATGCCAAGCTCAAGGCGAACGCAAAGAGCAATAAGTCCATTCAGAAACAACTAAAAGAGCGTGATAAGGAGCTCTCGAAAAAGAATGAATTTGCTCGCTACAAGCGAAAAACCGCAAAAGATGTCACTTCATTCATCGGATACAACCGCATGTATGAAGACGGTATATGTGAGGTCGAGGAGGGAATGTTCTCCTCCTGCATCTGTTTCGAGGACACTTCTTACCATTCTGTGCGCGAAGATGCCCAGAAAGCCGTATTTACGTCGATCTGCCGTCTCTACGACCAGTTCGGTGCAGACACGCTTGTACAATTCAATATCATCAACACCCCGCTTCTCAAGGAACAGATCGGTCATCGCAAGTTCTTCAATCCGAGCAGCCAGCTGAATGTAAACGCTGCAAACGACGCCGCCGTCTTCAATGAGATCTTGAACGAGAAGATGCGTCAGGGTGTTTCAAACATCCGGCGTAAGATGTATATCACCTTTTCAGTTTCCGCCGCCACGGTGGACGATGCCGTTCCGAAACTTACCCGTATCGAAAATCAGATCTCGCAGATTCTCACATCCATCGGTTCAAAGAGCCGTGTACTCGACGGTGCGGAACGACTGGCACTTCTGAATAGCCAGCTCAACCCGCTCAAGCCGTTTAATTTCGATTATCGACGGGATATCTCCGCCAGAATGGTGCAGACGACAAAGGATTGTATCGCACCGACGACACTCGATTTCAAGCCGGAGGGACTTGCCGACTGCTTCAAGACGGGTGATATGTGGGGTCAGGTTCTTGTTATCAAGAAGCTTGGTTCGGAACTAACCGACCAGGCGCTTTCCGATATCACCGAGCTCCCGATTCCGCTTAACGTCACTTGGTTCGCACAGCCTATGGATAAAGCGGCTGCCGTCGCTTTCACGCGACAGCGTTTGGCCTGGATTGATAAGGAGATCATCGAGGAACAGCGCTCTGCAGTTCAGAAAGGCTATGACTTTTCAATCCTTCCGCAGGAGCTCAAGTACTCTAAAGAGGAGACCGAAGACGTCATCGATAATCTTCAGAACAAAAATCAACGTCTTTATGTTTTCACGGGGCTTTTCTATACATACGCACCGACTAAGAAGCAACTGGATAACCAGGTGCTTTCCATCATCTCTGCCGCCCGCCAAAACTCTATCGAGGTAAGTACCTATGAATACCGCCAGCGCCAAGGTTTCAACTCTATCTTGCCGTTAGGTCACAACCACTGCGAGATTTCCCGCATGTCCACAACTGCCGAGGTCTCCATCCTCATGCCATTTGCAACAATGGAACTGGATGATAAGGGAGGCAACTATTACGGTCAGAACAAGCACTCTTCTAACCTGATTTTCTGTAACCGCAAGCTCCTCGCATCACCGATGGGTTTTGTTTGCGGCAAGACAGGTAGCGGCAAGGGCATGTCTGTAAAGACCGAGATGACCGGTACGATTCTCAGCAACCCGACAGATGAAATCTACATTATCGACCGTGCTGGAGAGTATACCGGTATCTCAAGTCGCTACGGTGGCGTAACATACAACTTCGCCGTCGATTCGGATACCTATCTGAACCCGTTCGATACCGTTTCCGTCGAAAGCCTCAGCCCTGATGCCCAGCTTGCCTTCAAGATCGATGCCATGCTTGCACAGGCCGGCGCCTCCGCCGCCGAAGCAGGACGAGACCTTGGAGAGGAAGACCAGTCGATCATCACGCGTTGTGTACAGGAGGCTTTCTTCGACGCGCGTCAACGCGGCGACCAGCCGCCCCTCCTTGAAGACTTCTACAATAAGCTGCTTGAACAACCTGAGCCGGAAGCAAAGACCATCGCATTGCGTTACGAGCGTTTCGTGACGGGCACCCAGTCCTTCTTCAACCATCAGAGCAACGTCGACTTCAAGTCTCGTATCGTGGATTTCAATTTGAAGGACCTGCCGGACTCGATGCTCGTCTTCGGCCTGATCAACGTCTGCGAGGCGGTTCGTAACCGCATGTACTTCAATGCGAAACGCGGAGTGCGTACATGGCTGTATGTCGAGGAGGTGCAGTCACTCTTCGCCTATCCGACTGTTCTGAACTACTTCTCCCGCTTCTCGAACGAGGGCCGAAAATTCGGACTTTTGCTGACATGTATCAGTCAGAACGCCGTCGCAATGTTGAAGAACAAAGCCGCTCAAAATCTTGTCCTGAATTCCGACTTCCTGCTCCTGCTTAAACAGTCACCGCTCGACCGCGCCGAATGGGTACGCCTGCTCGGTCTTTCCGAACAAGAGGAGGAGTTCATCGACGAATCTGTCGAGCCGGGCGATGGTTTGCTTATCGCCGGCGGTGCGCGTGTCCCGATTCGCGGTAAGTTCCCGTCCGGTAACGTACTCTATGATCTCTTCTCGACGAACCCGAATGAGGCAGCCGACAAGAAGCGCATGCAGGAATTTGCAGCACGCGAAAAATCCCGCCTTGGATAAAATTAGCTGAAAAGGAAAGGAGCTGACAAGATGAGAGCAGACGATTTCGTCACAGGTGATTCTGCAAGAGGAGCTGGTCAGAGTTCCCTTGTTGGCACAGAATCGACGAATGCAGTCAACACCGGTCTTGTCGGCTCCGCCGCTGCAATTGCCAAAAACATGGTTATCGGCGGCACTGAACTCGGTGATGTCGATAAGATGTACCAGGCTGGCAAATCGGCTGTAAAAGGATCCGTAAACGCCGCGCGTGCCGGTTCTGACCTTGTGAAAGATACCGTTGACACGGCAAAAACAACGGCCAAGGCCTTTAAAGCAGGGCTTAACGGCGAGGATATCGACCTTTCCGGAACGAAATCCCGTTCCGGAAAGAATCTAGCGAAGGGCGCGAAGAAAGCTGCCAAGGACGGTTTTCGAGCTGCAAAGCGTGCTGCCATCAAGGATTCCGAACTTGAGGATGTGGACAACCTTTATCAAGAAGCAAAAGGATTAAGCAAAGCGACTGTCAGCTCTGCAAAAGGTGCAGTCAGCAACACCCGTAAATCTTGGAAGATGCTAAAACGCTCAACCGCGCGAATTAAAGCCCTTTCGAGAAAACGGTTTACTGCCGGCGCCGGCAACAAGTTCAACCAGCAGATGTACAAATACATGCGTTCGGCTGCCTACCGTTCCGTTTCCACGAGCAGTGGAATCGTAAGCACCGTTAAGAACGCGATGTCTGTAATCTATTGGGACATTCGGCTCGCTCTTTCTAGTATCAGTTCTGCTATCGGTCTATTTTTAGGTTTTCTTGGAATCCTTCCCTTATTATTAGTAGTCTTTGTTCCGATTTTTTTCTTAATTTTCGGTACGATATCCGGAACCAAAGCAACAACTGTAGGATCGCTCACTGGTGATGAAGCCACAATTGCACAATATCTAATCGACAAAGGTGTCGATCGTACCCATATTGCCGCAATCATGGGCAATATGTTTCAGGAGTCTGGTTGCCGTCCTACTGCAATTAACCCCTCATCGGGAGCATATGGTATCTGCCAATGGCTCGGCGGCCGTAAGACCGGATTGGAAAACCTTGCCAAGCAAAAGGGGAAGGATATGTCCGATCTTTCCGTTCAGCTCGACTGGTTCTGGGATGAATTCGCTGAATCGTGTTCGGGTTGGAATAAAGCAAAGTATAAGGTTTTTTGTGCACAGTCCGATCTCAAACAATGTGTCTATCTTTTCAGAAGCCAGTTCGAGCGCTGCGGGGAGAGTGAAGCGGCCGATGCGAATCGTTTAGCACAGGCACAGCGTATCTACGATGCACTGGGAACCAGTAATGGAACTAACGGTATTGACGGAAATGGCCAGGATTTAAAAAAAGCCACCCGAAGGCAAAAAGATGTAGTCAATGCCGCAAATACGACTACGTCGCCAGGACAGGGATGGTGTGCCGCCTGGGTCACAAACGTCTTTCAAAACGCCGGCATCGGTTACTTTGGGGGAAACGCTTGCGACATGTGTCGTGCTTACTGCACCAGCACCAACGTTCGCGATTTAAAAGTTGGGATGATTATCGCTGACGTGTCACATCCCGGAACAGGCGACGCGGGTCGTCTTTATGGGCATGTCGGAATCTATATCGGCGATAATAAGGTCATCAGCAACGAGGGGCCTATTACCATCAAGAGCCTTCAAGAATTTGTCGGCTTTTATGGAAAAGGGACAGGATGTAAATGGGGATGGCTTGGCGGCGTCGATCTATCTAAATAAAAGGAAAGGAATAAAAGCATGCGAGACATTTGGTTTTTAATAACAGACCATAAGGGAATCGTGAAAGTTGCGGTACTTTTAATTGCCATTTTCTGCGCTATCTCGATTGGAATCGGTGTATATACAACCTCTGTTCAAACCCAAGAACAGCAAAAACAAGAGCAAAAGGCAAAGAAAAAGGAGCGCAAGAAGCAGATTAAAAAAAGTTCTGTCACGTTGACAAAAGCACAGCAGAAGATTGTCGATAAATATGACCAGTCGACTGCACAGTTCTCCGCTCTACTCTCTTCCAATATCTGGGCAACCTACAGTGGCACCGGACGTACGCTTTATTTTACCGAATCATCCATAATCATCGCCGACCCGGAAGCCAATCCGAACAAGGTTGAAAAGCCTTTTATCATCAAGGGTCTATCGACTGAAAAAGTCGATGTCGGCGAGATGGTGAACCTTACTCGCTATAACTGTGCCTATGAATCAGACGATGACAAAACGCATGTCCTGACCGTCGACAAAAACGATGACGGCACGTATTTCAAGATGTCTATCGACGTGGAAAACAATGGAACCAATGAGGAATATACGCGAACACAAGCAGCGGGTTCCTTTGATATCGACGGTATCGATGATGGTTTGAGTGAAATCCTAGGAAATGCGAAGGATACCATTGAAGATTATGTGCGTGAGCAGTGTGCGCTCTTCTATCCGACGGCTGTAAAAGCGAGCTGCAACGGGATCCTGACTGCAGATTTCAATGCTAACGAGTATCGTCTCGACTTTTCTTTGGAGGATTCAGACGAGCAACAGCTTACGGGAATAACCGTGATCTACCATTTGAGTAATCAAGAATGCGAATTGATGTAAAGGAGGAAAAATGAACGAGCTTGAAGACAATAAACCCAGTAAAACTAAAAACGGGAGCCTATGTCTTGCAAAAAGACTAGCTAAGATTCTCATAATTCTCCCTCTTCTTATTGCATTAGCGTTTCCTCAGCCTGCTCTCGCTGCAGATAGTACAGATGACTCCGGTTTCGATATTTGGGGTTCTGTTTCCGGATGGGTTGGTGATCGTCTTTCTGATGCAGGAGACGCCATTGCGCATGGAGCCGCACCATTCCTCGCAGGTTGGTCTGAAAGTCTGATCAACCTTTCAATCAACAATATAAAGACAACATCGACAAAATCCATTCTAGGGAAAAGCTTTTCCAACCTTCTAGGCAAAAAAACAGGAGGATTTTATACAACTGTCACCACTGTACATAAGAACTTTGTGGTCCCGGTGGCAGCATCAATTTTGAGTTTGGTAATGCTGATTCAATTGATAAAAATCTCTCAAAGAATTGATGGTTCAGCAACACTTCCGGCTATTAAGGACATTGTTTTTCTAATCGTCTATGCAACGATTTTCATTTGGCTAATTAAAAATTCGGTGGATATATGTGCGGCAGCATACGATACTTTTAACGATATTGTTAATGGTATCAGCCAAGTCAAGATTGACTCATTGGATGCTATTACCGTTTCGGAAAAAGTTGGGGATAGCCCAGGAGCAGCGGGAAGTCTTTTCGTTACCTCCCTCGCAATGCTGCTTGCAAGTTTTGTGGTAAAGGGGGCTGTATCTGTCATGTGCTACATGAGGGCAATCCAGCTTTACGTTTTCACAGCCTTTTCGCCTATTCCATTTGCGTTGCTTGGCTTTGATGAAACAAAGAATTATGGTATTAGCTTTTGCAAGAACTACCTAGGAATTTGTCTCTCCGGAGCAGTTATCATCTTGGCTTTAAGCGCGTTTCCGTCGTTGCTGTCAGGTTTCAGCGGTGGAGAGATCACGGGAATTAAGGGAGAAATGTGGGGATCATTATGCGCTGTTTTGGCTATGACACTGATTATCATTAAATCTGGAACCATTGCCCGCGATATTCTCGGTGGTTAGTATTAGGTGAAAACATTTATTAAGGAGGTGCAGTGCCATGGATGATGAAAGACAACAAGGGTCTTGGTGGGGAAACCTTGAGACAATTCACCCTGATGAAGACCATGAGGATTATATCGAAGAACAAAACGATGGCGAGAAGCGAAAAAAGCTCATTGCTGTCGTGGTTGTCGTCGGCGTCATTCTGGTGCTGTTCCTCGGCGGCGTGACTGCTTTTACCGTTTTTTCGAGTAATAAAGGAAACGGCTTAGACACAAAGAAAGAACAAACGCAAACTCAGAAGAAAGAGACCTCGACTGAGAATGCAAAGAAGAAAAAATCCGCTGAAAAGAGTGCTATCTCCGTCATGGTGACAGCTGACGGAGCTGCTGAAGATTCTAAGGCTTCCGTTTCGATTTCCGAAAAGGGTAAGAACGGAAAGATTGTTGTCAAAGATATTTCCGCTGCAGTCAACGACGAGGTCAAGATTTGTACCCTGCCGAAAGGCAAGTATTTGCTGACCGTTGAGTCGGCACCGGACGGTTATGATAAACCAGCAAAAAGCACCAGTTTCACCGTCAAAGGTGAAGGGAAAAAGGTGTCAGCTTTCGTTTTTTTAGCTAAACATGTCGATAAGACTGCTGAGAGCAGCGAGTCTGAAGACAATGTTGAAGCGACTCCGGCAAACGACGGGGCTTCGCAAAACCAGGATGCTTCTTCTAACGGTCAAAATCAGAATAATCAGGCAGAAAATTCTTCTGCCGATATGAATAGTGGTGCTTCCGCTCCATCGTCTGGCAACGGACAGCCCTCTTCTACTTCAACGCCGACAACCACGAAGACTATCCATCATCCCGCCGAGACGATTAGGATCGCGATCTGCGACACATGCGGGGCGGATATCACCGATGATATCGAAGGCCACAAGAAGTCAACCGG
Organism: Coprococcus sp. AM11-30B; assembly: GCF_027674365.1. NCBI lineage: Bacteria > Bacillati > Bacillota > Clostridia > Lachnospirales > Lachnospiraceae > Coprococcus > Coprococcus sp. AM11-30B. The sequence continues at coordinate 88,448 of NZ_JAQDVB010000013.1, read as the reverse complement.
CCATCCGTGGTATCACTATGATGCGAAAGTAATCAAGGAGGCTTGGGACGAAACGGTGACCGTGAACTAGATGAAATTCGCAAGCGCTTGCGAATTTGAAAGAAAAAACAGGGCACCCGACCGAGGTGCCCTTTTCCGGTATCGAATGGTAGAATCTTACCAAGCATCAAGACGCAAGGAGGTACCCCGTATGAATGAAATGCAAGCTCACGGCCTTTTAATCCCCGTCGGCTCGATGCCGATCGAGGTTTGGATCGATAAGAATAACTCGCTGGACGAACTGCAGAACTTCGTCAACGGCAACGTTGATGTACTGAGGGTTCTCGGTAATGGGGTTGACCTGTGGTTCAATAAAGAATATCTATTCAACGGCAGCCAGCCCAACCGCGCCATCTACGCCACGAAGCACATGGAAGAAGTCGGATATCTCGACCAGCTGACGTTCGGCCATCCGGTCAAGGAGGGGAAGCTCTATTCGCTAATCTGCGGTGATTTCGTCGCCTTCGGTGTCGACAAGGAAGGCGAAATCGCAAGCCTTCCTCAGGAGACGATCGACAAGCTGAAAGAGACCTTTGCGGACCCGTCCACCGGCTACAAAGAGTATATTCACATTAAGTACGGCATCGAACCGGATCGATTTCAGCTTCAGAATGAGCAAGACGCCGGCGACAAGCATGAGAAATCTACGAAGTCCCTCGCCGAGGTCGCTACAGAAGCCAGGGAGAGCTCGCTAGTGCTCGGCCAGAGCAAGGGCAACCACGACGACAGCGGTAGCGATATCGGCAATTCGCGTCCAATCGACCGCGAGTACCCAATCAGTCACTAATCAGAGCTCTATGAATCGTTTTAAAGAAACAAGGCGGTGAAACGATGGAATCCAATAAAGTCATAGGCCTGATCTTCCCTGTCGGTGGAGAGGCTCAGACCTTTCTCGCCGACAGGGACAGACCGTATCGAGACATCCGTGAGGCAGTCCAAGGTGAATATGACGAACTCGGTGCCACGTTCGCCGATGTGGATATCTATGTGAATGCCGCCGGTGCAGACAGTTTGCTGCCAAACCGCGCCATCAACCCCGATGCCTTCATGGATGACTCGGGCTTCCTGTCTGAAAAGAGCCTCATCGTCGGAACAAACGACGGTAAGCCCTTCTCTCTCATTTTCGGCAATATCGTCGCCCTCTCACGTGATGAGACCGGTGAGCTTATCGATATGCCCGCCGATATCGAGACGGAGCTGAAAGAGTCACTTAGCGATCCTTTGGACGGATATGATTTACGGTTTCGAGAGGCTTTCGGCAGATATCAGAACTGGGACCTAAGCCAAGCCCAGGCCGCCAAGATCGCCGGCTTGAGCCAACAGGCATTCTCCTATCATGTGAACAAGATCACGAATGCACAGGATACCCGAGGAAGGGGATTGAAACCCCTTCCCAAGGGATTCGACCGTCTCTACAGCGAATATAAGAACGGAGACATCTCGGCAAGATCCGCAGCGACGAAGCTCGGCATCACGCATCCGACGTTTCTCAAATATGTCAAGGAATGCGATGTCCGCCTGCATAAGGACGACCTCGTGCAAACCCACAATCCGCGGGGACTCACGGAACGCCATGCAGCGGCCACGGATGCGGCAAGGAATCTGAACCATGACCAGAACGCACCTGATTCGCCATTACAGGACAGATAGACGGCACAAACACGGGGAATCGCCGCTTCGGTGAGCCCCCGTGCCCTTCTACACGATACCTTTTGCAGATGACGTGCCGTATCCGTCATCGATATATAGGCGAAACGCAGCCAAAGTGGTAGAATCTTACAAAACACGCCGCCGGAACGGAGGGTAACATGCAAACCGGAACGAAGAAGACCTCTGATCGCTTCCAGAACTACTTCTGCCCTGCCGCAGCCAACGATATCGTGCACCATGCCTACGCATGGATCGTCAAAGAACCGAACATGCAGCCGAAATTCCTCTACTGCCGCGCTATCGACGATCCAGCCAACGACCGCGGATGGAATATCATCGCGGAGGTCTGGGAACGCGATGTTCTCGGCGGATGGGGCATCTCCTCTTCCACCATGCATCCCGAATTTGAAGACACCGCCGACGGATATGTACTTGCCGAGGGTATGCCCGGAACGGCAGCATCACTGCCTTACCAGGTATTCCGAGAGGTGGTCAATGAACATGACACGAATTACCTGATCGCCCTCGCCATTGCAATCGATGCCCTGCCGAAAGATTCCACTTGCGACATGGCATCTGAAACTATCCGTGCAAACGCCGACATCGATATCGCCGAGCGCCGCAAGAGCGTCCTTCCCGACCAAGCCGGCCTCGCTGCCAAAAAGGCGTCCTGTATCGAGTCGCTTGCGCACATCGGCGGCAATGCGCCCGTTTGCGGACAGAATGAAATCGCCCGGTAAAGGAGAACCGATATGAGTGAAATCAAGACGAAAATCAGAACCTACAACGACGTCATCGATCTGTTCGGCGAAGAGAAAGCTGCCGATATGCTAAGCGAGGCGCTTGACTGGTCGACAATCGATCCGAAAAACGATAAGAAGAATATCATGGAGCGCAAGCCACTCCTCCTCGATCCGTATATGACATACGAGGGCGAGGATTACTGCAAGCATATCGTCGCCGGATTCCTCGGTGACCGCGACCTCGACTGGGCGAGCGGATATATCGACGAGGAGAAAATCAAGAACGGACAGGTAATGCCGGCCGACCTCAAGTCGGCACTCTCTATGGCGCTCGACAATGAGCTGTCTACATCCTGGGCCTATCTGGATGCCCTTTCCTCCCAGTGCGCGGAAATCTTCAATAAATTTGCCGGATATATCGAATCTGCCGGCCTTGCCCGCGGGGTCCTCGTGCCTGGAGAGTATGAGTTGGACCACGATGCGCTGAACGCGGACGTCTCCGAGAGATTCAATATCCAGTATGGATTCCAATGCGACCAGATGATTGATGCCATGCAGTTCGATATGACGCTCATTCTGACTGAGAAGGTCGACAGCATGGAAGGATACAGGCTGATCCAGAGCGTATGCGACTGGCGCGAAGAAAACCTCGAGGTTATCGAGGACGCAGAGAACAATTTAGATTATGGCAAAGTGCCCAGCTACGTGGCTTACGAACGTCCGGCGGATATCGGTACGACAATCATCGATGAGCTGTGTGCCTCGCAGGGCACCGCCGTCGAGAAACTGGTGAACTATCCGACCACTAAATTCGAACGCACCATGCGGGACGAGCTTTTCGAGGCATTGGCGGTAAACGAGACGACTATTTCCCTTATGGCTAAAGTCCCCTCTTCCACTTTCCTCGATGCCGTGGCATGCATGGACTCACGCTATATGAGCGGACACACAGTCGATACCGGTCATGCTTTTACCGTCTCCCCGGGAACATACGAACCGTATATCGGTATCCACGATCCCGTCTACGGCGCGGGTTATATGATGGTCGACCTCGATAAGCCATTTGAAATCCCGATGAACCGCATTTGGATCGCCATGGATGACTACAGCGGCCCCGAGACCAAGGAGGGTCTGCGCGGAATGTACCACAGCCCCCAAGATGTCAGTGCCTTCAGCGACCCTTTCTGCGGTTCCGTCAGCGTCACGCCGACTCGCGATGAGAAACAGGAACCTGCAAAGAGCGGTCTAGAAGCCAAGCGCGATGCATGTGCCATAAGCGCCGCTCATCTCGACAACCCAAACACGGAAATCCCCAATGGCAAGAATATGGAAAGAGAATAGCCGATTATGGAATACAAAGACATCAAGACAGCAGACGAGCTGGAAAGCTGGTATGCGGAGAAGCAGGCGGTCCTCGACAGTCACGCCCGTGACTACATGGTGCCCTTCGGTTTCGTGTACCATCTGGACTGCTCCGGGTATGTCTCATTTGAGCGGTGGAACGACACCCTTCCAACTGCAGAGGAACAGACCGCGTTTCAGGCTATCCAGAACGGTGTATCGACCAAGGAAATCATCGAACATAAGGACGAGTTCGGCTGGACCGACCGTGCCTGCCGCGATGCCGAGGAATACGACCTGGCTCCTTGCTTTATCGTGCCGGCCCGCAAGGAGTACATGCAGGAGCAGGAAATCATGAACGTGCGCGAGCTCTATCCAGAGCTTATCGGTCCAGACGGAGAAATCATCTGGAGCGATCCCGATTTTGCAAAGCAGGGGAATGAGGAGGCTGCCGGTCCCGACAATTTCCCAGGACACGAACTCAACGATCATAAAAACCCCGATCAGTCCTGGATCTCCGTCATCCCTGTCCAGATGTACTGGAAGGACGATCCATCCGAGCTCGTCGAGGCAAATTTCAGCATCGAGGACACCTGCGGTCTTGCCATCGACGAACAGATCACATTCTCCGGCTACAACGAAAACGAGCTCGTGGACATGATCGGCAGGGAGGACAACGGGGAAGATTTCGTCATCACCGGTGTGGGTCCACAGTCCAGCATCCTTACCGAGAAAAAAAATCCCGCCCATGGCAGGCGGCTGTCGGACAAACAGGCAAAGGCGAAGACGGCCGCCGGTCGTCTGGATGCCGAGCGGGAGCCGAAGGCAGGTATCCCTATCCATGACGAGGAATCAAAGTAACACTCTGACTAGATTTGAAAATACAGGAGCAAAAGAGCATGGAATTCAAAGACATCAAGACTGCAGATGAACTCGAAAGCTGGTATGCGGAGAAGGAAGATATCCTCGAGGGCCATGTCCGCGATTATGCCGTACCATTCGGCAACGTATATCACCTGGATTCCCCAGGCTACGTTTCAGAAGAACGTTGGTGCGATACCCTTCCTTCTGACCGGGAACGCTCGACCTTCATGGCCTTGCAGAACGGTGTATCGACCAAGGAGATCATCGAACATAAGGATGAGTTCGGCTGGATCGACCGCATGGCGATGTCGTCTGTCGCCGATGATTACGCCGAGTGCTACATGACACAGGCAGGTCCGGATTACCTGGATGAACAGGAAATCATGAACGTGCGCGAACAGTATCCTGAGCTTATCGACTCTAACGGAGAGATCATCTGGAACGATCCCGATTTCATGAAGCACGGGGTCACGTTCGATGTGGAAAACTTCGGGGAGAAATATAAGCTCGAGCTCGTCTGCGACAGCTATCTCGATAACGGCAGCCTCTATGTCGGCGCTTACGACGTCACGCCGGAAAGCGATAATTTCGGAGAGCGCTGGGCAGATATCTCCGTCAACCTAAACAATCCATGCCAGAACGACAGGACTGTTTTCCTCGACATGAACAACCTGTATAACCCGGCAATCATCGAGGCTATCTATGGGCTCGGAACCGTGGAAGACATCGTCTCCCATTCCGGTTCCTGCTCCTATCCGGCATTCACGTTTGACGCCGATGTGATCTCCCAGATGCGCAACACGCAAGAATTCATGGATGCGAATACCCCCGACGACTATAAGCTGGTCGCCGTGAAGGTAGGCTATAACTTCGCGCTCGTTCCGAAGATCGAGCTCTCCGGTATCGAGACGAACGCCACCGAGACCATCGTCGATATTTCCGGTAAACAGTATGGCCTTCTCGCCGGCAAGACCTTCGAGGATTCGCAGAAACTCGATGCCGTCCTCGATACGTTTCCGGAGTACGCGATTAAGGACTACAAGGTACCAAATAAAATCAGTGTATTCATCATGCCTGTCCAGATGTACTGGAAGGATGACCCATCTGAGATTATCGAGACGAATTTCAGTTTCGAGGACACCTACGGTCTTGCCATCGACGATAGCGTTACGTTCTCCGGCTATACCCAGAATGAACTCGTGGACATGATCGGCAGGGAAGACAACGGGGAAGACTTCGTCATCACCGGTGTGGGTGCCGGGCACTATGTCGGCACCTGCAAAAAGGAACCGTCTAAAAACAAGAGCGTTTCCGAAAAAACCTGCAATGCAAGAGAGTCGTCGGGGCGCCTCGATGCGGATCGAAACGTCGACAGGAACGATATTGCAAAAGACAAGGAGGTAAAGTAGCCATGAGCAGCAACAATCCCAACCGCGTCTACCTCGATACGGAGACCACCGGCCTGCATCCCGAGGAGGGCGACGAAATCCTGTCGCTCACTATTGTAGATGCCAACGGACGGCTTCTCTTCGATGAGAGGTTCAAGCCGAAACACAAGAAGGAGTGGCCGGAAGCCCAGGCGGTGAACCACATTTCCCCGGATGACGTGGAACACCTGACCACTATCGATGCCTATATGGAACAAATCTGCCGCATCTTCGGCCGTATCGCCGACGAGATTGTTGGCTACAACGTAGCCTTCGATATCGGTTTCCTGAAGGCCGCCGGTGCCACCATCAACCCCGATGCCGCAATCATCGACACCATGCAAGAATTCATGGATGCCTTCGGAAACTCAAATACGGGACATAGATACCAACCGCTCTCCATGGCAGCTGAACGTCTCGGCTACAACTGGACGAGCGCCCCGCATGGCTCGCTTTCCGACACCCTCGCCTGCCTTGCCGCACAGAAATGCGTCGACGACCATAACTGGTGTGTGGAGAACCTTGAGCTTACCGAAGACGCTATCATGCACGCCAAACCGATTGAGAACGGTTCAGAGGGGCTTCCAAAAGACTGCTGGGACCTCAATCCCGGAGGCCGCCCGTTTGCCGTCACGGAGCCGATTCTCCATCGGCTCCAGAGCTCTGCGAAACTCTGCGCACGAGCCGGTACCACCACCCAGTTCACGCGCATGACCGTCAACCAGTGGTTCGACAAAGCGGAACGGTCACAGCGAAGCCCGTTCGGCCGGTCTGTAGATATCGGACGCGCGGCAAGTGCCCTGAACAGCCAGCATGAGCATGCGGAAGTTCCACAGGACCTTACAAAATAAGCAAAGGAGAACCAACATGGACGACTATAAGAAAATCCCGTTCGATGATCCGGACCTCTGTGTGCCGGATCTCGATGATTTCGACCAGATGAAGGAATTCTTCCTCGATTGCGCGGCTGAGTATTTCCGCTACCTGTCATCGGATGATATGGAAAAGATGCTCGCTGCGCTCGGGAAACGCATCGACGTGCTCGCGACGCCGACAGATGATGTATTTATCTCCGTAAGCCCGGACGCCGTACTGAGGCAATATCCCGATATCACGATCGACGAAGCTATCCAGATCCGCGATAACGCATGTGAAAACATCTGGGAGTCCGGTGGACAGTCCAATCTCGATGAAATCGTCTGGGACCAAATCGGTGTGGAATATAAAAGTATCAAGTCCGATTCCCACCGTGGACTTTCCGATGTAAAGGATGCAAAAGCGAAGCAGGCCGTCCACGTGAATGACGATCGCGAAAACGATTCGGTTGCACTAGACGTGCAGGAAAAATAGAACTTGCCGTCGAGCTACAGGGGAGGAACGATATGGATGGCTATACGCTTAACGCTGCGCGAACGATTCGCGAATACGAATCCTCGATCCAGCGCCCGAAAGCAGAAAGAACGATCAACGACTCGATCCTCTCCGCTTTGCTCAGAGGAGACGAATTGCCTGAAATGGACGTCAAGGCAATCAGGCAATATGGGATACAGTGTTCGGAATATCTGGATTTCGGTTACGATGTCGATGCGAGCCTGAGCGGCATGCTGTCACCGCACGCCGTTCTGGAACCCCGGCCCAACACACCGTATGTATTCAGGAGGGCCGGATTCGACAACCTGCCCTTCATCTATACGCAAAGACATCTCAGGAATGCAATCGCCCCAAAAGAGGCCGACAGCCATCAACATGGGCTTACCATCGAGCAGATCAAATCGCTTCCGGAAAAGCTCGAAGAGCCGGTAGTCGTTTTCGACCAGCCGAACTATACGGTAAACGGTAGGTCGTTTGAGGGCAAAGGCGTCGCCGCCGTACTCGATATGTACGACCCTGACGGCGTCCCGGTCATCGCATACTTTTTCCCAAACGGGTATGGAACCAAGACGAACGATAACGGCTGCAGCAATGTGATAGCCAGCCTTTACGGACGTGACAACTTCACTTCATATCTCGCGCGTGCTGCAAACGAGGAAAAGATCCTGTATATCGATTCTGAGAAATATGAACAAATGGAAAAAGAGCTACCCCGCTATGGTGGGACACGATTCCCTCCGGCGCTTGCAGCTCTTTCAATGGATATTATAATACCTTCATCCTATATTTGCAAGATGAAAGCGGAAATAAATCCGAAGCTGTCCGATCGCGAAAGGGAACATAATTCCCTTAACCGCACCATGCATTTCAAGGTCGCGGACAGCAGGCGAAATAGGCTCGCGCAAGATAGGGATAGACCGCGCAACATCACTCTCAGATATGACGACGACAACCGCGATTCGCAGTAAAACCATTGAAAAGGAGAATTAAGAAATGAACACGCTTGGCCTGGTAAATGTCTTAAACAACGATGGAAACGTACTGATCGATGTGGCTCAGATGGCCGATAACCATATCCAGAACGCCGCCATCCACAATGCGCTGGCTGAATGGAACGAAACGGACGATCCGTTCTCGCTTGAAACGACGCAAAGGCTGATCGGTAAACTCAAAGGCGAGATGCCGTCGCTTATCGCATGGCTGTCGGAAGGGAACTATCCAAAGAGCGGCCTGGTGCCGGAACTGTTGGCTTACGTGAAGATGCCCCATCCGCTCCAGGTCTATAAGAACCTCGATCTAGATATCACTATCGAAGATTCCGAAAAAGGGCCTGCATTCGATGTAAAGCTCTCCTATGCGGGCAACGCGGAACATTTCAAATACACTTATCTGCCCGTTGAAGCAGATAAGACATCTGTCGTAATGAACATTATCGACGCGTATGATGGGCTGCGACTGACAACCGATCCACAGCATCCCGGCTACGCGGAAGCAGTCGAAAAGAATTATTCAAAACTCACGAACCTCATCGGGGAAGACGGAATCGACTCGATCAGGGACTTCCATGAGGGCGTAGAGACCGGCAAGTATTTCTCGGATGTGGAATTTGACCTAAAAGACCCGGATCCCTCCACGAAACATATTCTCGAGTGCCTTGGATCCCTGGAGAAACCCGTTCAGAAAGCGATGGATAATTTCGCACGGGTAACCACCTTCCGCAATCTCGCGGAAAAGAACCTCCTGCGCGAAGCGACCCTGTTTACCTCCGGTATGCTAGAGGAAAAGAACGGTTGCCTGATCGTCCCGCAAGGATATAGGCCCGGAATGTCGAGTGAGGAATATCAGGCATGGCATCCATCGGCGAGGGGAAACACCGCCATCTCCGTGGATACGGCGATCTCGGCTAAGCAGCTTGGAAAGCTGGAAGCAATCGCCGCATCCCAGAAGCCGCAGCAGATCATCATGGATATCCTCTTCCTCGACCCAGGTGACCATCTGTCTCAAAAATCGGATCCCCGAGACCCAATGGACGCGGCGTTTGTCGATGAAAACCACATCGCGGTACCGATCAGCCCGGAATTCGCGTCAATCGTGGCTTCGGATATGAAAGATTCAATCGATGCCAAGCTGGCCGGCAAACGCACGAAATGCGACATTTCCCAATGGCATACGCTCGGGAAACAAGCCCGTGACAAGCTCGCCGAGAACAGTAAACATGACCGCTCTCTCGCTGCCGTCAGGGATGCAAAGACGGCCGTTGCCGACAAGGTCAACGAAGGGCATCAAGCTAGTTCCGTGCACGATAATCCGAGTCATTAAAGATTAAGGCTGAACAAATTTTTGATTGAAACATCAATCTACAATTAAGAGAAGCAGGAAACTGATTTCAGTCGGCTTCCTGCTTTCTTTTACGGTTAGACGAGTTTTACTTAATCAAAGTATATGATATAATATACTTTGAAAGCAGGTGATAAGATGCGTACTATCGACGCTATGAAAAAACTTGCCCGCAATGATGGGCGATTTACTCATGTTTACACTAAAAAGGAGCTGTCAGAACTTTTTAATGAAACCGGCAGCAAATTGAATGGAACATTGAAGTCACTTATTAAAGAAAACATTTTGAATCGTGCATACCATAATGTATACGTTTTTCGCTTTTCTCAATACGGAGGACTCGGTACTTTAGATTTGATTGGTAAGAAAATCCGACCAAATGACTCCTTCTATGAAAGCCTTGAGTCCTCTGCTTCAGCATGGAGTCTCATTTCGCAGATCCCCACGGTCGTAACCTATATGACCACAGGAAAGTCAAAATGGTATAACACGGGTTACGGAAGCATCGATTTCGTTCATTACAGCAAAACAGATGAGAAACCAAGAACCATCGATAGGTCGTCGATGGGAAGGGTTCCGCTTGCAGACAAACTTCAAACATATCGGGACTTACAAAAAACAAAACGTTCCCTTGATCTTTTAAGAGAGCAATACGACAAAGACCATGGCTGTCGCGACGGAAATATCCAATATTATCCTTGCGAAGACGACGATACTTGGGATTTTCTTGATAAGCAGGAAGATGTACTCTAGTGTGCATCTTCCTGCTTATTTTTTTGGAGTCATTATGCTTTACGTTTCCGCTCTTCCTCAAGTCAGAGATTTTGCTCAACAAGAAGCTTTCAGAGTTGATTCTTCATCTCTCATTCCTTTTATTGAAAAAGAACTCCTTCATATAGACTTGCTCAATTCCTTTATTCCCCAGATGCAGAATACATCCCTCGTATTTCAAGGCGGAACCGCGCTGCGTCTTTGTTATGGTGCTCCACGGTATAGCGAAGACCTTGATTTTTCTGTCGGTTCAGACTTTTACCAAGCAGAGAAATTAAACTCGCTTATCAATGAAAATCTCATTAAACAGTGCAATGGTGAGGTCAGTCTTAAGCAACCTAAAGACAGCATTTGGAATAGAAATGACGTTTCAAATCAGACGAAAGTTGCTAAATGGTTTGTCAAATATGATCTAAATCCAAATCAGCGAGATATCCCTTTGCAGAAAATTAAATTGGAAGCCGCTTCTATCGGAGCCCATACATCGCTCACGAAAAACGCCATCTGCCATTACCCGCAGTTCTTTAAGGAATTTCCTGATTTAAAGATTCACGTTGAATCCTGCGATGAAATCATGGCTGATAAACTGCTCTCCTTTTCTGCTTCCAGTTATACAAGATGGCGAGATCTTTGGGATATGAACTGGATGATAGAAAAATCGGATATTACTCCAGCTACTTTCCCATTACTTGAATATAAAATTCTTGATTACAAAACAGATTCCCAAGAATACAAAAGTAACTTGGAGAACACCATCAAAAATATCCCAGAATTCATTAACAGCAATGAATTCCTGCAGGAAATGAAAAAGATGCTTCCTGTTGAGACTGTTGAAACAACCTTACTAGATCCCAACTATCGATTGAAAATGATCTCAAATCTTTCTGATATTCACCGAGAAGCATTCGGCAATATCAAAAAACCAAGTGCGCATCAACGCCTGTCAGAGCGAAACCATGATTTACGCCAGGCGTCAAAAGCTCTTTCTAACGAACGAACAGATCGGCAAATAGATTCCTTTGACAAAACTGAGCATTAAAACGTTATCGTTGTGAGAGTCTTTTAGAAAGGAAAGCAATAATGGATTTGATTCTTGCCGAGAAGCCTAGCGCTGCACGAAATTTTGCAAAAGCATTGGGTGGAAAAACCGGTAATTATGCCGGAACTGAATATAAAATTACCAATCTGCGCGGACACGTTATGGGGCTGTTGCCTCCCGATAAACAGGTTCCTACTGAAAAGGTCGAGTTCTATAAGAGTTGGGATCTTGAAAATCTGCCGTGGAATCTCAACGATTTTGCATGGAAGAAGGGGATCCTAAGCGGATGCAAGGACATCATTTCCGGTCTTAAAGATGAGCTGAAAGAGGCCGATTGCGTCGTGATCGCAACGGATGTCGACCCGTCCGGCGAGGGCGAACTGCTCGCCTGGGAGGCTTTGGAGAAATGCGGTTGGAGAGGTCCGACCAAGCGTATGTACTTTGGCGACGAGGCGCCGGCAAGCGTGCAGAAGGCTTTCAGGGAACGCAAGACCCTTCCATCTATGGACAAGGACGGCGACTATGTGAAGGCAGTCGTCCGCGAGCGCTGGGATCTCGCGAGCATGCAGTTCACCCGTGCGGCAACACTCGTAGCGCGAAAAAAGGGGTTCCGAACGGTCGTACGCCAGGGCCGGTTGAAATCGGTCATGGTCAAACTGACCGGCGACCAGTTGAAAGCCTATAACGAATATGTCCGCAAGCCGTTTTACGAGGCGCGTTTCAAAGACGAAAACGGCAACATCTTTGCCAGAAAGACCGACGACCCCGAAGATATCCGGTTCGATAGCCCCGATCAGGTAGACCTTTCGCAGTTGCACGACAGCGCTGTCGTAGAGGATTCCAGGGCGAAGAAACACACTGCCCCCGGAAAGCTCCTCGACCTCGCCGGCCTGTCCGCTATCCTCGCGAAGCAGGGGTTCAAGCCGGCAAATGTCCTGAAGACATATCAGGAGATGTACGAAAACCAGATCGTAAGCTACCCGCGTACCGAGGATAAGGAGGTCACGCCGGAACAATTCGGCGAATTGCTTCCGCTTGTCGATAAGATTGCCAGCGTGGTCGGTGTGGATACGTCTCTGCTCTCCCATCGCGCCGCAAGGAAGACACATGTCAAGGAAGGTGGGGCGCACGGCGCGAACAGACCGGGAATCAATGTTCCCGAATCCCTTGCCGAGCTTGAAAATGGTTACGGAAAAATCGGTTCCGCGATCTATTCCGTACTTGCCAAGAACTATCTAGCGATGCTCGCTGAAGATTATGAATATGAGCTGATCAAAGGCCATGTAAGGGACTTTCCCGAATATGTCGGGCAGACCCAGATCCCAATCAAACCAGGGTTCAAGGCGATTTTCGATTCGGACTCCTCTTCTACCGAGAAATCGGAAGGGGAGGAGGCGGAGAACGCCTGCGAGTTCGGTAAGGTCGCCTCCCCGTATGTGCACGAAGGAGCCAACAAACGCCCGCAAAAACCGACAATGAAATGGCTTACGAAGAAGCTCGAGAAATATAACGTCGGTACCGGCGCCACCAGAACGAGCACGCTTGCGGAAATCACCGCCAATGAGGAACGCGCCCTCATGAAGGAAAACAAGGGCGCACTCACCATGACGAAGTGCGGCGAGGTGTCTTACGCCTTGCTGGCAAATTGCCAGATCGCCTCACCGGAAGTCACCGAGAAGCTGTTCGAATCCATGAACGAGGTGGGACGGTTTTCGCGCAAACCATCCGATGTCATCAATACCGTCACCGATATGGTCGTGCACGATATGAAGGCAATGCAGGATAACATTGGTGCCTTGGACGGTATGAAACTGGGCGGTGGGGACGCGATCGTCATCGGCAAGTGCCCGAAATGCGGCAAGGACCTCTATGCGACAAAAAACCAGTTCCGCTGCGCCGGAGTCCATTTCAAGAAGACAGGCGAGAAAAATGGGAAAGCCGTCTTTACCCAGGACGGCACCTGCGACTTTTCCATCTACCGTTTTGTCGGACCAAAGGATAAGCCGAAGAAGCTCACCGACAAGAACGGCAGGGAAATCGCCGAAAAGGGAAAGACATCGCTCATCAAGGGAATCAAGAAGAAAAGCGGGGATGGAACCTATGACGCGTATCTCACGTTGAATCGCGAGACCTGGTCGCTTGATATGAAATTCCCCGAGTTCAAGGGAAAGAAACACAAAGGCTAGTTCGGGGCTAGAATTATCTACCAAGCGGGATCATCGTCCCGCCCGTTCGCGTTGTCATCGATTGGAGATCGCTCATGTCCACGTTTAAATTACCCCACATTAGAAAACGATCATGCAGGCCGTATCCGGAATCCGGTGCCGGGACCGTCGAATACGTCATCGTCGTCCTCGTTGCGATCGTGATCGGCGCAGGGCTTCTTGCCTTCGGCAACCAGGTCTCCGGGCAGGTCTCGAAGACCTGAATCAGCATCTCGAGCTGGTTCTCCAAGGCAAACGGCACCGGTGGGACCGGAGGCGGAAATGCCGGCGGTTCGAGTGGATCTGGCGGTTCGACCGGTAATACAACAAAGACATGGCCAGGTACCCCTGATCTGCGAATGGTCCTTGTCGGTGGCGATTCCAATATGGACAAACGCGTTGTCTTTCTCGTCGGACGCCTCCCCTCTGATGATGAAATAGAATGCACTGTTGACTACAGTCTTCCATTTACTCCCACCGGCACCGATGGCGAGACACCTGGTACCGTTCAGCTTAAAAAATTAAACGGTTCGCCATCAGTATTTAGCGGACAGTCCGACAATTTTCATATCGGCCAAGCCCACTATCTTGCTGACACCCAGAAACCTGTCAAAATGGTCGCACACCTATCCAGCACTAAATATGGAAGCAAGGATGTGGAGTTCAGTTCGGGACTCCCAACTTTAAACGATGGCCTTTCTGACAGGACCAATTTCGGTTATTCGGATAGCGTCAACGGAATCGTAACCGGTAACCCGTGGAACTTTGACTAATGCGACAGCCGATGGTTTCCGCGATCGGTTTGATACAATTGACCACAATGCAGTCAGTAAATGATGTCCAAGCAGAAGCCGGAGATCGATAGAAAGGAATTTCATTATGGAAGAAAAGACCGAAGCCGTTAAGGGCGAGGAAACTACGGTTGGTTTGACTATGAACTATAACCCGTTTTCGTTCATTTCCTGTCAGGAGGACGCCTTGGTGCTGGCGGGGTGCATCTCACATGGCTTGGATGCAGATGTCATCAAGAAAAGCGGGGACCTTTTCGCGACCGCCCGCGCCATGCTTCTCGATGCGTGTGTCTGCCTGCTCTATCGCCAGGGCGGCGATTCGATGAGCATGCAAGGTCTCGTCGAACTTCTGCAGAACGACATCAGCCATAATGAGGATCATGGCATGCCCTCGATCAAGGCTGCCTATGACAAGATCGAGGCCGACGGCGCGACCGTCGAGGAGGACCTGGGGCTGAAGCGGTACCGCATGTTCCAGGCCATCGCCTACGGTGAGACGGCAATCTCCGTCGAGCTCGACCTGTACGCCAAGTTGTCCGCTATGGTCGATAAGCCGCTTGTCGGCTAGACCTGCAAGCCGAATCGATATGTCAGCGATTTGCCTGCGATGCGCTATTCATGCGGTGCCTGACGGCACCTATGATCCGCTCGCCAGGGCTCGCTGATTGATTTTTCTGGCACTCTTCTCTTTGGGGCATCCGGCTATGGGTGCCCATTTTTTGATGAGAGATGGTAGAATCTTACAAAGAAAAATAAAGAAATGGGGGATTTAGCTGTGATCGGTGACAACTTAAGACAAGCAAACAAAGTAAAGGGCGCTTCCTGCCTTTCGGGTGATGCGCGATGATGAATCGAAGTGGAATCGAAACGTATGAGCTGTTGCGCCTGGATGAGGTGGCGCTCGCCGGGTATTTCGATTTGGAAGACACTCGGTTCGAAGAGTGGTATGAAAAGAACCGCGCGGTCGGTGACAGATTGTATAGCGCGGTACTAGATAAAAAAATCGACCTCGTAGCTTTCTGTGAAACGGAAGACGGCCGCTTTTACTCCATCCTTACGCGTAGCCCGAAACAGGAAGGAGCCCTGCAACTCACGGATATCGACTGCAAGGGACCGATCGGGCATCGCCGTATTACGAACCAGAAGATGCTCGATCTTCCGGGATACGGTGCCGTCCTCGCCGCCGTTCCCGACATCTCGAAGTGCAATGAGCGGGACATCCTGCAGGCGATTGGATTCGAACAGAGGGGCAATCGAAGTCTGAAGGAAAAGGCTGCCATCGGCAGGGACGGCAGCAAACAGCTTGAAGCCGCGCGTAACCACGTAGGTTTAGAAAACTTCGAGGGGCGTGATTTCCGATGAGTGCTCGTCCGGTTATCCAAACTTACAGGCTGGCCTCCCTGCACGAAGCCGCGACCGCCCGACTTAAGAACCCCAAAAACGATAGGTATAAAGAACTCTATCTCCAAAACAGGGAAATCGGCGAGAAAGTCTATAACGCCGTCCTGTCAGGCCGCCTCGATCTCGCCTGTTTTTGCGGAGACTCCAGCAAATACTATTCGGTTCTGACACGGAGTACCAGGCAGGACGGCGCACTCCAAGTTACCGAGATCGACCGGAAAGGGCCGATCGGGCATCGACTTCTCACCGGTTCCAAACAACTCGAGCTTCCGGGATGCGGCGCGACGGTCGCCGCCGTATCCGATATCTCACGGTGCACGGAACAGGAAATCCTCGATGCCGTTGAATTCAAGATGCAACAAGGCCTGAATTCCAAAGCCATGAAGTGCAAGGTCTGCTGTAAACAGCTCGACGCTGAACGCATAAAGATTGATTTTCCAAAAAAGGGAAAGTCCCCCACACGTTAATCCGTGCAAGGGACTTCACCGGTATGGCTCCATATGCCTTTTTCGGTTAATGCTCCTGGGATGAAGCCTCTTTAACCTGTTTCCCGTCATTGAGCAATTCGGCCGCGCTTCGGCTGACTTCCTGCCTATGTGATAGGCTACGGTCCGCCGCTTTGGACGAGGTCGCGGGATGTTTCGCGTCATAACGGTCGCCAATGAGGGAAGCCAGTTCGTTCCGATCGTAATAATCTACGTCAGGTCCGTCTGCACAGTTATCGATATAGCCGTCTCGAAGAACGGTGACTTCGCCACCTTCGATGTAAGCCCGTCCGTATTTCTCATAGTCAAAGGCGCTTTCAATCTGACTCGAACTGTCGAGGATATGCTTCAGCTCCTCATTTTGCTCAACCATCTCGTGCCCGTAGTTTTTCTCCGGTGACATCGTGGTATAGATCATACTACCGAACTCATCCTTGTCGTAAGCACCATCGTATCCCCAGCTGTAAAATGGGATGTCGTCGGCCTGCTCGATGAGATTCATAAGCCCAACAAGACTTTCAGGAGTGTCATTCGCCTGAATCCATGCGCCCACCTTCTCCAGATCGGCTGGGTTTGCCGTGACGAGCTGCTTCGCAAGCAGGTTCAAGTCCTCGAGATGGCAAAACTCGTTAAAGAGCAGCCTCGTGCCGAAGGGGATGCCATCATAATCAGAGATATAGATTTCCTCATGCTGTGGATCCTGCAGGTGGTTGAGATGGAGAAAGTCCCGAATCTCAGCTTCCGTCTTCGGCAAGGTAATCCATGCATCGTGAAGGCTGCCCTCGTTGTAGTAACCGTAATTTCCGATGCACACATTCAGGCCTTTTGTGAAATCCTGTTCCATGGCTATCCCTTCTACTCTATAAACCGTAGGGCTGTTTTTGTAAGATTCTACCACTTTCCCCCCATCTCTATTTCAGTAGGATTGATATCCACTCATACCGCCAAAGAAAGGAAAACAAGAAATAATTTTGTGTCATCCGCACGTTGAATTTCAAAACGAAGTTGGTAAAATAGCCCAAGAGAAACACCAAAAGGAAAGTGCGTGTTTATGAATGAAACCATGAAGCCCTCTTGTGGGGAGGCATATGACGCGACGCCTGTCGCCGTCCTCGCCGCGAGCGAAACCCTTACTATCGCACTCGGCATGCTCACAAAGTCACCTGTCGCGGCAATCGTCGCAGGCGGCTTGACGGGCTGCGTGTGCAGCCTCGCCCTCCCGTCCATCAGCGGGAACATCCTCGCCCGCAAGCGCGATGCGATCCTTTCCTGGTGGGATGAGAACCTTGAGGTCTACAAGAAGTTCAAGGCGGAGAATCCCGACCGCGAGCCGAGCAAACGCGCCGAGAAGCGCGAGGAACGGGACCTTGCGATCTGGTGGCTCGACGCCATGAGGCTCGTCCGCACCAAGGAACTCATGCGTGAGAAAGTCGAGGCGCTTATCGAGACGGGCAGCCGCATGCCAGACGGCGTGAATCTCGATGATTATGAGACCGTCGAGGAGTACCGTGCCCGATACGTCGCACCGGTCTCCAAGATGACCTCTGCCATGCTTTCCCTTGCCGTTGGCCTCGGTACCGCCGCGACCTGCTATGTCGGGATGACCGGCAACCTCCACTCCCCGCTGCTCTTTCTTCTCGGCGGGATTACCTCGATTCTCGTCACGGCAGTCGGCGCGATGTGCGACCAGCGCTCACGCGTTCTGCCCTTCGGTCTGTCTATCGCCACGTACCCTCTCGCCGTACTCACGGCGTTCGGGCACGGCGGTGTAAGCGGATTGATCGGCAATCTGCTGTGCGGTGTGGGAATCTATGCGATTTTCGCCATCACCAACCATCTCTTCCGCATCACCGGCGGCGCCGATGCAGTCGGTGCCGGCGACCGCAGGCTCGTCCCGGCGATCGCGACGGCGTGCGGGTTCCACGGCACGGTATACGGCATGGGCGCGATGTGCATCGCTATGCTCGCCAACTACATCCCCCGCTACCGTGCGAAAGAGATCACCCTTAAAAGCCGCGTGCCCATGGGGCCTTTCCTGCTCGTCTGGCTTTGCACCGGCGTGCCCCTTGGGTGTATCATGTAGCAGTCTATCCCGCTGTCCCCCGCAGAGAAGTTTGGGGTAGCCGATCTGCGAGGAACAACTGAGAATAGAGTTTCTGTAACCGTCCGAATGGACACAAAGGAAGGAGAATTCCCATGAATTCCATTCGCAATCGCGTCTATGCCGGTGAGATCGCCGGCGGCGCCGACACCGTCGAGTACGTCATCGTCGCCATCGTCGCCGTCGTGATCGGCGCCGCTCTGATCGCCTTCGGCAACCAGATGCGCGACCAGATGGACAAGACCGGCAACTCCATCTCCCAGTGGTTCGACAGCGCCCGTAAGGCCGCCAACAACTCTGCCGGCCAGATCAACTCCGGCAAGAACCCGGCGTAGTCAACCTCCTTTCTCTCTAATAGCATAATACCATACTACTAAGGTATTTGTTCCGAGAATCGAGAATCCTGCAATCAAGGAGGAACAGGGCGTGAAAGGCATCTTCAAGAAACCGGAGTCCGAATCGGGCGCCGCAATCATCGAATTTGCGCTCGGTGTCCCGTTCCTCCTGATTTTTGCCATGGCTGCCATGGAATTCGGCCAGATTTCGGCGGCGACAACCGCTGTCGACAACGCCGCCCATGCAGCCGCCCGAGAGCTCGCCGTAAACCCCGGCGGCGATGCCTCATCAGCTAAGGAGGCTGCCGCAAATGCCGCCTCCTCTTTTTTCGCTGAAAACATGAAGATCGAGACAGATGTCTCGGATGCCGAGAGGGAAGCGTACACGCACCGGATTCCCGATTCAAACGGATCGTCCTATACGGACAGGGAGTCGAATGTCTCCACCCGGAAATGCACCGCGACCGTATCCGTGACCATCCAGCCACAGACCGTCCTCGGCGACGCGATCTATGCCGCCGGAGGGTTCGGAGGCGGCATGACGATCGAATCCAACGCCGTGGAGTTAAAGGATGCAACGGTGGAAGGAGGTGCGTCCTCGTGGTAAGGACTCATTCTGAAAGAGGCGCGGAAGTCCTCGAGGCCGCCATCGTCCTCCCCATGCTCATCGTCCTCGCATTCTGCCTTATCCAAGTTTGCCTGATAGCATATGAGGGCACCGCGATGAGCGCCGCAATCGAGTCGGCCGCGATGAAGTCCGATTTCTCCGCCGCAATCGCATCCGGAAACGTAAACCAGGCGGTAAAGGACGAACTCGCATCGAACACGCCGGGTATCGTCAAGGACAACATCACCGTGACGAACTCCAAGGTCTCCTATACGGACAGGTCCGATGAGGCCACCGTCACCGATTCCGGTTCCACGGGAATCACGACCATCTCGAAATCAAGCACCACGGCACTTCTCGAATCGACCGTCGACTATAAAGTCCCGACCCTGATTTCGGTCGGCAGCTTCGACGGTATCAAGATGTCGAAAACGATCAAAGTGGAGGTCCCGGTTTCCGAGAAAATGGAGGTGTCGCGATGACGCGCGTCCGCAGCGAATCCGGCGCAATCAGCATCCTGAACGTCATCATCATGCTCGTGCTCCTCATCGCACTCGGCTTCGCATTCGAGCTCTCCGCAGCCCTCGACCAGCAGAACGCCCAGACAAATGACTGCTCCGCAGCCAGGGACGCCACCATGGCGTCGCAGAACCTCCTTGTCGCGAAGAACTCTGATGACCCCGGACTCGCAATCGCGACCGCGGCCGTCAAGTCCCTGCGTGCCAACGGGTTCAACGGCGAAGTCGAGGTCTGGTTCTATGAAGCCCCCTCCTCGGCCGTCCCGCAGAGCAAACGCGCGTGGGCCTGGGGCATCCAGACGGAATCGTCCTTGAAAGGATACTTTGCGACCTATTCGCTCGGAGATTTCAATATCCCCATCGGAGCGCACGTCACGGCACATGCCGTCCCCTACACTGCGGGAAAGGCATGGAGACCGGCGGATTCGGGTAACGGAAAGTATTCCTTCAAAGCCGGTTCGGACACTCCCGAATACGAGGAGTACACGTCCACGAAAGAGCTTCCGCAAGAAGTGATCGACGAGATGAAAACAGCCGTCAACCAGGCAACGAACAATAAATAGCCTTCCCGATGAGCTAAAATGAAAGGATATCAGGCGACATCATGTGCCAATGCCTGATATCCTTTTGCTATGCCGCGTGTCTGACAGCATCTCTACACAGGAAAGCGAGAAAGGAACACCATGCCAGACACCAACGATACCGATGCGATCCTCGCGAAAGTCCGTTCAGGCGAGCTTTCGGCAGGCGATGCAGCCGCCCTGATCGCGAATCTCCACGCCGCATCCTACAAGGCGATGCAGGACGCGCAGACTGCACAGGCTTTGCAGCCCGAGCCTCCCGCACCTCAAGCCGCCAGCCAGCCGGGCATGTCCCAGCAGGCACCGGTCGCGGCTGCCGCACCTTGCTATCAGCCGCAGGTTCCGGCTATGCCGGCATATGCCGCACCGACGCCCGATACGGTTGCCGAGAAGGCTCAAGAGACGGTTCCGCAGCACCCTCAGGCACCTACAGCGCAGCACCCCTCTCCCTATGAGCCGCCTGCATATGTCCCGGCTGCATCGGCATCCGAGCCGCATCCGGTCTACGACCAGCCCTCTCCTGCCGTGAATCCGTATCGCCAGCCGACGCCCGATACGACTGCCACGCTTCCGGCGCAGGATGCCACCGCATTCCAGCCAGAAGTGGAAACCGCTTACCATCAGGCCTCGCACCTTCCGTATAATCCCCCGCAGGAGACCGACAAGTACATTCCCGTCAACGAGATGGAATCCTCCAGCTTCTTTACCGATCCTGAACCTGCTGAGGAACAGGAGCCGAAAAAGAAGCGCGAGAAGCCTGCAAAGCCATCGAAGCCGTCCCGTGCCGAACGCAAGGCCGAGAAGAAGAAGGCCAAAGAAGAAGCCAAGGCAGCGAAAGCCCAAAAGAGGGCAGCCGGCCGCCGTGGCGCCGCGTCCCCCAACGGTCCGAGCCTCACGGGCATGGAGAAGATTGCCGTGAAGGTCTCCCGCCTGCAGAAGGTCACCGCCGGTCTCGCTGTTATCGCCATCCTCGCGGGAGGTGTCGCCGTTGTATCGGAGATCGACGCCAACAACCGAATCGCAGAAGCGTTCTCCGGCACCACCGAAATCGTCGCTGCCACGAAGACCATCCACGCCGGCGACGAGATCTCCGCAAGCGACCTCGCCTTCGTTTCCGTTCCGAACAGCACGGTGGCGGACGGCGCGATTACCAAGAAGGATATCGACGACTCCTCCAAGACTCCCGTCGGCCGTGTCGCAACCCAGTACATCGCCAAGGGCTCCCAGCTCACCAACGCATCGACTGCCGGCAAGGACAACCCTGAGTCCCTTGCCGCCGCGATCGGGGACGGCATGGAGGCCGTGACCATCTCCGTCGATGCCCAGTCCGGCATGGGCGGCATGCTCCGCGTAAACGACAGGGTCAAGGTCATCCAGCCCAATGACGGCTCCCTCGGCGGCGACGGGTTCACCGTCATCGCCGACTCCGTGCGTATCGCCGCCCTCGACGGAAACTTCAGCTCCGGTAGCGGCTCCTCTGACGGATACAGCACCGTGACGCTCGAGGTCACGCCCGAGCAGGCAGGCAAGATCCGCACCGCCGGTGGCCTTACCCTTACCCTGCCCTCTTCTGCCGATACCACCGAGAGCGGTGAGTAGCCCATGGCAGACGAAACCGTTCTCAGGATCAAGGAGCGTATCCGCCAGGAGATGCGCGACCTGCTCGGTGTGACCATGGCCGACGGCGGCTCTATCGACCGTCAGGCGCTTCCGGCCCAGATCGACGGTGTCGCCCATGAAGTGTGCGCCGATTTCGGTATCTCCGACGAAAACTGGATCGGCTACATCATCAAAAGCACCATTGACGATTTCATCGGTCTGGGTCCCCTGCAGCCCTTGCAGGACGATCCCAAGGTTGCCGAGATCTTCATCGATCCCGTCGGCGTCGAGCCGAATGGAACATTTATCACGCCGGTCGCCCGCGCCGAAGTGGACGGCCAGATCGTCGATTGCCCCGGTATCGACCTCGTCTCGCATGATGAGGTCGGTCGGCTTATCGGACGTATCGCCGAGGAGGCGAACCGCCGCTGCGACGATTCGTTTCCCGAGATGGACGCCACCCTTGCCGACGGCTCCCGTGTGCACGCAGCCCACCCGAAGGTCTCCCCCAACGGCTGGTCGCTCAATATCCGTAAATTCAGCAAGGACAAGCTAACCGCTGAGGACCTGCTGGAGCGCGGTGCCATGAGCGAGCCTATGTACATGTTCCTCAAATCGGCCGTCCAGGCCCGTGCGAACTTCATCATCTCCGGCGGCACCGGTTCCGGTAAGACCACGATGCTGAACGCACTCTCCGCCTTCATCGGCTATAACGAGCGCGTCGTGACCATCGAGGATACGCGAGAACTGCAGCTGAAACAGCGCATCGTGATCCCCCGCGTCGCCTGCCCACCGAACTCAGAGGGCAAGGGCGAGTTTACGATGCATGAGCTCCTGGTCGGCGCACTCCGTGAGCGTCCCGACCGTATCGTCGTCGGCGAGTGCCGTGACGATGAGACTTACGAGATGCTTCAGGCCATGCAGACGGGTCACGACGGATCGCTCACGACGATCCATGCGAACGACTGCGCCGGTGCATTCACGCGTATCGAGAACATGATCCTGAAGAGCCAGGGCAACATGACCATGGAGGCGATCCGCCGCCAGATCGGTGCCGCGATCGATGTCGTCGTGCAGGTGAAGCGCTGGAGGGGCGGCTACCGCCGTATCGAGTCCATCACAGCCGTCGAGGGCTTTTCCGACGGTAACGTGACCCGCAACGAACTGTTCCACTGGGAGGGCTCGCCGGAAAACGGCAGGCATGTCGCCACTGGATACCAGCCGGCGCGTCTAAAGGAAAAGATCCTCGACGCGGACGCGGAGTACGACCCCCGTTGGTTCGAAGGCGGTGTCTGGTAATGGAACCTGCCGTCATCATCATGATGCTGAGCGTTTTCTTCCTATTGCTTTCCATCGCCGTCGGCCTCTACTCCCTGTTCTGCGGATTATCGGCTGCCGGCGATGTACGCCGCATGAGGAATTCGACTGCCCTTAGAACCGGCGAGTCGGACGATAAAGACAAAAAAGTCCCCACGCCCCTTCCGCGTCTTGCGGAAGCCGGTATCGAAGTCAATGGCAAGACGTGGATTCTCCTCCTCGTCTTGCTCGCGGGAGCGGGTGCCCTTATCGGATTCATGGCCCTTGGACTTATCGGAATCGGTTTCGCCCTCATCGGGCCCCTGATTGCCGAGCTGTGGGTTCGTTCCCGCGGAAAGAGCCGAAAAGCACGATTCGATGAGCAATTGGCGCGGTCGCTTCCCATGGTCGCGGAAAACATGCGTGCCGGATCCTCGATTGAAAGAGCCCTGCGCTCTGTCGGGGAAAATTCAGACGACCCTCTGAAATCCGAGCTCCTGGCCTGTGCCGGCGCAATGCAAATCGATGGCGATATCGTCGCCGCGCTCGATGACATGGCGAAACGAACCGGCAGCAAGGACCTTGTCCTCCTGCAGGCCGCCGTGGCTTCGCACAAGGAGGTTGGCGGATCGCTGGCCGACTCGCTCGAGCGCATCGGAGACACCATCGACGCCCGGTTGTCGCTCCGTCGGCATATCGAGTCGGAGACGTCATCTGTGATCGCATCCATGAAGGCGCTTATCGTGATGCTGCTCATCCTGTTCGCAATCATCATGGTCGGTATCCCCCAGGCATATGATTTCTATACGCAGGACCCGCTCGGCATTCCCGTGCTGATCGTCGTGGTGCTATTTGCGGCAACGGGCTCCGTCATCATCTACAAAATGGCAGACATCGACGTGGAATAGGAGCCAATCGAAATGAATATCCAATATCTCCTCGTGCTCCTGTTCGCCTGTGCTGCCGGCGGTATGACTTATGTTCTCGCCGGCGAACCCTTCCGCAAGCCGCTGGCGCGCGCCAGGATGTCCATCGCCGCCCGTAAGGGGATGCACGCCAAACCGACGCAGCGCATGAAGATCGCCGAGGCAATCGACCGCGCCGGAGAGGCGTTCGAAAAGGTCATCCCGCTCAAGCTGTCGGAATCCCGAGAGCTGCAGGACAAGCTCGACCTGGCAGGGTTAAAGATAACCCCATCGACCTGGCGTGCCATCTCCCTCGGGATCACGATCTTCACCGCCATCATGCTCGCCGGTGCCGCCCTCGTGGGCGGATACGGAATCGCGATGGCACTCCTAGTCGGAATCATCGGCGGCGTCGGCGGATGGGCAGTCTGCGGAGTCTGGCTGTCGCATGCGGGAAAGACGCGCGGCGAAGAGATCGATCGCTATCTGCCACCGGCACTTGAACTGCTCACCATTTCCGTCTCAGCCGGCGTGCTCGTGGAGCGTGGATTCAGGCAGCTTGCCGAGAACAAGGCCCTCGGTCCGCTGGCAGACGAGTTCGCGCGTACCGACATGGAGATCTCGCACCTCGGCGTGTCCCGCGTAGATGCCCTGGACCATATGCGCCGCCGATGCGATTCACCGCTCATGGGATATTTCTGCGCGGCGTTGATCGAGGCGACCAGAAAGGGCACCTCGATCTCAGGCGTCCTCGAATCGCAGGCAAAGCTTGCACGCAAGGCACGTTACGATGCGCTGACCGCGCAGATCAACAAGCTCTCGACGAAGATGGCTGTCCCGCTGGTGTTCTTCCTGATCGCCGTGCTCGTCCTCATCCTTCCCCCGCTCATCATTCCGACCGCGAGCATGCTCATGGAGATCATGTAGACGAGGCGATTAGGCAAAGCGAAAGCCCGGAGTGCTCTCACTGCACCCCGGGCTATATTTTTGCAAGTACAAAAGCAATTGTATAGTAAACTGCTTGAAATATAATATACAATATGATATAATAGTATCAAAGAAAGGGGAAATAAACATGGCACAAATTAGTTTAAGAATCGACGATGACGTAAAGAAGAACGCGGAAACGACTCTCGACGAAATCGGACTCAGTATGTCGACGGCAATCACGATCTTTCTGAAAACAGTGGTGCGCGAGCAGCGCATCCCCTTCGAATTGACCGCCGATCCTTTTTTTTCCAAATCAAATATGGAGCACTTGAACAGCGTGGTGAACAGAATTGAGAACGGAGAGGCAAAACTGAGCCCCCACGATCTTATCGATTAGGAGGGGAATATGGGTATCTTATGGGATGACGATGCATGGGATGACTATCTATACTGGCAGACACAGGACAAGAAGACCTTGAAAAGAATCAATGCCTTGATAAAAGAGATAGAGAGGACTCCTTATGAAGGAATCGGAAAGCCAGAACCATTAAAAGGAAACCTATCCGGTTGGTGGAGCCGAAGAATAGACGAGAAGAACCGAATAGTGTATCGACAGAAAGATGGAAATATACAAATAGCTGAATGTCGCACACATTATGGTAACTAAATATGGGCGGGAAATCTGACGATGGATTCCCCGCCCATATTTGCGTGACGATACTAAAAATATGGCAATCATGTTGCAGCAGATCGATTCAAAGCGAACCGCAAGATATATAATGGAATTTAACTATAGCTATTTCTATGAAAAGGAGTTCCATGCTAGGTAAGATAGAAAGCTGGGTGAGAGTCATCCCGATCTCGGCAGAAGCTTTCGGGTTCGCTGCCGTCGTGGCGAGCGTGGCACCCGTGCCGGACGCTATAGGCAATTTGGTAACTTCTATCAGGTACATTGCACTTTCGCATTCTGTCTGGTCTGTCCTGCAACCGGCAATTCCAGTAATCATTCTCGCCCTCGCAGCCATTGCGTTTTGTAAAAATAACTATAAGGTTGCACTTGCGGCTGGTATCGTCGCAACTATCTATTTTTTACTTCCGGCTTCCCATATGAGCACTGAGCCAGTTGTAATCCAGCTCTGCGATATCATCTGCCTTGACCTCTACACATTAAAATTGTGCGTTCAAGATAACTACGAAGAAACCGGTTATGCCGAATAGGGAGTTGAACGATCCAATGGAAAAAAGTAACGAGATCACCCACGTCAATGCGGAACTCATCCCACAGGATAATTCTGCTGAAAGTGATGATAAGTCACTCTCCCGCCGCCGTGTACTCGAAGCCGGCGCAGCGGCGTTGGCATTGCTCATGATGCCCAAATTAGCGTTCGGAGCAACCTGTCCGAGCGGAAATCCTCCGAACGAAAAAGGTTGGTTCGGTTCAGGAAATGGATCTGTTGTCCATCATGGTGGGAACTATATCGGTGTTACATCTAAAACCTGGTGGTGGCAGGTCGGATATAGCTGGGATGCAAGCCAATGGCTTTGCCTCTCCTTCAGGGTATACGTCGAATCGATTTTCACGGATGAGCTCTATGATATTTTTCGGATTCACGTCCAGGCAAAATGCGGCGATGTAAACACTGCAACCGGTCATCGAATCTGGTATTCCAAATATAAAGATAACTATCTCCATTTTTGGGTGAGCAATCTTGGAATCGCCGGAAGTTGTCAAAAAACTGACTGGGAAGATAATAAATACTTCGCTTTCTCAAACGAAAACCTCGGCGGCGGAAATCGATGGTGGTGGAGCATTACTGACTGGACCGATTTGGGATACGACTCCCCGACATACCTCTATAAGCGGAACAATGGTCTTCAAGACGCCTATTTCGGTCTTGGAGTTTATGTTTATAACGTCGTGAGCGGAGGCGTCAATAACTGGACTACACCTGACAGAGTTTTTCTTAGCGGATTTACAAGTAACTCTGATTCCTTCATGGGCAGTGATATTCACGCAAAAATCGATAAAATTACCCTCGACCAGGACATGTCCCTGTTCGGCAAGATCGTCGCGA
The DNA here is from genome assembly GCF_027674365.1 of Coprococcus sp. AM11-30B. NCBI lineage: Bacteria > Bacillati > Bacillota > Clostridia > Lachnospirales > Lachnospiraceae > Coprococcus > Coprococcus sp. AM11-30B. Next base: position 61,038 of record NZ_JAQDVB010000013.1, on the reverse strand, counting down.
TCGTTCCGGATGCCGTCAAAAGAGGATATCAATGTCTGGATGTCGATTCCGCAGGACAGTCCTCCGGCACGCTCGTCCATCTTTACGGTGCGGACGGAAGCGGAACGAATTACACGCAGCGCAATTTCATCATGGGCCTTGGCGCGATGGATGAACGTGGCGGTATCACATTCACCATCTTCCCGGCCCATGTGAAAGGTTTCAGTCGTGTGCTCAACGCATCGGGAGGAAGAGGCTATCTAGAGCAAGCCGCCCGAAACCGCACCACGCCCTCTTCCACTCAAACGCTCCAACTCTACGGGGATGACAATTCAATTGCCGGTCGCTTCTGGGTCACAAAGAGTGTTGACAAGAACGGCAGGTATAACATTATCAGCGATGCATCCGGTTTTGCATTCGACCGAGCCGACGGCAAGACCGCCGAAGGAACCATCGTCCGACTGCATTCCAACGGTATTCACGCTTCCGAATGGACGAATGAGGCGCACAAGTGGCGTATAGAGGAAGTGTTCTTCAAGGGCACGATCTCGCTCGATGCCGAGCGTGTCGAGCCCGGTAAGACGATCTCTGTCATCGACCCGTCAAAGACATGCACGCCCTATGATATGGCTGGCACCGGTTCGGTGAAATACCTGTACCGCTGGTACTGGATGAAAGACGAGAGGGAAAGCCCGTTTGCCGAAAACAAGTATCCTGAAGCCTTTACGTTAAGCAGCTGGTGCCATCTTGCAAATTGCGGCGATCAGATCTGGCGTGACGCCTATGCTGGCGCGGGATACCCCGTTCGCGACACTAACTTCTTCGTTGAGTCCTTCAAGTTGAGGATCAAGTACGGCACCGGTTTCATCGAGAACAACGCTGACTTCGGTTCAATCTGCTACGCCGGATGCATGGGCATCGAAAATTCAGGCGATTTCTCTTGGTCCGATGTCTGCCGCGACGGCGAGGAACTTGGCAAGGGCGGCGTCAGCAACCGCATTACCGGCATCAAGATCTGGCTTGAAGGAGATATCGCCAAGGAATACGATATCGCCTATCGCGCCTTCATCTATGGGCAGGGCTGGACGGAGCGTTTCCACTCCAACGGCGGTTCTCAGGATGATGCGGAGCTGTGCGGCTCGGATGATGCATCCGGCAGCAAGGGAGCTATCAAGTGTATCCAGGTATTCGCCATCCCGAAGCCGCGCGGTGCCAAGCTGGCACGAGAGTTCGCCGAGGACAATTCGTTTATCCCGGAAAACTCCCATTCGGGTGGCTATCTCACGGCACAGGCGATGCTCGCGCTCAACCTCGATGACACGTCGGGGTTCGATGGGCACAAGATGATCGTCGATGCGTATCAGGGCGACAGTTCGAAGGGCCTGGAAGCTCTGCCCGTGCCGTCGACTCCTCCGCCTCCTGTCGGTATCAAGGTGTTCTATTATGTCGACGGTGAAACCGATCCGTGTTTCGACGAAGAGTATGAGATGGGAACGACCTATCAGGTGAATCCCGATGCGACTGCCGCCGGTCAGAAAGACAACTGCCTCGATCTGGTCTGCTGGTACACGGATCCGGAGTACACGCAGCCCTATGAATCGCAGGAGCTTGCCACTTCGTTGAAGCTGTACGGTTACAACCCTTGCTCGGTGAAATACGATACGACCACCCGCAGCAGCGTGCTGGACACCTCGTATAACTGGTCGACGGACGCCGACCTTGGCACCGCGCTTGATCTGGCAGCCCTGTACCCACAGGACGAAATCGTTAAGTATGGGACGAAGCTGACGTTTGCCGGTCCGTGGTCCGCTTGGTGCGAGGATGCCGGGAAGACGCGCTGCGTATCCAGCACCCCCGGTGTATATGCTACCGCGGCCGCCAGCGGGTCCCCGATCCTCTCGGCGACCATCAAGGGCAACACGACGGTCTACGTCGATTGGCCTTGGAGCGGCTACGACGGTGTCATGAGCGCCCGGTCGTAGCGGATATCGACTGAAGTGACTGAACGAGGGGCAGATGGAGTTTCATCTGCCCCTCTTTTTTTACTATAAGCCGTTTTCAAACGTGAATATTAAGACAAAGAAAAAGGGCGAGACCTAGAGCGTTTGGCCGGGATCCAGTTTCCCGAATACTACTCTAAGCTCGCCTCTGATACTATTATACACAAGCCTCTTTGTATTTGCAACCGCCGAAATAGACAGGTCTCCTATGCCGCCAATCCATAGGTTGAACAAAGAAAAGAATACATGCGCTCTATTCAAGAAATGAAAGATGAATCCACCCGTTAAAATTCGCAAGCGCTTGCGAATAAAAAAAGAAGAAGGCTGCGGAGAGAGACCGCAATCTTCTTCTTTTCCTGTATAAAAATAGGCTGATGCCGGTAGATAGGAATACCGGCCAACAAGGTGATTCCCGAAGGAATCTTCGAAAACAATACTACTATAGCATAGTATAGGCAGTTTGTCTACTTCCTCTGTCGCGCCGGCAAGACATCGTCGGGATCGATCTCATAGAGCCCGAATGCCGCCGCGATCTTCATCATGTCACGCATACCGGCAAGATAGGCCGTATCGACCTGGTCGCAGGCATGGACGCGGACAGCGCGGATAAAGCGATCCGTCACATCCCGAAGCTCCTGCGGGATCTCATGAGAGATCTTGAGCCAATCCTGCTCCGCAAGATGCTCTTCCATCTCACTTTGTCGGAAGCCGGGGTCACGCTCGCTCAACTCGACCATCGATCCGTCCTTCAGCTCAGACAGGGCCGAGCGCAAAGCGACCTGAAAGCTATTTTCCTCCATACGTATCCTCCTTCCGTTAATGCGATATGCTAGTATTATAGCACTATAGCAGCCGAAAAGCAACCGTATGTTCGAGCGCCCAAGGTATATCGCACCTTTCAAAACCGATGAAGGCAATAGCCCGATTTATCCGACACGAGCCTGTAAATGCTCTTCGGAAAATACTCTTCAACTGGGACTGATTCCCTTGCCGCATCGAAGAGGCCGGATTTCAAGGCATGAATTATCCGCTCTTCCGCAACTACCGCCATGAGCTCGCAGTTACTCAATGCGAAGAATATGATCTTCTCCGTGCCGAGTAATTTGACGGCACTCTCCCATACCGATGACAAGAGCAGCGACGAAGCCCCTCCAACTCCCCCGCTCAGCCTACCGATCTCCAACATAGCGAGCTGTCCCGTTGTGCCGGTGAAGCCGATCCGTATATCCGATTTGAGGTTGCAGGATGCATATTCGAACAGCTTCCCTCTCGGCAAGCCGAATGTAACGAGATTGTCATACGTCACGATTGCGGCCGCGTAGCCGTCCGTTTCGGATTCACCCTCGACGACGTAGGTGACAAGCAGATCGAGATAGCGATCGTAGATGATCCCCAGCTCGTCATAGCCGTCAGCCTTCCAGGCCGGCGACAGCACCGGATAGATCCTGTACGGTATGACTTCTTTAGCGGGGACCTTATATATCCCGTATTCCATATCAAGGTCGCATATCGGCTGCCCCACATCGAACACATCAACCATTTCATTTCCCATCCGATCTCCTATCGGATGGAAGCGGCGATACCCACCGCGCCACATCCTTCCCATATCAATTCCTCCTGTAATGCTTTGTGCAATAATACTATAGCATCATAGAAGATGTATTGATACAGACGACTACATTTACGATGGCTTTCGATCCATTTCGAAGCGACATGGTTCGATTCGAACGGCGAATCTGTTGCTGTCCACAGGCACCGTGAGCAGCAACGCAAGCCGATTTAGCCCTGAAGGGGCTCCGCCCCTTTATTTAGGGCGGATAACTGAAAGGCGGTACTCGCCGTCTGCAAGGCGCATCGGATAGATACTGTCCGTGAGCCGTTCCTCCAGCGCGACTTCCATCTCATTGATTTCATGGACCATTGCGAGAAGCGTTTCCGGTTCACCGGCTGTCTGCGCTACAACAATGACCTCTGAAATGCTCGATGGAAGGAAGACAAGGCTGCCGGTCCCGAACATCTCGGCAAGTCTCCTGCGAACCGACGGGAGCAACATCGCCGCCGCCCCGCCGAACTGTTTGTCTTTCCTGGCCGCCGCAACCATCTTGAAGCCGGATGCGTCATCACGCAGCGTCATGAAATCGACAATCCCTTCAAGGTTGGCAAATGCAGCCTCTCGGATCTTTTGACGGGAAATTCCGAAAGTCTCAAGATGGCTGTCCTGAAGTCGAATCGTTCCGATTCCATCATTCATCTGCATCAGTTCGACGCGATATGTAATCAGCATGTCGAGATATCGATCGAATGTGATACCGGCCTCCGTAAAGTTTTCCGTATTGTTTTCGGATACGACAACTGGATAGATTTTCTCGAACAGCTCGCCGCTCTTGAAAAGGGCATTCAGTCTCTCCCCGATCGTCTCCTGGTCTTCCGTCACACAGTATCTTCCATCGAGATCGTTCAGGGTATCGAAAAGCTCCTCGTCCGGCATCTGCGCCCAGCTCTCGTTCTGGTAAACGTTTACAGACACCCTTGTTCCGGCATCCAAGGTGTACCCACGCTCGATACCATTGTTTACCGTCTTCTCAGCGTAGCGAAGTCTGAATTTGGCATCCCTCTGTTCCGCGATATGATTCAGCGCCGGCAATCTCATCTCCAGTTCCTCCCTGGTCATCATTCTCTGTCCATTCATTTCTCTTCTTTCTTCCATTTGGTTTTCCTCCTTGTTTTTCAACCTACTGTTTTCTTTGGTGCCTCTGTGGGTTCGGCACTCAACATCCGCTCTTCCGTCGGCGCTTCCGAACCCTGTTCTGTTTTCAATGTGCTGGCGATTTCCCGTCGCCGGTATCCGTTCAAGACCACGATGGGACTGAAACGACAAGGGACAAGTGAAACGATGCGCCGTAGGGCAGCCCTTGCGTTTCCGGACCTCGGTGGGCTAGGAAACCCGCGAGCGACGGGGACCGCTCACATGGAACTAACAGGGTCCGGTCGTAAAGATGGACAGATGTCGCGGCTTTGACGAAATCAGCAAGCGTTTGCCAAAATACGGTTCAGCAAAAACATGGAGAGAAACGTGATGGTCGGATGAGAATGAGTGGTAGAATCTTACAAAACAGGGAAGGAGGCAAGTGTTTGAGGGAAATCATCGTCGACAGGGAAAATGGAGCCAAGGCATTCGTCCTATTCGAACTCACCAAAGGCAACATCGCAGAAATCAAGGACCGATACATTCTGGAGCAACTGCGTTCCGCAATCGATAGCCCATGGAGCACTGCCCTTCCCGACGGAATTCGCTCAGCTCTGACACGTTCGGTTTCAGAAGAGATGGAAGACAGATTCCTTCTCGAGAACATGGACAAAGATACCGATAGGAGCGTCAGGAGCGCTATCAGGAGTGCCGTGATAAAGGTCAAAGGGCAGCATGGGGTCAAAAACGGACCCTGGGCCGATGCATACGGCGATGCCGATGTCCTCGATTATGCCTACCAGGAGATTATCACGCGATTCAGCGATGGTCCGGGCGCCCTGCTCGATGAAATCGAAATCCCTGAAGGATACCGGATTATCTCAGGTGAGAAATGGGCAAGCGACCTTTCGGGAATCGGACGGGAATGGGTCGATGACATCAACCCCTTCCTCCTGCTGGCGGATAAGACCGGAGAGCTCATGATCTGCGACATCCTGTCGAAGCGGACCGTGCCAGTCGTTGCCGTCAGAAGCGATTTCGCAGAACGGTTTGACAGGCTTGCCGACGAAGACGGCATGATCGGCGATAAGTTCTGGACATATGCCTGCATCGCAGAGGCCAGGGGCCGCAATATGACTTTCGATTTCCGCAGTGCGGTATCGAGGGCATTCGAATTGAAGGGGCGAGTCGAAAAAAGCGATTCGCCAGGGCGAGACGATGGAAAGTTGACCGTGAAGGGCGAGATCGCGCGAGCAGGTGCCGATAAACTCGCCGAAGAGGCCAAAAAGAAGGGAGAGTTGTTGCTTGACGGGTGATGCAAGAGAGATCGATTCGACTTGCAGGACGGATGGCAACTCGAATGGGCGATGCGTACCGCGACCCGCATTCCATGCGGTGCCTGACGGCACCTATGATCCGCTCGCCAAGGCTCGCTCGATGGATAGATTTTCAGGATCAAAACGACTAGAAGGAGACGACAAATGACAATGACTAAATTCTCCCGCATCAACAAGCAGCGCGAGGAAATCACCATGCGCGTTCTGGAGGACATGGAGAAAGGCGGTAACGAGTGGAAGAAACCGTGGGTAGAGGCCTCCCCTCTCCCACCGCATAACCCGGTCTCCGGTACCCAATACAGCGGACGCAACTTCCTCTACACATATGTCTACGGCATGATGCGAGGCTATGCCGACCCGCGTTGGGCTACCGAGAAGCAGATCAAGGAAATGGGCTGGAAAATCCCAGAGAACCTGCAGAACGGACGCGGGGGCATCAATGACGAACTCGGCGTAGGCATCGAGCACTGGGGCATGTACGCCTACATTCCGCGCGTCAAGAAAGACGGAACGCCGCTTACCGACAAAGGGGGCACACAGAAGTTCACCAAGGTCTGCGCCGTCAAAGAGAACGGCGTCTGGGGACGTTACCGTAAAGGCGATAACGGAAAATATGAATTCGAGCAGCTGCCGAGTGGCGTCCATCCGCACCCCGAATGCGATCGCTACTTCAAGGTATTCAATCTCTCACTTATCGAGGGCGTCCCGCCGCTTCCCGTTCCCGACCTCGCGCCGAATGACGATATCGAAGTCGGACTCCTTGCCGACGATGTGATCGCGTCGAGTAGGTGCGAGGTGTTCGAGGGGAGCACCGACGGCGCCTACTACAACTTCGTCAATGACAAGATTTCGGTTCCGTCCCGCGAGGCGTTCAACAGCAATTCCTCGTTTCTCGCCTCACTGCTCCATGAGATGGGCCATTCTACAGCGCCCGCACTTGACCGTCAGATGACGGGTGACATGCGCAGCAAGGAATATGCACACGAGGAGATCGTCGCTGAGCTAAGCAGCATCTTCAGCTCCGTCGACCTTGCCGTCAAGGCAGAGACCGACCCCGAGGCCGCCGGTTATGGCGAGCATGTCGCCTACCTCGAGTTCTGGAAGGGGCGTCTCGACAGCGTGGCCGGTACGGACGAATATGAGGCGACCAAGGAAGAACTCTGTGACGATTTCTTTGCCGCCGCTTCCCAGGCATCGCAGGCGACCGACTTCATCATCGACCGCTACGAGCTGGAAGTCGGGCATCCGGCAGCCGGCAAGGAGATCGTGCAGAAGCTCGATATGCCCGAAAAGACGGAACAGGAAGATCGCGCCGGCCGCAGTCTCTCGCACAAGAAGGAAACGGCTCGCGACGCGTCTGCCCACATGCAGGGCGACCGTGCAGACCTTGTGAACATGCGCGATGAAAATGCCATCGGAGCGTAAGCAAAGGGGGATGGGCAATGGCTAAGTTTGATTTCGATAAACCCGTCGCCAGTTTCAGCTGGTATCTGCAGAACGGCAGCGCCGATGACAAAAGGGGAAACCGTCTCCACGTCGGTACCGGACAGAAAGCCCAGATCTATTTCGACCCGGAGAGCGGTGAGTTCATCGGCAAACTCAAATATGTCGACGACTATATCGACCTCGCGGACGGCGCAAAGCAGCATTTCGAGCTGCCCCGCACAGCCCGCGAGTATAAACCGAGCGATTTCAGTCCGAAATTCCCGATCTCTAACGTCAAATTTGAAGTAGATGAGTCTGTGAAGGATTTTATCCACGTCCTGCCGCGCGGTCTCTTCTTCTACCAGAATGAATTCTACGATGCCGTCTTCGGGGACAAGACGGACTACCCGGAATCACTTAAGGATTTTCTCTTCACCCGCACGGGCGACATCGAGGCCGCCGGTGAATTATATGGAGCAATCGAAAAGTGGCCGCAGAGCGTCTATTGCACCCTCGTGGAAAAGTGCAATGTCGAAAACCGTCCCATTCCAGAATATGAGAACGATCGGGCTCTGCCGCTCGACCACCATAAAGAGCTGCTGGCGTCCCTTAAAGATTATTTCGGATGCGGAGAGAGTAATTACAGGACGCCAGGCGACCTGATCGCTGCCAGGAGCTACGGCTCATATCTCTCCGGTATCTCGCTTAAGTTCAATCCCCAAGACGTTATCGCGGCTGTAGAACATGCTACCGAGACTGTTCAGGCCGAGCTGGTCCCCTATCTCTCAGACAGCTTCGGACCCGATAGATATCTTCCCTGCGGCTGCCATGTTACCGTCCCGATGAATAATTCGATTGAAAATGCGGCGCAATCGATCAAGGAGCTGCGGGATGCCGGAGTGGATCTTGACGCCTTGCCGAACCTCAGCTGCGACGAATGCAGCCAGCTCGCCGCTAAAGTCATCCCCTATGCGGAGAATAAAGCGCAGCCGGCGCCCGACCGCAGCCTGGGACACAAACATGAAGTGAACCGCGATGCAGCGCAGCGGATGCAGGCAAGTCGTGAAAACGCCGTAAGTATGATCGATGACCATGCGATCCACGCATAAAGGAGTAAAAACAGACATGGATACTGAAATAACTCTCGATCTTAATAAACCGCTCTTCAGCTATAGCCGATACGAAATAAACGATCACGGTTACGGGGACGACTTTATCCACCGCGACGGCGACGGCGTCAACATGCAGGTCTTTTTCGATCGGGCCACCGGCGAGTTCGTCAGCAAGGGCGTGTCGATTTCCGATTTCACCAATCTCATCGAAGGTGAATCCACCCGTGACACGAATGCCTGGACTAGGCGCTCGCTCGACCCGAAAGAACTCCTTCCAGATGACATCTACAAAGTCGAAATCAACGATGGGATGATGGCCTTTCTGAAAACGTATAGGTTCAACGTATCCGATGAACACACCGGTGACCCTATCCGACAAGTGGTATATGACTTCGATTTCAAGGATGCCGATTTCTACAGTGCGCTTTACGGTGACGTCGGAAACTGGCCGCCTGCTGTTTTACGTGGAATTGTCGATAGATTTGCCGAGACCGGCACGCATGGGCTCGAATTTAATAGCGAGTATTCACTACCGACCAGCTACCATGAAAAACTGTTCGACGCCTTGAAATCATATTTCAAATGCACCGGCGAGGACTATACGACTATCGATGAAACTATCTATATGGAATACCTCGGCGGTGTCGATGTCGATGGGTACAGCCTGAAGTTCAGTCCCGAAGCCCTTGTCTCTGCAGTTGAAAGCGGCTCTCGCTCGCTCGAAGGTGAACTTGTCCCATTGATAGACTATGAGCTGATCGGCGGAGGCAAAACGTATGAATATCTCCCCTGCGGCTGCCAAGTCGATATTCCCATGAATGATTCCATGGTCGCCGCATCTCAGCTCCTTAGAAATCTGCAGAATGCCGGAGTGGATATCGGCAAACTGCCGAACCTCAGTTGCGACGAATGCAGCCAGCTCGCCGCCAAAGTCATCCCCCATGCGGAGAATAAAGCGCAATCGGCACCTGACCGCACCCTGGGACATAAACATGAAGTGAACCGCGATGTGGCGCAGCGGAGGCAAACTGAACGAACGACAGTCAACCAGATCCGTGAAGAAGACACCGTAGGCGAATAGTTAAAAGGAGCGAATCGCAATGTCCGATTACATCAAATATATGTACCGCGAATACCTTGAAGGCCGCACCCGTATCAAAAAAGTCAATGAGGACCAGCCATTATTTCCAAACACCGGCGCCGGCCTATTGATCCAAAAAAACAAGCTTACCGACGATTGGACCGCGCTGAACGTCTCCGACGGGCATTATGAGGAGGAGTCTTTCAATCATGAAGCCCTTGCCGCGGCCTTTCTTCAGGGCGCGAATATGGGACAGCTTCGTATGTTAAACGAGATACTTGACCGCGCCCGGCTGAACGGACCATATTGCCTGGAAAACGTCGCCGACGCATTGCTGTCTTTTGCACCAGCGTGCAAGGCCGAATCGCTCATGGAAAACCCCATGCTGCATTTCATCGAGCTTTCCAAGTCCTTCTCCAAGAACGGCGGCATCTACGATCCCGTCCACGGTATCTATATCGACTCCAAAGTCAATGGGTTGGGCGATGTCCCACATTTCACGTTATATGATGTGTCGGTCGCAGACATCGAGGAATGTATGGCCAGAGGCACAAAACACCTCGATGAGGTTCCCGGACAGATCCATGTCGTGAACGGTTCCCCCCACATCGCGACAATCTACGTTACGGATCCAGATGACCGTCGAATCAATGACCTTATCTTCACACTTTGCGAAGACGGTCGCTGGTGCGATGTCTCGGAACTCGATGCGGAAACGCTCGCCCGTTTCAATGAAATCATTGCAAAGGCGGACCGCATCGAAGCGGGTATCATAAAAGATGACGAGTGGCGCGACGGGATGGTCGAGCAGGTGTCGGGGTTCATGGATAAAATCAAGGATATGGATGCAGAGGAGGCGGAAGGTGCCGATACGGTGCTCGCCGAGACATTCAATTCGATTGACGCCCTCTCAACCGATGCTGCGATTGATTTGCTGCGCGTCTATTCGAGTTGCGATGCATCCGGACGCGATGCCGTCGCCAAGACGTTCTATGCGTTGTCCGGTGAATCATTCGACTCCTATCTCATGACGGCATCGGAAGTATGCAAGAAAACGCTCAGCATGCTTGAGCCCGAACCGCCGCAGCCTGCAAAAACTAAGAACCTATCCCAGAAAACAATGTCGTCGCGTGAGGCATCGACTCGATTGTCTGATGAGATTGGTGCGAAGTCCTGCACGCGCGATGAAGGCACCGTCGGCGACAGCTGATCAGCGAACGGAGGTCTAGAGTTATGACACAGGTAGCGTATGGTCAAAAAGGCTATTTAGGTTCCTCGATGAGCGTACGTGCAGCCGAGGCGTATGAACAGGGCGAGATGCCGATCAGCAGATGGACCAAGACTGCAATCATCCACGCGGTCAAGGACTACTGTTTCGATTTCGATCTGGCTTACGATCCGGATATCGAAAAGAAGACGAAAGCCGAACTCGCTAAAGAATTCCTCGAGTATAAATCTTGGCATCATTCCAGCCGTACCGCCCGCGAGGTCGAGTTTTTCGGTCTCAATGAAGATGCCGTCTGCCGGAGTTTCGAGCAGATGAGCGAGGAGCAGATTATCGAGCGAGATCGACAGATGGCAGATGAACGGGCTGCGCTGGAGGCGCGACTCCAATTCATGCAGTCGCGGGAAAAGGAATTCGAGAAAAAATTTGAATGCAACCCTTCAAGTGTCTTGGCATACGAGGCGATCCATCCGGAGATGTGCGAACGCTTCATTTCGAGACGCAAGAATACCGAGATGATTAAATACCGATTGCCGACCGAAGCGGTCAAGGCCGGTATGAAAGAAGAACAGGTCTGCCCTGTCGCACACGCAAGTCAAAGCCGCGTCGCCTATTTCCACGTATTTATGCAGGGAACCGGAAAGAAACGACACTGGGAGAATGTCGACTTCGAGGTTTTAGCCGAGAAGTTCACCGCAGCCAAGAAGACCTCCCTTTCCTCCAAATCGAAAAGATGCGTTGCCATGGCAAACACTCTCGACGGTTTCTCGAAAGGCCTTTCATCTCGAAGTGAAACAATGCGTTAACTTGTATAATTAAGTGAGTGAAGCCGCATGAACGAATCGCCGTGCGACAATGATGTCTGAAAGGAAAATCTTATGGATTCCTATTCCGCCCTGCTCAGTGCGTTTTTCTTTACGCTTGTCTTGCTGTTGGGCATCGCGATCGTGACACTTGTCGGCAAGTGGAAGGTGTATGCCAAGCTCGGCATGCCGGGTTGGTACTCCCTCATCCCCGTCTTCTCCGACTACAAGCTCTGCGAGCGAGTCCGCGGCGGTGAGGAGAACAAGACATTCCTCATGGCGTATCTCATTGTGTTGATCTGCTCGTGGGTGCTCTGTTGGGCGCCGGCGGTCAACTGGATTCTCATCATTGCACAGTTCGTGATGAACATCATCGTCCTCAACGATCTTGCCCACACTTTCGGTAAGGAGTCCGCCTATACGATCGGCCTCGTACTGCTCGGTATCGTGTTCTGGCCGATGCTCGGGTTTGGTGAAAGCGAGCCTGTTGACCTTGAGGATGATAGCGATACGGACTACGAGGTTCTTTAGCTGAAATTCGCAAGCGCTTGCGAATTTCAATGAATCATACGTTGGATATGTACCTAGCTGTTTCTAGATCAAAAGGGGCTACCGTCAGTACGACGATAGCTCCTTTTGCTGTATTCAGCTAATTATTCAGCCTGACGCTCTGTCCTGTAAAACATCTCGCTTAAGGAGTTGCCCTATGAGAAAAATAGTTCCAATACTTTGCATTTTGGCGTTGTCGCTATCGGGATGCAGTTCAACAACCTTGCTCAGAAATGGAGTAGATGAATTAAGGGATTATATCGCATCGGAAAATGCCAAGACAAAAAAGAAGCTGGATGATCGGCTCAACAAAAAGATTTCTACTCTAAATAGAGCAATTTCCGAGAAAAATGAAGAAATCATATTTGAACTCATGGCTGATGATCTGAGAGAAGATGGAGACAAACTTAAATCACAGCTAAAAGATTTTGTGAATTTTATTCCCGGTAAAATTGTAGAGACGAGTAACCGTAGCTGGGGAACTTTAATCCACGCGGAAAACTATAAGGATGCCCCAGATAACGTTATCGAAAGAAAGATCTGGCCTCATGACGATGAAGGCAATTATTATTGTAGCGTTCGGGTATACCGGTTATCTTATCTTGCAATAGATGATCAGGGTACAGAATACGAAATTACCATGGAATATATCAAAAGCAATGAGGCAAATCCGGAGGAGATTGGATTAAATTACGTAAGTATTTTCAAAACGGATCCAGATAGCGATGAAATGATTAGAGTGGGAAGAACGTGGGAATGAACAAGAAGAGATTCTTTGGTGGCGTCTCTTTTCTAGTGAAGCCGTATGAATGAATTGCCGTGCGGCAATGATGTCTGAAAGGAAAATCTGATGCACTCCTATTCTGCCCTGCCTGGTGCGTTTTTCTTTACGCTGGTCTTGCTGCTCACCATCGCGTTCGTGACTCTTGTCAGTAAGTGGAAGGTGTATGTCAAGCTCGGCATGCCAGGCTGGTACTCTCTCGTTCCCATCTTTTCCGACCGCAAGCTTTATGAGCATGTTCGTGGCAACAAGGAGAACAAGACGCTTCTCATGGCGTATCTCATCATTTCACTCCTCACCATCGCACAGCTTGCGGCGATCATCATCTTCCTTAACAACCTCGTCCAGATATTCGTCTAGATGAAATTCGCAAGCGCTTGCGAATTTGACTGAATCGGCCACCGGGTATTTGCCTGGTTGTTTTCTTTTAGAGTTAACAGGGCTACCGTCAGTACGGCGATAGCCCTGTTTGCTGTCTTTATCTAATTATCTTGTTTGACGTTCCGTTCTACAATAACATCAGTTTTCGCCGAGGTAGGCTACCGCGCCGCTGCTTCCTTGAATTTCAAATTGGGCGTCCGGGAAATCGACAGACAAAGGCATAGTCCCAATCCGGGTTGATTACACCTGGCGCTCCTGCACTAAAGCGAGCGTTTTCCCTCCAATTTTCAAGAGCCCAAGAACTCAGATCTTCGGATAGGTTCATGCAGCCATAGAACATCCTATTCAAATCGACCGCCCGCGAAATATTCCATGTTTCGGCTCCAATTTTTCTTAGCCTTTCGCATCCGTAAAACATCTCATGCAAGTCAACAGCACCGTAGAGATCATAACCATCCATGCCGAGCCGTTCTAGCGATTTGCAACCATAGAACATTCGACTCGTATCAGTCACCAACGGCATTCCGAAGCGCGGCATCCTGACCTGCTCAAGGTTACCGCAGCTTTCGAAAAGACCCTGAGCTGCAGTCGTGTATGTCGTATCCAGTTTCTCCAGATCGGCTGCACGGAGATTTTCAAACCGGTTGAACCAATGGCAGAGTTTTCTCGGTTTTATCCCGCCATCTGCAACGGAAACACCGGTAACGCGATTGGCGATCGCGTCAGTTGTCCAGCAATGATCGCTAAAATTTTCGAAGACCTTCGTTACATGCTTTCCAGCAAATTCTGTTCCCACCATAGGAATGTGCCCATAACGATAAAAGGTAAGTGATTCATCGTCTACGGAGTATACGGCAAATTGCCTGTCAGCCATTTCGATTCCTTTCTCTCGGCCTACGGCAATATGATTGCCTAACAAACGAGAAGGTCTTAAAACCGCGGAATCTATGGTCGAAATTGTTTCAGATGAACGATATGGACAAGCCATACCACTGGCTTAAATCTATCCTTACATTCAGTCCCACCATAAAAGACCGGGCTTTCCTGTTTGCAACTCCCCAGGTTGAAACGTGGTTGTTTGACAAGAGGTATGCGATTGTTGAAACGGCACGTGAAGCTGGCTATTTGCAAAGGCACCGCAATGCGGAAATTGGTAAAATATCAAATCGATCCTCTTGAATACGCTGCAAGAGTTGCAGCCGGAAAAGGAAAGGAATGATGCAAGACATGAACGAAACAGACAACAAGCAAAAGAAAGGAGGAGGCATGTTTAACAAGATCAAGGCCGTCAGTCGCCGCGCTGCGACCGTTGCCGCAGGTACCGTGCTCGTTTTGTCGCAATGCCTGGGCAGCTTCGGAGCCGCATTCGCGCCGAGTACGGCCTACGCAGAAACTTCAGCGAAGACGGCAACCGTCACCCTCACCGATACTGAGAACGGCAGCCTGTCGTTTGTCGGCAGGGACGACGACACCAAGACCATTACGGTGAATGTCGGCGAGGCGGTCGCAATCAAGGCCTCTCCCGCCGACGGGTATTTCGCCGACAGCCTCTCCGTCTTCAATAACTCCGATAACGATGCCTCCGCCGTCTCGCTCAAGGACGGGATCGGCACCTTCAAGGTGACCGGCAGCGCCACCGTTTCCACCATGTTCTATGAGAACGGTTCGAACGGCTCCTCCATCCTCAAGGCCGTGAAGGTCAAGGAGGGTAAGGCCAACAAGGCTATCGACGAGAAGACCTATATCAAGGAGAACGCCGATTCCAAGTACGTCGGGCTCGGCGACAAGCTGGAGAAGAAGGATGTACTCACCGTGACCACCACGGTCGTCGACTCCAATATCCTCCCGAACGCCTCTCTCGATAACCTCTGGGCCGACGATGACGGCGATGGCATGTCGGACCATGCAGACGCGCTGCGAGCAAACGCAGTGAGCCATGCGATTCTCTATGACCTCAACGAGGATTCCGACTACTATGTCGGCTACGCCGGCTCCCGCATCTCCGGTGCCACCCTTGCCGATTGGGGTGCGTCCGAGAACAACGCCGACGCCAAGATGCGCGACGGCTTCGTGTTCGACGATGCCACCGGTCTCATCTATGTGCCGAAGAAGTATACCGAGAAAAACAAGAAGGGCGAGCTCAAGGTCGCTTCCTCCCGTATCCAGCTGCTCTATGCAACTGCGGACAAGGGTGCAGAGAACAGCATCAGCGTCAAGATCTCCGAGGACGGTGTGGACGGGGATGTCGCCGAGAACGGAACCGCCAAGGTCGATATCCTCGCCACCGACACGAAGATCGTTCTCGCCAAGGACAAAACTGCCCGCGAGTCGCTGAAAGACAGCTCGATCGATTCCGTCATCGCGAACGGCATCGAGTACACCCGCGATATGGACATGTGGTCCTACGATGAGGGCACCGGTACGCTCGATCTCAAACTCGCTCCGGCCGGTGTTCGCACCGTCAAGGTCAAGCTGACGAACGATACCGGCAAGACTGTCGGCAACTTCCTCACCTCTATCGCCACCAAGGCATTCGCCGGTAACGTGAACAACATCGGCACCTGGAAGTTCAATACGGCACCATATGTCGGCATGACCTTCCACACCGCCGGCCACAACAAGTACACCGGTACCGCGGCCGGCGGCCATACCATGCCGGCAGTCGAGAACCCGTCCAGCGGCCGCTACGAGGCGAAGACCATCTACCAGGCGCTCGGCACCCAGGGCGTGGATGTCTCCGCCCTGCAGTCCGGCAACTACTCCATCGAGCGCACCTGCACAATCAACGCGCAGACCACGTCCTCCGGCGTGGAGATCCCCAACGCCGCAAACCTCAACCTGACTTGCGGTCATGTCGGCGTCAATCCGTCCGGCCAGCTCCAGAACGGCTACAACCAGCCGAAGTACACCGATGACGATTACGGCCAGACCGTCCGTGTCGCCGCCGTGTACGGCAACGAGGCCGTCGTGGGCGTCACTGTCCCGACCACCTTCACGCAGGCAGGTGCCGGCTTCTTCAAGGTCAACTGGCAGCTCAACAAGGTCAACGTGACCTTCAGTAAGATTTCCGCCGATGCCAAGGTGACGAACGGCAACAGCGAGTACTCCTATGCGGGCGCCGAGTTCGATATCTACCGCACCCGCGACAACGCGCTGGTCGCCCATATCACCATGGACGGTAACGGCCATGCCAGCTACCAGCTCGACCCGAACGAGAACTATTACGCCGTCGAGACTAAGGCCCCGCAGGGTTTCCAGAAGCACGAGGGACATATCGATTTCTCGACCGGTAACAGCGCCGGGGAACAGCAGCTCAAGGACGACCCTGGCACGGTGCGCATCTCAGTCAACAAGAAAGACTCGGCAACGTCCGGTACCGCCCAGACAAGTCTTTCCCTTGAAGGTGCCGAGTACAAGATCACGTCGCTCTCCACTCCTGGCTGGGAAGCGACTTTAAAGACTGACGTGAACGGTCAAGGAGAAGTCATCAATGTTCCGTTCGGCGAAATTCAGGTTATCGAAACCAAAGCACCTTCCGGATATAAGCTCGACACAACAGTTCATACCTATACTATTTCAAGCTCACAAATGACTGCTTCTGGTGTTTTTGAGCTTGAACCTGAAAATGATTTCGCCGAGAACCCGCAGGCGTTCGATGTCGAAATTGCCAAGACCATGGGCGGCGAGGACGACAGCTGGGTGTCCGACAACGGCCATGGCAAGCCCGCCGTCGGCGTGCAGTTCCAGATCATCTCGAACTCCACCGGCAAAGTCGTCGGCACGCTGACGACCAACGAGAGCGGATTCGCCTCCACCAAGGATGCCGATACCTGTGACGAGACTTCCATCTCCGAGGACAAGACGGATGATGCAACCCGTCCGTGGTTCGGCGAGGGCAAGCGTAATGCCGGCATCGACGGCGCGCTGCCGATCGATCAGAAGGGCTACACGATCCACGAGGTGGATTCCACGGTGCCCGAGGGTTACGACCATGTCGATGACTGGACTATCTCGGCAGATGAAGAGGTCAACCAGAGCACGAAGTACTACTCCGTGATCGACAAGACGTTGACGAGCCGACTCCAGATCGTTAAATGCGACGCGGAGACTGGCAACACGGTTCTGCTCTCCGGCTTCAAGTTCCAGATCCTCGATGCTGACGGCAAGGTCGTATCGTTTGACGACCCGTATGACGTGAACGCCAAGGTTGACACGTTCACCACCGACGCGAACGGTCAAGTTTCCATGCCCGGAAAGCTGAAGTCCGGCAAGTACGCCGTCAAGGAAATCACCACCTCCGCCCCGTATCTGCTCAACAGCGAGACGGTCGGCTTCGAGGTCTCCAAGGATTACAAAGACGCCTCTCCCATCACCGTCGTAAAGGTCTTCGACAGGCAGGCTATGGGGCAGGCGACCATCACCAAGTCCTGCGCTGATGACGGCAAGAATCTCAAAGATGCAGAGTACGATGTCGTCGCGCAGGAGGATGTCGTCTCCCCGGATGGCACCGTGCGTGCGTCCAAGGGACAGGTTGTCGACCATGTGACCACCGGTGACGATGGAACCGCCACCACCAAGAAACTCTATCTCGGTTCCGGTTCCGCAACCTATGCCTTCATCGAGACCAAGGCTCCGAAGGGTCATGTGCTCGATACGACCCCGGTCGAGTTCACCCTTTCCTATAAGGACGACAAGACCGATCTCGTGACCGCTTCCGTAGAGCAGAAGGACAAGCCGACCAAGGTAAAGGTCAACAAGACTATTCTCGGTACCGATGATGTCCTCGCCGGCGCCAAGTTCGACATTTGGAACATCGATGACCAGGAGACCTTCCAGACCGGAACTTCCGTCGCAATCCGTGCCGATGAGGGCAAAGAGGTCTCCGTCAAGCAGAATGTCTCCTCTTCCACCGTCACGGTCAATTCGAATGAATATTCGATTGTCCTGAAGGACAAGGACGGCAGGGAGATCGAGGTCGGAAGCGACACGGCTGTCGAGGCCGGTGACTACACCGTCGTGGCTAAGAAGGGCGACGATGAAGTGAAGCTTTCCGACGCCACGATTTCTGTAGACAAGGGTAAGTCCTATACCGTCGCCATCAAGAACCATATCTTCGGAACTTCCACTGAACTCAGCGAGACCGGTGATTCGGTGCCGAATGTGAATCTGATGTGGGATGCCGCCCGCAAGGCATACACCACCGACAAGACCCTTGCCTCCGGCAAATACACCGTCTTCGTCGATGGCGGCGCGGTTGGAAAGATTTCCGTCAAGAACGGCGAGATCGCCTACGCATCCATCTCCGATGGCAAGGTCAAAGCCGAGCCCGTCCTCCTCAAAGACGGCAAGAAGTTCACCGAGCGCACCACGGACGCGAAGGGCGAGTTCGACGTGAAGCACCTCACCACCGGTTCCTACCGCATGGTCGAGACCGAGGCTCCCGCCGGCTATATCGAGAACCCGAACGTTTTCGCCTTCACAGTCGATTCCGACGGCATGACCGAGGGCGTGACCGAGTACACGATCGATGTCACGGACGACTACACCAAGCTGCATGTCTCCAAGCGCGATATCACGAATGAGGCCGAAATCGAGGGCGCGAAGCTCACGCTCAAGGATTCCGATGGCAAGGTCATCGATTCGTGGACTTCCACCACGGAGGACCATGTGATCAATGCCCTCGCGCCCGGCAAGTACACTCTCACCGAAGAGCGCACGCCGCATACCTATGATGTGGCGGAGTCCATCGATTTCACCGTGGAGAAGACCGGCGAGATCCAGACCGCCGTCATGTACGACAAACCGATCTCCATCAAGGGCGAGATCGACAAGCGCCAGGAGATCGCAGACCCCACACATCCGTATACGGAGGCTAACGGGGACGGCGAGAACAACGCCGATACCAGCACGTCAGATGACGGAAGCTATGATTACACCCTCGATTTCCGCTCCACCTCTAATACCTGGACGGATGAGTTCACCGTCGAGGACGACCTTCACGGAGTCATGACCGGTAAGGCCACCCTCGATTCGATCACGACCCCGCAGGCGTACAAGGACTTCGACGGCAAGATGAACGTCTGGTACAAGACCGATCAGACACCATCCGATTACTCCGACGAATCCGGTGCCAACCAGACCCTTTCCGACGGACACGGCAACCCGTGGCTCACCGACGAGTCCAATTCCGAAACCCTTGGCGAAGACGGCCGCAAGATTGATTACACCGGCTGGAAGCTTTGGAAAGCCGACGTGTCCACCACCGAGGCCGATGACCTTAAGGTGTCCGACCTCGAGCTTGCCGAGGGCGAGCACGTCACTGCGATCCGTTTCGAGTACGGGCGCGTCGAATCCGGCTTCACCACGCGTGAGGACGATTGGGACCGTGACGGCATCAAGGACTCCCATGACGACGTGAACGACGCAACCGAGACCGCCAAGGGCAACGGTTCGTACTCCGATGGGGTCTCCATCCTCGTCGACCTCGACGACTCCGGCAAGTTTACGGCATTCGGCAATAACGGTCTCGGCGGTAAGATCAAGCAGAAGGATGGCACCTATACCTGCAAGGACGGGGATGCCGTCTATTCCTTCACCCTGAACAAGGATGGGTCCGCCACCGCGAAGATGACCGATAAGGACGGCAAGGAGACCAAGGTCGATCTCGCCGCCGGTCAATTCAAGATCAGCGAGGGCGTTTCCGGTGACTATGCACCGGCCATCGTCCATATGAAGGTCACCGACGATTACCGCGATGGCGACTCCTTGGAGAATTACGCCAAGGTCGACCTCTACCGCAACGGCGGTGGCGAGGACCAGCTCGAGGACCATGACGATGACAAGGTGAAGCAGACCCCGAAGTCCGATTCCGCCATCATCGGCACCACACTCACCGGCGAAGACGGCAAGCACGCCGTCAAGGTTGGCGAGAAGGTCGAGCTCACCGATACCGTCTCCTACACGAATATCGAGGCGGGTGTCGAGCATACCGTCACCGGTACGCTTATGGATAAGACCACCGGCGCTCCCCTCTCCGATGGGGACGGTAACCCACTCAGCTCGAGCGTCACCTTCACTCCGGAGGAGAAGGACGGTACCGTCGAGGTCAAGTTCACCGTCGATACGACACATCTGGACGGTCACGATCTCGTGGCATTCGAGACGCTGACCACCAAGGAAACGGAAACCGACAGGGAGACCGGCGAGAAGACAACCGTCGACAAGACCGTTGCCGAGCACAAGGACATCGACGACGCGAACCAGACCGTCACCGTCACTAGCGACAAGTCCTCGATGGCTCAAACCGGCCGCAACATCCTGATCGGCGCCGCAATCGCGGCTGCCGTCGCCGCCGGTGCGGGCGGTACGTATATCTACCGCAAGCGCCATCAAATCGATGACGCCGACGATATGATGGAGTAATCTTTAAGAGGGACTTCCATCGCCTACTGAAGGGGCTATTCGGGGTAACCCGATGGCCCCTTTTTCACTAAAAAGGAAAGGAACTGAATATGACGAAAAGAAAAAGGATAAGCAGGATCGTTAACGGGATGCTGCTCGGCATCTGCATCCTATCCGCGGTTGCAGCCCTTCTGCTCGGAGGAGAGACGGTTAAAGAAGGCTGGGAATACGATAGCCTCGCAAAGGCCGCTGAGGGTCAGACGGCAGACGGAATCGACTGGTCCATGCTCCGCAGCCGTAATCAGGATATCGCGGCGTGGCTCAGGGTCGAGGGAACAGCTATCGACCTTCCCGTCGTAAATACACGTAAGGGAGACCCCGCGGACTTCTATCTGAGACACGATTTCGACCGTAACCCGTCATTCGCCGGTTGCCCATACCTGGACGCAAGGTGTACGGCAGACGGACCGCACGCACTCGTATACGGACACCACATGGGGTTTACCGGGCAGATCTTCTCCCCTATTTTCGCGACCTATAGGCAAGCGGAATTCGACAAGATCGGCGAGATGTATTGGTTCACTCCCGATAAAGGACGGCAGATACTCAAGCCGGTCATGGCGATGTCAGTCGACAAGAAATACCAGCCAATCCAGACGTTCGATTTCTCTTCCGCAGAGGAAGTACGGTCGTGGCTTTCGGATATGAAAAAAGATGCGACTGCCGTCAGCGATGACTGCGACGCCACGATTGCAAACGCAACCCGCGCAATCACACTCGTCACCTGCTCTTCGATGAATGCGGGCGGTCGAGCTAGAACGCTTCTTATTTTTGTTCAGTAAGGCCTTTGACACTTGTACCACAGTACAGAAGTGGTATAATACTACATGCACGAATAGAGCTATTCCTTCCACTTGAGCTAGAAATAACTCAAAAAAGGAAGTTAAAAACAGCGCTATTGGGTATAGGAACTGTAGATATAAGTAAAGGCTCAGTTTTAGAAGGCGATACAATGGACAACGATATTCCACCGATGCTTGGAATCTCGCAAGTCAAACGGGACTTCTCCCGCATCGCAAAAGACGTCGCGACGACTGGTAAAACGGTCGTCGTCCTGAAGGGAAGCAAGCCGATCGTCCAGATCGCACCGCTCCCGAATTCATCCATCCAGGATGAAGCACCAAAGACAGCATAAGGAGGATATGCAAATGGATGATATGAACATGAACAACGAGCCGCCCGTTTACGATAGCGGCGATATGAAACCGACAAACCCCATCCCCACCGCCGACGAGAACGATGCCGGCCTCACCGAGGAACTTCCGATGTATGAGGATACGCCGACCGGTGACCGAGGCGGGCGCAAGAAGATCATCGCGATCGCCGCAGGCGTCGTGCTCATCGCCGGTCTCGGTATCGGCGCATTCGCGTTGAGTTCCCATAAGACAGCGAACACTCAGCCGGCCGAGCAGGAGCAAACCGTCGCACCGGTCAAGGACAACTCTGAGGAAAAGACGGACAACCTATCGACTTCCGATATCGCCAAGCTATGCTCGACGCTCAAGCTGGACGATGCCGATCTGTCGATCGCTTCTGACCAGGTACGGGTCGATGCCAAAAGCGGCCGCGTCCTCGTGACCCAGGTTTCCGAGGACGATGCAGCCAAGATGGTCGATTCGACTGCCCGACGTTCCGCCGCCCTCGCTGCCGTACTCAACGGAAAGAAAATCAAGGGCGTCAGTGCCGTCGATGTGACGTGGGTTACCACTGACAAGGACGGCAACATCAAGGTCGCCGTCGCATACGATGTCACAAAGGCACCGGCCGGAGGATCAACAGTCGACATCATCAACGGATCCGGCGGACATGTGATCGCCGATGACATCTGGTCCACCGATGGCGTGCATGACCAGGGTTATGACCAGAATGCCGGTACCGTGAAGAAACCGGACGGAACCCCTATCTCGACTGGAACCAAGTCCGAGGAGAAGAAAGAATCCGACGACAAGGACCAGAAGTCCGATGACTCCAAGAAGGAGGATAACAAGTCTTCCGATTCCTCGAAGTCGGACAGCAAGGGCGATTCCTCCCAGTCCAAGCAGAATTCCGGCAATTCGCAGGGCTCTGGCAGCAACAATTCCTCTTCCAACGGCGGTAGCCAGAAGAAGTGGGTTGCCGAGCAGGGCCACTGGGAGACTGATTACAGCCAGGTCTGGGTGCCGAATGTGGTATATACGCGTCATGAACGTTACATTTGTAGTGCATGCGGTGCATCTTTCGATTCTATAGCCGCTTGGTCAGCTCATAGTGACGCAATGTGGGAACAAGGTCAAGACCATGGAGCATATATCAATGATTCGTATACTACCTCTGAGGACCAGGGACATTATGAACAGAAGGCTACGGGGCAGCATTGGGTCGTCGATGTTGCCGGTCACTGGGAATGATGGACATATGTTCCTCTCCTCTTACATTCGGTAAATAGATTGTACCATAGTATTACGACACTAGCCGTGAGAATTTACCGGTAAAAAGAAAGACCTCGGGTTTAATCCGGGGTCTTTTTTGCAGGACGAAATGATACCTGATACAATCAGCAAAGGCGCGGGGTGCGCTGAAGCCCTACCCGAGTTTTCGGGGAGGTGGTCGCTATGGACATGCTACGTCTTTTAGTCGTTGCTCTCCTGCTTACGACCGTGCAGATCATTCTGGGTCGTTAAATTCGACCTATTAAATGACTGAAGCCGCCCCTGCAAGGACGACTTCAGTGACGAGGTGAAAGCCTCAAAACCTGTTTCTATCCACGTAGGGCGCCGGTTCTGCAAAACCGTTAAGCGCACCTTCGCGTCATCTTTAGTATAGCTGCTACCAATATTTCTACCGGTTAGTTTTGAAAATTCCCAAAAACTTTCCTGCAAAACCAATCATTGTCTTCCGTGATAACCCGGAAACGGTATCTGCAGTCTCAATTCCTATGCCAATCCTTTTCTACGGCGTTGAGCCATCCGGCACGCTTGCGAGCAGACATCGTTCAAGGATCCGATTCCACTTTGAAGGAACGGTGCCCCGCAATTCCGACAAATGCCGATCCTCAGAGAGTCCCTGTAGACAATCCGATACAGCAATTCTGCGAACAGGGAATTGCGTTTCAAACGCGGCACCGGACGATCGGAAAACCGTGCAGATGTGTCAGCTTCCCATCCCAGGTTTATCTGGCCGCCTGAAACCGCGAGGTTCGAGACGGAGCCAATCAGCGCGTTTATGATGTTTTCCGCATCACTTCGTTGCGAACAGCCAACTTGAGTACAAAGCAGATAGTTCCTTTCTGCCTTGTCGTTCCACACATCGAATAGGCCGATATATTTGTCGGAAGAAGTTGGAGACGTAAGGATAAAAGTCGCTCCACTCTCGTCATAAGAGGCAGGCCCGAATACCTCGGCATAGATATCCTCGGTTCCAAAATCACCGATCTTTTCCCGATGAGTCAAAATACCGACTAACTGCTGATAGGAACGATAGTCCGTCAACCTATTCGCTAAGAGCCTGCAGCTTCCTTTTCCCGATGAAAAAAAGGGATTAAATGCAAATGGAATGCACCAGAGCGTTTTATCAAAACGCTCAATATGGCGGTGTGTGAAACCGGTATCCTCCATCGGCGTATCGGATCCGGCAGCAAGAAAACCGAGAAGCTTGGCAACCAAGAAGATGACAGAACGCACCGTGCTCCAATCGGCAAAGGTCTCCACCGCGACCATAGTAGAATCTGGATCTGCGTTACCGAGCCCGTCCGTAAGCCATTGACTATTGCAAGGGATTTGCTTGGCTGCACTTCGTGCTGAAGCTATGCTTGATTTTAAGACCGTGTTCGCGCTCAACTCGGTCTCATATCTGAGCAATTCAGGGACAGACGGTCCAAAGTGTATATCACATGAACCGGACATTATTTCGTCGACGCTGTATAACCGCCTGCCAGTTATGGGATCAGCCGAGCAAGGCAGTAACGGAGGAAGCGCGGTTATAGCATCAACGAGAGTTATCGGCCTCCGTGCCGTCAAGAGGGAGTTGATCTTTCCGGTTTCCATTCCAACGGTCTCGTCTTTCGAGAGAAGATCTTTTGAAATAGGCCTGATGACAATATGCATCCCGAGATCATTGGTGCCGAGCGCCGCTTTTTTCATTTTGCACTACCTTTCCTTTTTACCATGGCAATAGGGACAGCCTTTCCCTGCCGCCCTTGAATATATGGCAGCCTCCCACTCATGCCCGCACTTCCCCAGCCACCACGCCTTCTTGTTGGATTTTCCGGCAATCTGCATCGGGTGCAGCCTACCGTTCTTCGTGGGATGCCATTCGGCGGCCAGACTTGGATTCACCGTGACGAGGTCGTTAACGCCTTCGACGACATGTCTCTTTGAACAATGGGGACATCCAATTCCCCTGCTCCTATTTCCGATTACCGCCTCCCACTCATGCCCGCACGTTCCTTTCCACCAGACCTTTCGGTTGGATCCGGCAGTCACCTGTGTCGGTAGAAGGCAGTTATTCTTCGTCGGATGCCACTCCGCTGCCAAATCCGGATTGACTGTCGCCAGGTCATTTTGACCGACGATTAGCTTTGCCATTTAGTTGACCTTCCCCTTTAACCTATCTACAGCTCATCGGTTATCGAGCTTAAAAAAGAGTCGCCCGGAAAAGACGACTCTTTAGACCTATCAGCTTGAGATCGCACTACTTCTCTTCTGCTTTGCGAGGTACACGAGTCATCCATTTAGCCATGACAGGCTGTTTGACCGGTTCGCCATCGAGATTCACACCGCTGACAAAAAGCCAACGTTTGGTATACGGTCCAAGAACAGTCCATGCACGCCCGTCCTCACCATACAGAATGTCGCCGAACATAATCGGCTTCCCGTCCGCATCGACAATCTCCCTACGCGCCATCGCGTGGCAGAGCCTACGGAAATTTTTGAAGCGGCGGGATATCTTTTTATATTCGCCTTCAAGCGTGTTGAACTCGTGGCGCAGAGAGTCCAGATCGTTTTGGAGCTTCCCAGCCTCGTCTGCCTGTTCAACCAAAGAATGTAAAGCTTGCTTTGCGGCCTTTTCCGATGAACCGATAAACACACTATCAATTGCAAACTCAATCGAACGGATGTCTTTATCGGTCACTTTCCTTTTGCCCATAGCCACTCCTATCAGCCAGGTTTTATTTATCGTCGAAAGCAATTGTATCACAATACTACGACACCATAATTAGGCACTTGAAATTAGCGCGAACGTTCCAACATGTATTCAGTCAGCCAACGTCGAAAAGCATTGAGAAACGGTTGGCTATTCTGCGTGTCGGCCCATCCACAGAAGCCGATGAAACCGTCAGAGTTAAAGCTTATCGCCTCGCGACCGTTCCACTGGTCAAGACAGTCGATCTTGATATATGCCTTCTCAAGACCGCCTTCCGGCTTCATTTTGCAGCACAGACTGTCAGACTTCCGACGTGGCGTCATGAAGTGCGGGGTCATCCCGGCGCGGTGAGACCTGGCGCACTCGATGGCGATATAGCCCTGGAGGGCATCGAGATCGCAGTGGCGTATATCGTCGTAAGCGAAACCGAGTGACGTGAAAAGCTCGCGGCAGAACGCGGAAGTAAGAACTTGCATGGTGGTGACTTTCTATTTGAGATGGTCGGATGATATTATGATAGCATAATTGGTAATGTACTATCGCACTATTGCGCTGTCACATTAACAACGTTAGCCTTATATGGAGGTTTGTATTGAAAGGAAGCCTGCATTGAGTCGAGACAAGATTGCAGTAATCATCCCGTGCTACAACGAAGCTCCGACGATTGGGAGGGTCGTCGAAGACTTCCGCCGCGAGCTACCCGAGGCGTCTGTCTACGTTTACGACAACAATTCGACCGACGGCACTGCCAGAATCGCCTTCGAGAGCGGCGCTGTAGTCAGGCACGAGCACCGTCAAGGTAAGGGCAACGTCTGCAGACAGATGTTTCGCGATATCGATGCCGACTGCTACCTCATGGTCGACGGCGACGATACCTATCCGGCCGAGGCGGCTAAAGCCCTATGCGAGCCGATTCTTGCTAAACAGGCCGATATGGTCGTGGGCGACCGTCTATCCAACGGCGCCTATGCGCAGCAGAACGCCCGCGCGTTTCATGGCTTCGGAAACGATTTGGTTCGCTTCATGATTAAGTGGATCTACGGATATGCCTATCCAGATGTCATGACGGGGTATCGGGCTATGTCCAAGTCCTTTATCAAGACGTTCCCCGTCCTTTCCGAGGGCTTCCAAATCGAGACCGAGCTCTCGATACACGCCGTCGATCATCGTTGGCGCATCCTGAACATTCCGATTGACTACCGCGACCGCCCCGAAGGCTCGGTCTCTAAATTGAATACCGTAAGGGATGGGCTGAAAGTAATTACCATGATCGGCACGCTGTTCAAGGACTACCGCCCGTTAAAGTTCTTCTCGCTGGTCGCTTTGGCGTTCTGCATTGGAGGCCTATGTGCCGGCATGCCTGTAGTGAGTGAGTACCTTGCCACCGGACTCGTGCCCAGACTCCCGACAGCCATCTTAGCCGTGGCGTTCATGTTTATTGCCGCCCTTTCGCTGGCTACTGGATTCATTCTAGATGCCGTGGCAAAAGTCGAGCGCAAGCAATGGGAGCTGCAAGTATACCGCCAAGCTGAGAACGAGTGATATTTCTCAATGTAAGATGCTAGCTCTGTTTTTAATTTTAGCTTTCAACTTTGACCAATAAGTTAATTCTCCTTCAGCCCCCAATGATAACCGCCAGCTGTTCTATTTGGGTTCATACATGAATCTTTAACGCCGGCACTTCCCTTTAGCCCAACTGACTTTGCAGCTTGGCTGAAATTCTCATACTCCTCCCCTGTCTCAAGACAGACAACGACTCCCTGGTACCTGCCGGCACAAACCGGGCAACCGCTTCCATTTAATAAGTGCGTAGGATTTGCTTGCCACTCATGCCCGCAGTTTTTACCCCTAACCAAAACCTTCTTTTTATTGGTTATATACCTTCCGATCACCTCGACTGACGGATTGGAAAGCGATAGTTCCTGCACAAACTGTTCGTGCGTCTTTCTGGACCTCAGACTGTGATTTATGGCTTTGCAGTTCGGACACCCATACCCCGACAGCAGGTTGCCCGCACTCGCACTCCATTCATGGCCGCACGTTTTGCACCTCACCTTGATTTTGCAGTCGCGCCCACGGTATTCCCCAAGCACCTCAATCGTGTTCGTCACCGCCGTCAACTCAGCGATAAAGTCTTCTGGTGTCTTTTTTCGAGAATGCCGGTGCGCTTGGGCTGATACCTTTGCAAACTCGTCGGTAGACAGAGCCGGTAGATCAGCGCATTCTAGCAGCAGGTTCAACAGGGCATGAAGCTCCTTTCGATTCCGAGTAAGACTGAGCGGCGAGCGGAAAGTCAAGCACTCCATACCATAGGGCCGGGCCTCATCCTCGGGAAAGGCGTCGTAGATCTCTATCAGTCGGATACCTCTGCTTTCGCACATATCCGCCTTTTTCCTATCCCTATCGATACGATTTCGATGCCAGTGCCATGCTCCATATTCGACCGCCAGCGACTTCTCAGGTACATACACGTCCAGCTCGCTACCGATCGCAACGCGATCTCGTGACAAAACCGAGCCGTCTTCCAAACGTGCCTGAAAGGCAAGAAAGACGCACTGCTCCACGTATGACGTTTGAGAATGATTGCAACACGGACACCCATTGCCACGCAAGAGCTCATTCGGGCTTACCAACCATTCATGTCCGCAAATCTCACAACGGCACCGGATTTTCCACTTGGATCTTACGTACGGTTCAAGCGGAGTCACAAATGGGTTTACCTCAGCAAGCTCCGCCAGGAATTCTTCATTCGATTTGACAAGTGACAGGCCGCGCCTGTTTTCCCAGCAACGTGGGCATCGGTTGGGATTATCGAGGATTGCCCCCGGGGCAGCCTTCCATTTGTATCCGCATTCTCCGCACCTTACCAGGATTTTCGTCCTATTGTCGACATAAGGCTCAAGGGGAACGATTTTCGAGTTGTTCGCAGCAAGTTCCTCTAGAAACTGCCTGTCGCTCTTTTTTTCATGCGGATGCGAGCAAAGGGGGCAATTGGACCCTTGTGATCTATTGCTGATAACGGCTTTCCATTCGTTGCCGCACTTAGAGCAAACCCACCATACTTTTTTACCGCTACCTGCCGTTACTTGATCTGGAGATAAATCCCCGTTCTTCGTGGGATGCCACTCGGCGGCAAGCTTTGGGTTGACCGTTGCGAGATCACTGATGCCGGCGATGGCGCGTTTTCCAGAGCAATATGGACAACCAATACCACCGCATCTACTCGATACGGCCGCCTCCCATTCATGACCTTCGCTACACATCCACCAAACTTTTTTCGACGTTCCGGCGGTTATCTGTGTCGGCGAGAGATTGCCGTTCTTCGTGGGATGCCACTCGGCGGCGAGTTTGGAGTTGACCGTCGCGAGATCGTTAAAACCCTTAAGTATTTTCCTTCCCGAACAGAATGGACAGCCGTTACCACTTTTTCGGTTCGCGACAGTAGCCTCCCATTCATGACCACATTTACCTATCCACCACACCTTCTTGGCGCAATGGGCCGTTACCTGATCGGCATGTAAGTCGCCGTTTCTCGTGGAATGCCATTCCGTGGCGAGGTCGGAATCGACTGTAGCAAGGTCATTGTATCCGGAAAGTAATTTATGTCCGCTGCAGTATGGACAACCACTTCCGGTCGTTCTCGATGATATCGTAGCCTCCCACTCATGCCCGCACTTTCCCAGCCACCATACTTTCCTGCTACTTTTGGGCATGATCTGATTGGGATACAAGGGTCCATTTTTGTTCGGATGCCATTCAGCGGCTAGGCCTGGATTTACAGTCGAAAGATCATTGACGCCGGAGATAGCGCGCTGCCCCGCACAATAAGGACAGCCGCTTCCCTTATTCCTGCTGGAAACCGACGCCTCCCACTCGTGACCGAGATGGCACTTCCACCATACCTTTCTCTTAGTTCCGGCGCCGACCTGCGATGGCAAGAGCAAGCCGTTCTTAGTCGGATGCCACTCCGATGCCAAATCTGGGTTGACTGTCGCAAGGTCATTTTGACCGATGATTAGCTTTGCCATTTAGAGGATCCTTCTTTTCGGTTCTCGTAGTGCTGCTTAATTCGCTAAAGTCGCTCCTCATGTGAATCATGCTCTACAACATTGCGCTGACTAGCCAGCGATTCGCATGAGTCCCTTGTTTCAAGGACTTTGTTGGTTAATGACCTCGCCCTGTCGACGATCTCCATTTCTTTTAGCTTGTAAATGCATTGAGGCTGATGTATAATACAATTAGGGTCAAGGCTTGAGTAGTTCCCGAACAATTGGCGTTCGGCCAGACGCTCAAGTTTTTGACCCTGCTTTTTGTCTATGTAGACAATCTTGTCTGGCGTCAATGCCCCTTGGAAATAATTCATATAGTTATCTTTGCCAAAAACAGTAAGGACAAGATTGGTTTCAACAGTATCCATTTCATAATGTCCCTTACCATCGGGCTTTATGCTCGCAATTAACGGAAGTTTGTCGCCATCAACCGCACAAAGCACTACCAACAGTGCATCATCGCGGGATGGATTATCAGCCAAGATTACTGGAGCCTTAAATAGCTCAGGCCAGCGCTTGATTTCGGAAATCGAAAAGCCATGGCGATGAGGATGATTTTTCGATTTTGGTTTCAATGCTTCACGCAAATGATTCTGCGTGTACAGCATTGGTTTCTGTTTAAACCCAGCAGTCAAAAGAACCTGCGGGGTATCACAAATTTTCAGATAGGAAAATCGATCCAGTCCACCTGAAGACGCAAGATCAATATCATCTCCAAAGCGCAAATATTCTTGACACTCTTTGGCATATTTTGAGATCCGAATTGCGGGAAACGGCTCAAGGCAGTCCGATGGTCGAAGGACGACCCGGAGAGAGGCATCCACTATTTGGCCCACGAGGCGAACAGCCGGTGCGCAGTCGAGTCGAATCCAGAGTCCCTTCTCCATCTGGAGGCGAAAGCCGTCCTCAAAGGGCTCATCGGCCATGATTTCTACCTCCCCAACCTGTCTCTCATCGATAGCGTCCCGCATACGTCACGCTATCGGAACGCCGGCAAACTCGAATTCAAGAAGTATGGCAAACTGACAGTCCTTCCCGTTCCCGGCTCTTCTGTCCTAAAGTTCAGTCCCGAAACATACAAATCGTTCATTCCCGGTACCGGTTGTATGACTAAAATCGAGGATGTCAAAACAGAGCGCGATTGCGGCGCGATGTGCCCTGAAGGTCTCATTCCGGATGCGGTCGCACTGCTGTCGCATGCCAATACGGAGATCTGGGTCGCCATCGAATTCCGCGTCAGTCATCCGAAAGCCATCGAGGACGTGCGGAAATATGCCACCGTGGATTTCCCGGTCATGGAAATATCCATCACAGATGACATCGCAAATGCGGAGGATACCAGAAAGAGTCTGGCAGAACGAATTACAGGAACCGGTCATGCGACGCGTTTCGCCGGTCGCGAATGGCTCTACTCTCCTGCAGCTAAAAAGATTCTCAAGCGTAGCTGGCATATCGAGGCCGAACCATCCAATAAGCCGCTCCGCCATAAGGGAACAGATCTCGTAAGGCTGGAGACAACACTTCCAGCGATTACTGCCTATGCCGTGAAGGGCGTTCCGACAGGTGAGACCTCATGGGATAACATCGACCTCACAATTCGGAAAATCTCTGAAGCGGCCGTCGAGAAGCAAGAAGAGACACTGAGGAAAAAAAGGTCATTCAGTTCCAGATGTCCTTCCTCTAAAAATAACGCCCCTGCCGTCCGACAAATAAAGCAGACCGAAGATACCGTTTTCGAAACGCCGACGAAGCCGCATGGGATCCTCGGAAGACTGAAAGGTCTCTTCGAGAAATTGAGGAAGTGAAATTCGCAAACGTTTGCGAATTTGAAAAGTCCACACGAAAACGGGCTGAGAAATTGCTATTATGGTTAGGAGCACGAGTTTGATCCCCTTTCTCGTGCAGGGACATCTTCTTCCCTCCGATGAATGCGCCCGCTCCCCAATCCCGGGCGCATCCATCACCCGCTTTGCAAAAATGCCAATATCCGCGTAGTCGTCATATACCATCGCCGACCTCGATCTCTTTTCATGGTCGGGGTCATTTTCTTCAATGCGAAGTGGTAGAATCTTACAAAAGGTATTCAAAGAAAGGACTCATACAATGATTCCGAAAGTAGACCCATCGAAATTTCCAGAAATGCTGAACGCTATTACAGAGAACGTCCGAGACAGTTATGCGGGAATGGTCTTTATCGACGATCCTGAAGATCTGGACTCATGGGGATTCACTAAAGAACAACTTGATGAACTGGACTCTTTTGCACAAAAATATGGATTGACTGACGTTCTCGAAATCAATGAATGGAATCCCGATTCCAAGCCGGACTATATCCTTTCAGCATTTTCCGGCCTCGTGGATAAGATCGACGATCTGCAGGGACGAATCCGACCAAAAGCCGATGATGTCTCGTTTGAGAACTTTATCTACCTGAATCAGATCAAGGCCGATGTCCCCGAACCGGACCAGCTTGCCCATGCCGAAGAGAACGACCATATCTTCGGTTTGATCTCTAAATTTGCCGAGGGACAGGACACCGCTTTCGTCGTGCAAAAGGTCAATTTCTCCGGAACGAAACAAATCGGTGAACCCGAATATGAGCTTCTTCCTCTCGGTCCCACTTCCGGTGAGGACCTTGCCGATTTCACCGAGTGGTTCATGGATGATTTCAAGAGCGGCGTCGACTTTGGCTGCGATGAGAATCGCGAGCACCTTGCCATGCTCGCCCATACTGGTTTCTACCGTGAAGGCGAATATGTGAACCAGCTACTCACCTTCCACCAACTTGATTTTTCCAATGCACATGCCGTGACGGAAAAGTTCTCCTTTGAGGGCCGTCCGGAAAGCAATGAGTTCATGGGCGATCTCGACCAACTGTTCCATGATCCAAATTCAATCGTCAGCTCGTCAGACATCATCGACGTTATCGAAAACGGACCGATCGAAGGTGTCTCCAACGGCGGGGCGCCCTGCCGTGAACACACGAGACTTTCCGATAAAGCCGAAACCGTCAAATCTGCCTGCAGCAAAATCGCTGAGACTGAACAACGTGAACCGGGAATCGAGCAGCCGACCCAGATCGAGGCAAAATGATCAGCGAACGTGACCTCAGGCTCGCAAAGGCAATCGTCGACCCGTATATCGGCCGGGACATTATCGCTACCGCCGTACTCGGAACGAAGCTCGGGACCATGCTGAACGAGAACGCATACCGTGAAGTCGTCGACAATGCCCAGAGGCTTATCGATGGAACCGAGTGTATTCCGCAGGGCAAGACGCTCGAGTTCATTTTGCGAAATCGGTACGTCGAGACGATCAAGACCGATCGGAAAAGCGATTTGTCCCTTTCCAAGATGTGTGGGCTGTTGAAGGGCAATCGTGCCGTAGCGCGAGGCGATTGCGAGACGAATAACGAGAAGACTTACGAAGAGCGTTAAATGCGGCGCCTTCGGCACCTATGATCCGCTCGCAACGCTCTCTGATGGATTGTTTTCTACTCTACTAAGGAGGGAATATGTGGCAGGAAAAGCTTCAGGACACAGCAGCATCCCATCCATGGCTTGAGCCGCATGAAGCCATCAAACGGAAAACCCAAGCACCGGGAATGCAATTGGTAGATTGGTACGGCTTCACCGTGCCGAAAACAAAAAAGGAGATGTTTCTCAAGCAGTCCGCCCGTCGTGAAGATCTCCTTGTTGTCGGCGAGGTCGACAACATCCATTCTTTTTTCAGCGACTACGAGACGGAATGGAGATCGAATATCCTATTCGATGATCTCGACGAGGCACTGCGCTACTGTGAGGACGTCCGTTCCGGTTTCATCTCCGACATCCAGCTGCATTCGAGTTTCATCATGTACAAAGAGCCGGGATTTAAAGCCATGCCGGGTGGCGGCTTCGCCGGATGGAGCGATCTATTCTATGCGGCTCACGGCAACCTGGAATATGCCAACAAGCTCCTTTTCGATTGCCAAGCCGGTGACCGCGACGGCATGGACCCGCGCCGATGCGCAAGGGAAGACCTAGTCAACGGAGTCATTGCCGAGTTCGGCAGCGAGTACATCATGACCGGAGATGCCGGCCAGAAGAACCGTCTGAACAGCGCGGAGATCTTGCGCTTCGAACTCGATAGCGTCCCGACTGACGGAAATGGGCATATCACCGGGTATTTCCACGGTTTCCCTCTCGGTACGAGCCTGGAAGATATCAGTGCGGCGATCGACAACGTAGGCAAAGTCGAAAATTGCCATCTGGACAGGATTGATGCTCCCGAAGAACCAGAGCGTATCGAGATAGAACAAAATGTAGACGTTTCCAAGGAAAAGCCTACCGTCACCGAGATGGAAGTCTCTTCCATTCGAGAGCCCAAAAGCCATCTCACACAACCGGAGAAGTCGGTCTGGACGAACCTTGAAGTTCCTCCCGACAACGTAAGGCTCCTCACAGGTATCTCAAGGAAAACCGACAGGCCATGGTATCGTGCCGATTGCGCTCTCGGAGAGGAATCTTCAATCAAGCCAGGTGGCAAATTTAAAATCCTGCTGAGTGAGAGGCAGTACGCACGCGCCGTTGCTCAAAAAAAGACCGGTAAACCGGTCAGTCTCGGCCTGAAAACCGCCAGGTACCCAGATGGAGTCGAAATCGACGGCGAGATGGTCGCACTTGATGACCTTGCCGCCGATATCAATGTCCGAAAAACCGACCCACTGCCCAAAAGTCCCGAGGAGTATCGCGGTGCCACGGAACAATCCTTTAACGGGAACGAATGGGTGAATTTTCACTTCTTCCCGGACCTGGTCGACCTTTCAAAATTCATCGACCCAGACACGGCGAGAACGGATTATCGTGCCGATGTGACGTCCGAAATCGCCGGGCGAAACTGCTCATTTACCCTGCATCTCGCAAAATGGCAGTACGATAAGGCCGTCAAGGACCAAAACCAGAACTCCCCTATCCATATCGGGATGAAGCTTAAATATATAAAGGGCGGCGTAATCCCAGTCCAGTTCGAAGGTGAGCAGTTCACCCATAACTATTCTCCAAAGAAACTCGAAGAAAGCCTGCCGAAGGTGCAGAAAGCACGTTCCGTCAGCGGGTGTAGGCAGGGAAAAGGAAACCGGATATCCTCCTATCAAGACCGATCCTATCGTTTCAAAACGAAGGAAGTATATGAACGTGGACTCCCAGGAACACACGAAAGCAGGAACTGAACATGAACGAAAACTCAACCATATCGAACGCTTATGATGGCAAGCATGATGAATACGGTCATGATCTACCCAGGTGGATGAATTTCGAGCATGTCATCGATATTGGTGAGGCGGACCCGACTCAAACGGCAACCGACTATTACGGCTTTGAACTTCCCAATGGCGTCGCAATGGTCATCCAAAGCCAACCAAGCCATACGTATCCTCCTTTCATCGTCTACAGTTACGGCGATGGAGCCTGTCCCCATGACGATGTCGAATTCGATTCGCTCCGCACAGCGATTAGCTATGCATCCCAGCTCCACAGCGGAGCAATCGATCCAGATTACCTGCGCGTCGAATATACGCATGATGAATATGAAACACTTTGCTGGCGCGATTTCTACCAGGCGGCACACGGTAATATCGAATACGCCTCACGTCTCGTCGACCAGTGCAACGGCGGATTTCGAGAAGGGTTCGGCCCGTATGCCTGCGCAGCCGAAGACCTCGCTGAAGGCGAAATCGTCAATTTCAACAACTGCTACGTCATCACGGATGCGAACGGACCGGATACAAAGGAAATCGCCGCAAAAAGGATTTGGAATGAACTCGGCGATGCCTGCATAGACGATAATGAATGTATCGATTCGGAATTCTACGGCTACCCTATCGGGACATTTCGGGAAGACATCTGGCATGACATCGAGGACCAGCTTGGAGTCCCGATCCATGAACTGATGTTTCCCGATGATGTAAACAAGGACATGACTAATGAAAGGAGTCTTACTATGTCCAACGAGAATAAGAACACCAATGTCAAGGAAGAGACGACCTGGACGAACTTCAAGTTCTTCAATAATCAGGTCAAACTCAAGGTCATCGAGAAGGACGACCGTCAGATGTATCTGGCAGATTGCCGCTTCATGCCGGGTTCTGTCGCAAACGGCATCGATCTCGGCGATCAGAACGGCATCTCCGGCCATATGACCGTGTTCCTCACCGAGAAGCAGTATTTCAAGGCTGCTGAGCAGAAAGCTAACGGTGAGCAGATCAATGTCGGGCTTCCGAGCACTCAGCTCAAGGACGGCAAGCTCGAGGTCAATTTCTACAACCACGAATCTAAGGAAGCCCATACCATTCAAGTAAACCCCTTCGCCGCGTCCAAGGCGAACAAGGCCGCCCGCGAGGCTTTCTTCGAGCGCAAGGATGCCGAGCGCGAACAGGGCAAGGGTCTCGGTGCAAAAGCCGCATCTGCCCGCGATGCGTCCGAGAAGCTGGACGGTCAAAGCCAGGTCGCGCCCGCCAAGGACAATCTTGAGCATTAGGGTGTCATCGATTTAGTGCAATCAGACATGCGGTCTGCCGTTCCATTCGGATGGCAGACCGCTTTTTGTGCGGCGTGCAAGCACGCCTATGATCAACTTACTGATTTATAATGATTTACGCTATCGAAGAAAGGAAAGTGACCTATGAAACTTATAACCTATTATCAGACCGGCAAGATCGATGTATTCGACACCGCCACCTTCACGGCGACCGATCCCTTCAAGAGGGACGGTATGAACCTGATCACGGAATTCGCAATCCGCTTCGACCTGCTTGAAGACAAGAACTCGAATGAGGGCCTTGTCGTCGACGTCTATTGGTACGATGCGAAGATCCATGACAAGGACAATGCCGTGACATCGCTCGACGAGAAGAAGAACGCCACGCTCAACAACGCACTCCTCAAGGCGAGCACCCGCATCCGTCTGATTTCCAAGAGGGAACTCGAGGACGTGGCAAAAATCACCCTTGACGGCGAGCTTGTCGAATGGCGCCAGGGCGGCGAGCTCGTCAACGGCGTCAAGTTCTTCAGCCAAGAGCTGCTGTATTTCAGCAACGGACGCAGCGCGTCAATCACGGAGCGTGCCTGCAAGATCAGCCAATTCATCAAGAATGCCAATCCGGAGCTGCCCGATGAGATCATTGCCGGCTGGATGGGTCTGCCTCCGACCGTCCTTGAGACCATGAAACGCGACCAATTGCGCAACGATCAGGTCAGCGAGCAAGACGACTAGGCACACCTCTCCTGTAGAAGAGTGCTATAATTTATTCTACGTTCCTTCCCTATCCAGAACGTTTTGCAGCACAGGGAATAGGCGGCTTGCGCGGTTTCGCGTAGGCCGCCTATTCCTTTCTGTATGATCTTTGAATT
Organism: Coprococcus sp. AM11-30B; assembly: GCF_027674365.1. NCBI lineage: Bacteria > Bacillati > Bacillota > Clostridia > Lachnospirales > Lachnospiraceae > Coprococcus > Coprococcus sp. AM11-30B. The sequence continues at coordinate 23,660 of NZ_JAQDVB010000013.1, read as the reverse complement.
TCTGGTTGACTTTCTTTTCTAATACCAAAGTGCTATAATATAAGTATATAGAACTAGACTTAATTGTATTGGAGGAATTCAAATGGAATGGCTTTTACTTTTTATACTCGGTCCGCCGATTCTCACTCTGATCTTAAGGATCTTGATCTTCATCGTTCGGTACGGTCCGGGCTTCGTCGGTGCGATCTTCGATTTGATCTGCTGTGTGCTCGGGCTCGTCGGCTGCATCATCATGCTCATCATCCGTGGGATCATGGCAGTCTTCCACGGCCTCAAGGTGCTTTTCTTCGGGCACTCCTCACCGCCGCGGAACGCTCATGTCGATTCGTCTGTCTCACCTGATGACATCGAAAAGTTCATCAAGGCGTTCGAAAACAAGATGTAATCAGAAGACCAGGATTAAAGGAATGGTGTCTAATGGTTGAATTCGAAACCGTTTTCAGAAACTACAGGCCGCATGCATCGGCGGAGTGAAAGTTCCACATCTGATGTCGCTGCCTGTTGTTTCGCATCTGAACGGTAAATACGATCTGTCAATCACCTGTACCAAGAACAAACTTGATCCGACTCTTGCTGAAAAACTTTAAGGCTTGTTTTCGTGTACCTATTGGGTTGTGCGGCTGACAAAAAGTCCATCCGGGTAACGCATGTCATATGTATCCCGAACCTGTTTCATCAACTCGTCTCTCGTGCAGCAATTCGCCTGACAGCTTTCAACGATTTGGTAGCGCAACCACCGGCGTTCTGTGCTCGCATCACCACCATGCCGTTCAATTAGCTTGATCTTGACCATCAATTTCAACAGACAATCGAGATCACTTTCCTTTACGCTCGCCACCGTTCTCCCCTCTCTAAATTCGCAAGCGCTTGCGAATCACCCTGCCGATACCCCTAAAAGTACACAATTTAAAAAAGAGCCACGGCAATTCTTTGCATATCTCTTATCCAGATCGTGTTTGTTTGTGAGATCGGTAAATTTCTTCTCTTTTTCATTCCGATCTGTAATGGGTCTGGCATTCTGTACAGACATTTTTTCACCGCTGCGGAATTTGGTTTATCGCAAATACCCCCTCACATTACATGATGTAACCCGCGCAGCGGCATCCTTTGACAAAGCCCCGGTTGTCTACCGGGGCTTCTTTCTGTCTATTACGATTGCTCTTTCCTCTTGTACGCCGCCAGCTCGCGCTCGACCTGCCTGTCGCCGGTCTCGTTGACCCACCACGGCCATTTCACCCGGCCGCACGGCTCGTCGACTCCGGCGAACCATTTCCTCAGCTCGTCGAGGCTCACCGGGGAGTGCCCGTTGGCATCGCAACCGACGTCGTAGCGCAGAAGGCCCTGCTTGCGGTTGAACTCGTTGTACGCGCCGCCGCTGCTGTGGATGTGTCCGTGGAGGTGCCACGATCCATGGCTCATGCCCTGCCAGTCGGCCATGGGGTAATGGCACAGGACGATCTTCTGCCCGTCGATCTTGAGCACGCAGATCGGCGGCTCCACGGTGAAGGCGCCAGCGACCGCCGGCTGGGTCCAGTCCTTGTCGTGGTTTCCCGGGACGAGGTGGATGCGTCTGCAGGCGATCCGCTTGCGCAGGGCATAGGCGTCCTGAGCGGTCATCTTGAATGAGAAATCCCCCAGGATGTAGAGTTCGTCGTCCACGGCAACCCTGCCGTTGATGTTGTCGACGATGGCGTCGTTCATCTGCCAAATCGTCTCCCACGGGCGGTCGGTGAACTTCAGCACGTTCTCATGCCCGAAATGGGTATCGCTAGTAAACCAGATCATATTTCCCTACCTCCCTTTTGCATTATGTATGATTGACAAAATCAATCATACCACGGTACTACCATATAATGCAATCAAACCCAGATCTCATTTCAGCCTGTATAGACAATACCGGGAAGTACTTACAATCTTCTCGCTTCCCCTAACTTCTTTTTCAAATAGTCGCTGCTCATCCTTTCGAATGATAGCCACATCCCAATATCCATCATTAAGCGTCTTGAAGCTTTTTGCATTCACGACATCGACATAGCGCTTGTAATCATCATGGGTACGCTCGCCGGCAATTGCCTTAGCCCAGATTTCGGGGCGCATATCGTAGCTTACCTTTATGTCTTCCCACTCAAAATAATTCATCAAGGTATCGTCGCTGGAGAAAATGCGTGCATCCGTACCCTTTAGTGCATCGACAATCGGTGCCATTTCTTGATCGAATGCCGACCACCCAGACGCCGTCGTGCCAACCGAAGAACAGGCCTCTTTCGAGGCATTTAAAACCGAGGTCGCCAACAGCACTCCGATAAACAGGACGGGCATCAGCCGTATCGCGATGTCCTCTTCTTCGCGTTCGATGCCGGTTCTGTCGATGCCGCATAGATAGGCGCAAACGGCGAACGAAACCGTCCAGGCAATCCAAAAACACCGGATTTTCAGAACGCCCATCACCACCGCTGCAATCCAAAATGCAAGCACGCCGATGTTCGGAATCTTTCCTTTAATGATTGCGATGGCAACGGGAATGACGATACACACCATCGTGCAGACGATGCCATAGGAATCATTCGGACTTGAGATAAATGGACGCATCTCGCTAATGACATTGCCGTAGGACGCGGCTTCCATAGAAAGCACTGTGTAGAGCGCCCCGCCGAACCCGTAGGGATTGAGAAGCGAGGCGATGCACATCAAGAGACATGCCCTCACTAGAGGAATCCGATAGGTGTACCAGGCGACAATATCGGTCTTAAACGTCTTGATATGCAGTTCCCCTATTTCCGGTAAAAGGAAAGACAGGCACGCCGCTAAACATAGGGGCCACATCGCCGCCTGAAGATTCACCTGAAGCAAGGTGACTGCCGGAAGAAGCCAAAGTGCCCGAACGTTACCGTCCTCGCGCCATGCAAAGAGGATATTCAACGTCACGAACAGGCAGCCGGCAGACCACAAGGTAGGCCGTATCGAGATGTAGGTAAACATCTGAAAGAAACCGACCGTATACAGCAGCCAAGTGATCCCTTGGTGCCGGCAACCTCTCGTCAGCCTTTCAATTAAAAAATAATAGGCGATGGCCGCTATCGCCAGCGGCACCACCACCGATGTGGCGACACCGGTATAGCCCGCAAGGGAATACCAGCCATAAAGCCATACATCGTGCAGCCATTGCTGGACAATAATGCCCTGCCCGGGATCCAGCGACCACGGGTTCTCGAAGGGAATCCCGTTGTGTACGATCTCACGTCCCGATGCCAACAGGAACCAACCATCTGTGTCCAACGTCCCGTCTGTACGGATATATCCCGTAAACCACGCAACGAAAATCGATACCATTGCCGCAGTGATGTATGAAAGCATGCGCAACGGGCGTGTGCTATCCCCACTGTCCGATTTCTCGGTATTCACTCGATTCAACACCATATACCTATCCACCTCTCGCCAAGCAAAACGGGCTCCTTGAAAGAAGCCCGTCATTTCAACCATTTGCCTACTGGGCGCCCGTACTGCCGAATCCGCCTGCCCCACGATCGCTTTCAGGAAGTTCATCAACCTGGACAAACGTTGCATGGACGCATGGGATAATGAGCAATTGAGCGATACGATCCCCGGGGTTGATCGTGTATGGGCGCCTTCCGATGTTCACCAACTTCGCCTTTACGGGACCCCGATAGCACGAATCGATAATTCCAAGAGAGTTCGCAAGCATCAGCCCGTGCTTGCAGGCAAGGCTCGAGCGGATCGCCAACGCACCGAAATAGCCCTCAGGGATGGCGACCTCGATTCCGGTATTGAAAAAGGTCGATTCACGCGGCTGGAGCGTCACCGGCTCCGGAATATCGGCGCGTAGATCGGCGCCGGCGTCCGTCGGGTGAACACGGACGGGCAGGAACCCCTCTTTTGCGACAGTCTCGATTTGCATTGAAATACCTTTCCCTAAAACTGATTCCACGTGGATTGATAGCCCCTGCCGGGTGCGTCTTCGCGCTCCCATGGAAGAGCCTCCCCGGCAGATGAGCAGGCAGGTGCGGCCTGCTTCTCAGCAGCCTTCTCCTTCTCCAGAAGGTCGGCGATGTAGGCCTTGACCTGCTCGCTGAACCGCTGTGGGCACTCCAGTTGGACTGTACCCTCACTCGCCTTCTTCTCCATACGCGCATAGAAGTCAATGACTTCGCGACTCGCATGGAGTCGGTTCTTCTCCATCTTCGGGAAGATGGTAAGCCCCTCGATGTTGGAGCAGCGGGACAGACCTACGTAGAGTTGCCCGGCGGCAAAGGTCTTCGTGTGGACGGTGCAGCGATCGAAGGTAAGGCCCTGGGATTTATGGATGGTGATGGCGTAAGCGAGCTTGAGGGGGATCTGCGTGAACTCGCCTACCGTGTCGGAAGTCACCTTGTTTTTCGTTTTGCCCTTCGGGTCAACGAACTCCTCGACAACCGATTTGAGGATCTTCCACGTGTGAGCCTCAATCTTCACCGGCTCGTCAGGGTTGGCATCAAAGGCGACCGTCACGCTTGTCTTGGTGCATTTCACGACCGTGCCCTGCGAGCCGTTGACATATTTACCCTCGGGGTCGTTGACGAGAGACATGACGCGGGCACCGGTGCATAGGGTGATCTTATCGTCGGCCGCGCGATCCCCCTTGTTCACCTTTCCCGTCGCGCTGGCTTGATAGGTGTATTTCTTCCCGCTCAGCTCCGACACGCTCTCCGTATTGATATTCGATGCAAGCCTGTTGTTCGAGCATAGGAACAGGGCATCCTTGGGCGCGTATTTGCGATCCGATACGGAATGCTCGTTGAAATACGGGATGCATGACTCGTCGCCGTTACGCGCGAGATTCAGGTTCCCGATGTACTCCGGATCGTCCTGGCGCACGACCTTCTTCAGGATGTGCGGCTCGAAGTCGAACCCATCCCAGTAATCGGATTCAAACGCCCAGCCCTCGAAATTGCCGGGGTACAGCTTCATGAGGATTGCACGGTCATCTTCCGTGATGACCGGGGGAAGCTGGAAGAAATCACCGACGAGCACGACCTGCTTTCGCCCGGACGAGACCTGGGCATCAGAGATCATGCGCATGACGTAATCGAAAAGGTCGATGCGGCACATCGAGATCTCATCGATGATGATGACCTCCGCGACCGTCAGGACCTTGCGGGGACGAATCTTCTCGGACGGGTTGCATACACCGGCGCTCACCTGAAGAGTACGGTGGATGGTCGAGCCATTGTGCATGTTGAGCGCCGCGATACCCGTCGGCGCCATCGCCGTGTAGGGAACGCTACGGGCCTCAAGGTCATCGATGAACCGGTTGAGCACATAGCTCTTGCCCGTGCCGGCGTTACCGGAAAGGAAGACGTTACGCCCCTCCTTCAGGGCAATGTAGGCGTCCTGCTGGTCTTCGGTCAGACCCTCCAGCTCAGTCTCATCGATTACCATTTCACTTCCACTTCCCCACTAGCGATCTGCGCATACGTCACGGTGATGCGATGCTGCTTGTTCCTACGCGTCGGCAACGTCGAACAGACCAGAAAATTACTGCTCGCCGACTCGAAGCAGACATCAACCTCAACCTTATCGAGACCTTCAGCCTTCTGGCGGCGCGTCGGAGGAAGAAAGACCTTCCCCTTCTTTCCCGTATGGGCCATCGCCGCCGCCCGAATCCTCTCACGGCTCTTGCTGCCGTAGGTCTCCTGCTCATACTCGAACATCGGTATCACTTTCCCCTTTTGTACGTCGGTCTTTTTGATGTAGTAGGATTATACCACAATACCATGCGTTTTGATGTGAAAAAGCCCCGCTTTTCGGGCGGGGCTGAAAGGAAACAGGTATGGTTAGAAGCAGAAGGCGGGACAAACGAAGTGCAACTGCGCCGGATCGCAAGAGTACGTCGGATCACCGTCAATGTAGACAAAAAGGAATGCCGTAGAGTCGATTGGAAACACCGTCCGCTCCCACAGACAGACGTTACTCTTCAGGCAGTCGTTGCCCGAATTGTTTTCCGTCACCTTGCCCTTGAAAGCCTCGTACTGGGTTCCTTCGTTGCCGATCCAAGACCAATCAAGCCATTCGCTATAGGGAGTCTCAACGATTTCTGAGTAGCTGAGCAGGAACAGCCTGTCGGCCGTTGCGGTCACCGGGGCGTCATAATCGTCACCAACGTTGTTCGTGAGCTTCTTGACTGTCTCCACCTTGGACTGGAAATCGGAGGGCATCAGGTTCCAGATCTCACCGGAGTTCATCTTCTGGCGCAACTCCGAGGCCTCCCATCCGCCGGCGGTCGTATTGGTGGCGTTCATCCGGTTAAACAGACCGTTGGGTTTATAGCTGAGGTCATTGTAATAACGGATAGCTGAGGAATTAAGGAACGTCAGACCCGCCTTGCCGGAGCCGTCCGCGAGGTCGTCATGGTTGATGCCGATGATGCGGTAGGTCATGGTCTTGCCGTCTGTGAGCGTTATCGACCACTCGGTACCCGCATCCATGGCTGCCTTCGCCTTGGCGTAGAGCTCGCTCGAGTTGCCCTTTTTCCCGATGTCCTCGGCCACGGCCTTCTGGTCATCGAGCGTCCAGTCGGCTGGATCCTTTTCCTTCAGCTCCTCGATCCGGCTGTCGGTCCCACCGCCTCCACCGCCGGCATTTCCGCCTCCGGTCCCACCGGTGCCGTTTGCCTTGGAAAACCACGAGCTGATGCTGCCACCGGTCTTCGTGACCTGCCCGGAGACCTGATTGCCGAAGGCAAGAAGCCCTGCGCCGATCACGATCGCAACGAGGACGACGATGACGTACTCGACGGTTCCGGCACCTTGCTCGGTGATCCAGCGCCCTGTGAACTTCGAGATCTTTCTCTCCCGCCCACACCTTTCAATCGACAGTATTCTTCCGAATATATCGATTGTCGAATAGACAGGGGGTGTTTCGATTTGTCATGCGCGAATGGATCGATTCGCGGAGCGAAATGCAGGCGAAACGTAAAGAGGGAGTTCCTTTTTACGGAACTCCCAAAAAACAGTTATCCAGTTTTAGCGAAACCGTCGTTAAACCATGGTTTCACCTATAAGGTGTGTCAGCGCTCTATATCATCATGCCCGCTATTAAACTTCCTATCCAACCTCTTCGATGCTTCTTTCGCCTTGGTCTAACAGAGCCTTGCGAAACCCGTCCGTATCCATCTGCCGTCCTACCGATCAATCGAAAGACCGTTTGCCTTGCGCTCCTCTTCCCAAGTATCGATTACTATTTCCTTGGCATTTTCAACGTTGTATCTATGATCAAGCTTGTAATGGCTGATATCCCGATACCAGAAAAGCTCTTTCACGTTTTCCCGAAACCATTTTTTACCGGCAAGTATAAATATACAAGCCATACCTACTCCGGCGCTGTCACTCGGATTGTCGTCAATGTAAAAATTATCGTCCTTGCGCAGCCCCTTCCTCTTGATCAATAGGTCGTCGATGATCGAATGAATCGAGTCTAAATCGTAAATTCCATCACGGATGATTTTCTCATCATCCATGACCAGTTTGATTTTGTTTTGCATTTCGTACCTCCGTGCTACCTCTAGTACTATTGTACCATACTGTTTGCATTTAAAAAAGCCCTGCACCGCCACCGGAACCTCGATAACCAGAACGAAAGCCTCGTTCGTCTGTATGCTAGAAAAAGCGAAGTTCAAGCCCGGAATGGCGGTTTGGCCTATGGGTTGAAAGAACCCATAGACCCTCATTTTCGATATTTTATTGGACAGCTTCGTACCTCTGCGGAACATGGAAAATCGTCACCACAGATTAACGTCAATCGTCCCAATGAATCATCGTCAATTGTCCCAACGACACAGGTAAACCGTATGATTTTAAGGGCGCTGCGGAAGCTGGGAAATGGACGGTCAAGACGCAAACCGTGGCTTGCGAGACGAAAAAAGGGGAGCCCCGTTTGCGGAACTCCCCTTTCCGAGTCGTTATGCGATTTGCCCTACATCTGCCCGTGGCGTTTCTTCCGGTCGAGGAAGACGCCGGCTGCCACAAGGACGGTACCGCCGATGGCGAACGTCTCGCCGATGAGGCCCGCGCGGTCACCGGTCTGGGCGAGGCTGCCGGGCTGGGCGGTCTCCGTGCCGGCGAGATGCTTCGGGCTGTATGCCACCTGTTGCTTTGCGGCCTCCTCTGCCTCCTGTCGTGCGATCTCATCGGAAAGCTCCTGCTCCGCCGCGATGCGGTCGGACTTCGCCTGCTCGTAGGCGGCGAGCGCCGTATCATAGCCGGGCTTGAGCCCGTCCACCACAGCCTGCTTTTCGTCCAGGATGACTTTGGCGGGCGCGACCTTGGCACGTGCCTCGACTGCTGCGGCGAAAAGCGCGTTGAGGGCGTCATCTGCGTTCGCGTCATGGCCGGAAGCAATCGCCGCGTCGGCATTGATGGAGTTCAGCTTCGCCAGCTTGGCGTCTGTCTGCGCCTTTGCCTGTTCGGCAGCGGAGACAAGGGACTCGGCGGCGACGGCGTCAGCCTTCGCGGCATCGAGTTCGGCCTTGGTGTCATTGACGGCCTTTACTGCATCCTGCTCGCGCTGCTGTGCCTCTGCGAGCTTCGCGGCAAGACCGGTGAGGATGTCGAGGTTTGATTGTGCGTTCTCGAGATCGGTCTGGGAGCCGGTAAGCCTCTCGGCGGCAACGCCGGTGTCGGCCTTTGCGGCATCGACGGCACGCTGGGCATCCGCGAGGGCGCTTGCGGTGGTATCCGCCTTTTGCTTGGCGGCTGCGAGAACCGCCGCCTTCTCGGCCTGGTCGGCTACCGCCGCGTCGTGGGCGCTCTTTGCGGTATCGACCGCCTTCTTGGCGTCGGCGACGTCCTGGAAGAACTTCGCGAGGTCGGCGTTCGCATCCATGACGTCCTGCTGCTTGGCCTCGGTGTCCGCCTTGGCGGAATCCAACTTAGACTGTGCGGTCGTTACGGCTGCGTGGGCGGCATCAAAGGCGACCTGCTTCTGCTGGACGGTCGACTTTGCCGTATCGACTGCCGCGTTGGCAGCTTCGAGGTCCGATTTTGCCGCATCAAGCTCGGTCTGGGCATCCGTGACGCCCTGCTGCTTGGATGCGACATCAGCCTTGGCTGCATCGACGGCACGCTGGGCATCGGTGACGTCCTGCTTCGCGACATCGACACCTGCCTGTGCGGAATCCACCGCGACCTGCTTCTGCTGGACGGTTGCGGCGGCGCCGGCGGCTGCCTGCTGCTTGGATGCGAGATCGGTCTTGGCTGCGTCGAGTGCGCTCCTGGCGTTCTTGAGACCGTCGATGTAGGAGATCAGCTTCTGCTCGTACTCGTCGACGGACATGGGGTTCATGTTCCAACCGGAGCCTGCCCAACCGCCGTATTGCAGCGTGAGCGAGAACGTCAAACGGGTGTCATCGTTCAGACCGCATCCCATGACAGCATAGTCAGGGTTGATGATGTTCATGTAATGACCGATACGGTAGTAATCGAACTTGTCCTGGTTGGCGTACCAGAAGTCGTAGGCGTCCTTTCCGGAAAGATTCGTCGCACCAAGGGATGCTGCAGTCTTGTCAAACAGATCCTTTTCCTGATAGATCCAGGCCTTGCAGGGGTCGCGATAGCTCCAGGCAAGGTTTTCACCGACATCGAACTGCTGGGCATGCTCTACATTTTTCGTCGAATAGTTTGCATCTGCAATCGCTGCCGCAATGAGCTTATAGCTTACCTCAAGCTCGGAAAGGCCGACGGACTTACGGTAGGCGTTCACGTTCTTCATGACCGTGATGGACGAAAGCATGTTTTCAAGGCCCGTTGCGTCGAGACTGTTTCCGATCTCGGTGTAGTCTTTGTACGTGCAGTTCTGGATGATCTCGATGGCTGAATCGGCACCCATGGCCTTGAAGAAACCGATGGCTCCCTGCTTGAGCTGCGCGTCTGCGAGATCCACCTTCGTTTGTGCCTCGTCGACCTTCTGCTGGGCGGCGGTCACGGCAGCGTCTGCGGTATCCTTCGCCGCCTCGGCGTTCGCGAGCTCTACGTCGGCGGCCGCCTTGGCGGACTCAGCGTCCTTGACAGCCTGCTTCGCGGCATCCAGCTTGGAGATGGCGTCGACGTTCGCCTGCTTGGCGGCATCGAGGTCGGCGTTCGCGGCATCGAGTGCGGACTGGGCGGCGTTCACACCGGATTCGGCATCGGCCGCGGCCTGCTGCTTTACGGAGAGGGACGCCTGGGCATCATTCAGGTCGGCCTGTGCCGTTGCCGCAGCGGACTGTGCCTGCTCGAGCTCGGACTCGCACTGGGACTGTGCCGCTCGTGCGGCGGCGAGGGCTGCCTCTGCGTCCGTGACCTTCTGTTTTGCCGCATCGTACTCCGGACCGCTGGCGCCTGCCTCCGCTGCGGCGAGGTCGGCTTTCGCCTGCTCATAGGCGGCGCTGGCTGCTGCGGCCTTCGCATCCGCCGCGTCCTTGTTCTGCCTGGCTGCAGCGAGGACAGAATCGGCGGAATCCTTTGCAGACTGGGCCGCAACCAGCTTGGACTGGGCATCGGCAAGCGTCGCGTTGGCGTTGTCCAGTTCGGCCTGTGCCCTGTCCACGGCAGCCTGGGCATCGCGCACGGCCTGCTCGGCGGCACTGATTGCCTCCGGGGTGGCGCTTACAGCATCTGCCTTGGCTTTATCGAGGGCATCCTTGGCATCCTGAGCCGCCTTGAGGGCGGACTGGTACGCTTCGTCCTTCTCGGACGCATCCGCCTTAGCGTCTGCGAGACCCGCCTTCGCCTGCTCGAGGTCCTTGCCAGCGGCATCGGCGGCGTCCTTGCCCTCCGCGACCTGACGGGCGTACTCGTCCATTGCCGCTCGGTCGGCTGCCGTGCCGGCGCTGACTGCCGAATCGTAGGATGCCTTGGCCTGGTCGCGGGCGGAAGCAACCTCGTTGTAGGGGCCGGCGACCTCATCGTAGGATGCCTTGGCGGCGTCTTCCTTCGCCTTCGCCTCGTCGACCGCCTTCTGCAGGTCCGCGATGGTCTGTGCGGCGGATTTCGCGCCGGTACCGGATGCCGCGCCGGCATGGGCGGCGATCGGCGACATCACGGCGGGGTGCTGCGTGGTCCCGTCGCCGGTCTGGGCGAATGCCGTGAACGGTGAGATGAGGCTCGATCCGGTCATGGCGGCCATGGTCGCCGCGGTGACGGTCAGACGCGCGATCCCCTTCGGAGTGTGAATCTTTTTGCTTGGCAGTGCGTGCTTCTTCTCGTACATGAATCTTTTGTCCTTTCTGCGAAACGTGCTGTCAACTATAGCGGATGACAGCCAATTTCGTTTAGTAACGCCCTGTTTTCTTGACGTGTATCAGTATACCACGGTACTAGAGTACTACCTCTGAGAATCTTCTGAAATTTCGTCTGCCCAGTACCAATGATGCCCTTTCGCCTTGCGTCCGGTGGTAATCGCCCGTTTGATCCCACTCCCCGCATATCCGTAGGCAGACATACTCGCCGCGGCGATACTGTCGAAAATCTTCCCGTCATCGCGACGGACCCGCTTCTTACCGCCTCCAAGCCCTGCGTAGATGTCGATATCGCTCACGGCCGTTCCTTCCAATAGCTGCATGTATTGCCATGTCCGGTTTCAAAGGCATGTTCCTCTCCGCGCCTGACGCACAGATATTGAATCTGGGTGTCCTCCGGTCTATGACGTTTGTCGCGAACATGGGGGTTCTGTATGCAATGTGCACACAGGCTGCAGACCTTTTTCTTCCGTGCCTGTTCTTTTTGAAATCCACTGACTGAAGCGCGAAGATCATCATCAGAAACCATAGCTCATCCTTTCATCGGCAAGTCGAGTTCGGATTGTACATAGCAAAACGATTGGGGCGGCCGTTTCAGTTCAGGATTCAAGGTTTGCAGCTCAAGCGAATCCTTGAACGGAACAACTGAATAGATACGGATGGCAACGGCCTTATCGCACCCTTCGTAATATCCAAAGAACCTGTCAGCCGTCAAGCCGCTATGGGTCTTCGAATACGTCCACACGGCCTCCGGAGACGCCTGTAGTATCGACCAATCGGCGATAATACCTGTCACTTTCTGGACCGGCGCCGTCTCATATAGGAGGATCGGCAAGTCAACCAGCTTTGGAGCCCTCTTGCGGTATTCGAAGCGCTTCCTTTCGGTATATATCAGGTCGGCATAATGCGGCTTGATTGACATCAGGATATATTCTTTCGAAAGCCCATTTAAGCCCATTCGTTCCTCCTTTTTTGCATTTGCTGATACGATGATACCACAATACAACGGTGCTACTTACTAGGACAGAAAAATGACCCGGCTCCTTATCGGACACCGGGCCACACAACTGCTCTTCAAATCATCTTATTTTATGAGAAATACAGGGAACGACCTTCTCATTTTTTTTCCGCCCTAAATATCTTTAGAAAGCCATGCACGTCTTTCCTCTTCACGCTCTTTCATCATTCTCGATGTCTGCCATTCAATCTCATCGATGACGCGTTTTCTTCCCTCATCATCAAGTCGAAGGTACGCACAGATCATGCTCCAATCGGCAGCATCCCTTGTCGTCAGCGGAATCATCAGTTGAACTCCTTTCCTATTCGAACTCGCCGTCTGCAAGCCGCATCCTTTAATGCCATGCTCTAAACCGAACGCCACATGGCTTCCGTAGTTGAGACGAAGCCTGTCAGCATATTCCAGCCGGATTGCAACCTAAAAGTGGTGACGTGACTCAGCAATCGAACTCATTGCCGACTACTTCCGCAGAGCAATGCGGGCAGAAGGAATCGGTCAGGGAAATCGGTTCGCCGCAATTGGAACATACGGGAACGATTTCCCCTTCATCGGTCTCAAGTGTCCTGACAACACAAACCGGGCGGTTTATCAGCTCAAACAACCTACCGATAATCGGTCTATTACCAGTAATCTTGATTCCGGGTCCAAACAGCACAGCGGCCAGGAAATCATGAAGATCCGCCTCGCCGATCTCATTCGAGTAGCCATAGACTTCCAGCAAACGGTTTGCCGCGGACCGCCTCGCCCTGTCCGACGTAAGCAGGGTTCTCGGGTCGATGTCATATGTTACGTCGATCCCGTGTCGATCTTTGGGATCAATCTGCATTCCGTCCAGCCTATTCATCTACAGCATGCCCACAGAACGGACAGTAGGTGATCGGTTCGGGTTCCTTTCTCTCAGCCGCCATATATATCTCGATGAGATGTTCAATGCAGGGACCGGTATACTCGCCGACACGGTCGATGATAATGATCTCGTCGGCAGTCGCGCCAGTGTACAATGATGTGGCGGCAAGCATGTTCCGATCGCCTTCGCGATATTCACAAGCCATCTAGAACTTCCTTTCTGTACCAAATCCTTTGCCAGCAAATACCTTATGTGTGGACAAATCTCGTCTTGATCCACCCAGCGCACGTACCTATTTGATATCCAGATAGGTACACGGAACGCTTACATATGCGCCTTGATGGTCCAAAACATTGATATGGCCGTAGGAGAAATCGATGACGTCCGCATGGGCATAATCGGGCGGTAGGCGAAATAAATCCTCGCAGTCGATATAGGCGACGCACCGCTCATACCCGCCGCTACGGATAATCACGAGTTCGCGCACATCGGTCTTCTCGAGGCAATACTCAATAACGGTCATAATCAAATCTCCTTTAGTCTGCGCCCGCATATCGGGCAATAGCTGATGGGAATATAAGCGCAGTCGATGCCGTTGTCGTGGGACATGCTCAAATGCACCCCTTGCGGGTCATTGACCTCGAGTGCGAGCTCTATCCCCTCAATCAGGTCCATATCCCCGCAGACATCATCGATATCGTTGAGGAGCTTGGCGCGGTACGGGCTGCACCACGGGCAATAGCCGTTCGAAAAGACCCCGCGCGATGTACGGTAGGAGTATGCGCTGTGGTTCACCATTCGGAACAGGAGCTCGGAGACGGATGCAATCCGGCTGCTCCCCGAGCCGATCCCGAGGTCGAATTTTTTTAGTAGCCGCCCATGCGCGTCCGGGCAGAAGACCGCCGCGTTCTTGGGGAGCTGCCGAGTCTCGTAGAGCGTCTGGGCGAGATCGGGCGGGCAGACGAGCCAGTTCGCATCGCCCCGGAACGTCAGGCCGTGTCCGCTCTTGAAGTCATCCATGAACCACTCGGTGAAATCGGCAAGGTCCTCACCGGAAGTGGGACCGAGAGGAAGAAGCTCATATTCGGGTTCACCGATTTGTTTCGTTCCGGAGAAATTGACCTTTTGCACGACGAAAGCGGTGTCCTGTCCCTCGGCAAATTTAGAGATCAAACCGAAGATATGGTCGTTCTCTTCGGCATGGGCAAGCTGGTTCTGGCGCTCGGCAACCTCCTGCTCTGCCCTGATCTGGGCAAGCTCCGCCTCCTTCTTGATCTCAGCTGCCTGGTCGGCACCCATCGAGCGGATAATCCCCTGCGAATCTGAGAAATCCTGGACGTTGAACGTGCGAAGCTCAAGACCGAGATTCGCAAGATCGTCACGCGAGCCCTCGAATACCTTATGGTTAAAGGACTCACGGTCACGCATGAGCTCCTTCAGGTCCATCTGCCCGATAACCTCGCGCATCTTTCCGAGCATCACCTCGGTGACCTGACGGGTCATTTCGGCTTTATCCATATTGAGATAATTCTTCGATGCTATCTCGATCAATTCGGGAGTCTGTCCAATCTGGAAGTTTGCGACGGCGCAAGCATGGATAAGAATCGCATCTTGTGTCGGGATTTCATTCTCCGTCGACAACTGAACCTGCACAGCACCGAGAGCCAACGTGTCCACACGCTGCAGACCTGGGATAACGAACGTGCCCTTTCCTGACACGCTACGCGTCTGCCCGAATCCAGATACGATCATCAGTTTGTCCGGCGGGCACTTCCTCCAACAGGACTCGAACACGACGATCATCAAGATCACGATTAGAAGCGGTCCAAGCAGAGGACCAAACAAGTCAAAAAGCATCTCTATTCCTTTCTGTTGATGCTTTGGTGAATGGGGCTATTATACCATAATACCGGAATATGGCGCCAAAAAAGGTCACCCAAACGGATGACCTTTGCAAACGGTCGCGTTTCGCCATTACCCCTGCAACCGCTACGCACTTGCGCGCGGCGATGCGGTGGATCCCCCGCGCCCCTATGAACACGTTCTTCTAACCATACGTCCGCAAATGGATTGAAGCATCTTTGCCTATACGTATAATGAAAGACTGAACTTAAGGAGCAAGGATGAAGGCAATTAAAGCAGAGGACACGAGGTCGTTAGAGCCTTTCCGCGACCGGATTATTGAGGGCGATTGCCTTGAGGTGATGAAGGGCATTCCCGGCGAATCCATAGATATGATTCTCTGCGATCTTCCTTACGGAACCACACAGAATAAATGGGATTCGATTATCAACCTCGACCTGCTCTTTACCGAGTACATGCGCATCATCAAACCGCATGGCGCTATCGTCTTGACAAGCAGCGGGCTTTTTACCGCGAAGCTGATGCTTCACGCCCCTGAGATATATAAATACAAGCTCATTTGGGTTAAATCAAAAGCAACCAACTTCTTGAACGCGAAAAAGCAGCCGCTTCGCAAATACGAAGACATATGCGTTTTCTATAAGGCGCAGCCTACTTACAATCCGCAGATGAGCGAAGGTGAAGCCTACGACAAGGGAGTTCGCAAAGATCAGCTCACTGGAAGCTATGGTGCTTTTTCCCCGAAGCACGTAAAGAGCGACGGCAGCCGTTATCCAACTGACATCGTCTATTTTAAGACGGCCGAATCCGAGGGTGCCGTATACCACCCTACTCAAAAGCCGGTTGAGCTCGGTCGTTATTTGATCAGGACATACACAAATCATGGAGACATCGTTCTCGACAACGCTTGCGGAAGCGGATCGTTCTGTGTTGCAGCCGTGCTGGAAGGGCGTTCTTTCATCGGCATTGAGAAAAACGAAGATGTTGCTTTGTTTAAGAAGCGGCCCGTCGATTACATCGACATATGCAATCAACGTATTAAAGAGGCCAAGCGAACCTTTGAGGCGGAACAGCAGGCAATTAGCTAAAACCAGTTATTTTACATACCCATATATAGTAGCATGCGGACTCAAAAACTTCCGGGACTTCAAAAGCAAGCGGAACGTTGACCTTTTCGTTATTCTTTCTGCATTACGACTTGATTTACGGTGTCTCAGAAGCGGAGAAAAGAGATTCGTTAAACATTTGCTTGGTGAATTACTACTTAGTCTACGGTACCTCTGAAACGCGGAGCGTAGCGTAGACACGAAATGAGAGGGTGAAATACTGCTTGGTTTGCGGTACCTCCGAAACCGGTGAACTACGCGCTGACGCTGAAGATGTGGTGAACTACTACTTGAATTACGGTACTTCCGAAACATTGATCATGGCAGCTCCTCTTTAATCGTGGTGAACTACTGCTTGGATTACGGTACCTCCGAGACCACAGCCCGGGCATGATGGTGCCGCTGATGGGTGAACTATTACTTGGATTACGGTACCTCCGAAACTCGAGCTCGTCGATGAAACGGTCTAGCTTGGTAAACTACTGCTTGATTTACGGTACTTCCGAAACCCTCGACCCAGCACGAACTTGTGAAGGCCCAGTGAGATACTACTTGGATTACGGTGCCTCCGAAACTTCATGGAGTACGCATGGAACACATTAGTGGTGAACTACTGCTTAGTTTGCGGCACCTTCGAAACTTCGTCCGACCTCTATCGAGGCGTAGTAAGGGTGAACTACTACTTGATTTACGGTACTTCCGAAACTACTCCCGCATCAAGGGTGAGGACGTCATCGGTGAGCTACTACCTGGATTACGGTACTTCCGAAACGGAGGTACTTATGCAACATCAGACTGTCGTGGTGAACTACTGCTTGGTTTACCGTACCTCCGAAACGAATGGAACGCCCCGCGCTTATCTGTAAAGGTGAACTACTGCTTGGATTGCGGCATCTCCGAAACGCAGATTTGGTTATGTCACTCTCGATCAAGGGTGAACTACTACTTGATTTACAGTACTTCCGAAACTGCGCGAGTCCGGCAAGCTCATCCAAATCCGGTGAACTATTGCTTGGATTACCGTACCTCCGAAACCGTTATTCGAGCTAAGGGCTACCTTTTTGGGTGAACTACTACCTGGATTACCGTACCTCCGAAACACCACAGTGTACGTCTTCTGTGCAACGTTTGGTGAACTACTACCTGGATTACGGTACATCCGAAACCTAATACCAATATCTCGAGAAATCTTATCGGTGAACTACTGCTTGATCTACGATGTCTTCGAAACGCAATGACTCGCCGAATTCGATTTCCGGTTGGTGAACTACTGCTTGATTTACGGTACTTCCGAGACTCGAGCTGATTAGCGCCGGAGTGCGCGAGGGTGAACTATTGCCTAGATTACTGTACGTCCGAAATACCGGTGCCGACGGACGCGTTACCTGCAAGGGTGAACTATTGCTTGATTTACGGTACCTCCAAAACACTTGTCTGCCATTATCGCGAAACGAAGGTGGTGAACTACTACTTGGATTACCGTACCTCCGAAACCCGGGCATCGGATGAATCGTCCCGTGTCGGGGTGAACTACTACCTGGATTACCGTACCTCCGAAACCTCACTGCGTTCGCTGATTGATTGACCAATGGTGAACTACTACTTGGATTACCGTACCTCCGAAACGATATGAAAAAAGTCCCAACGCCGGCAAGCGTGAACCACTACTTGGATTACCGTACCTCCGAAACCGAGCAGTAGTTTTGTGCCCATTAAATTAGGTCTTAACTAATTACAGATAAAAGAAATTCCTGTTCTCAACAGGAAAAATGGTGAATATCACTATGCAAATCAAGCTGAATAAAATCTCTCAAATACCAGCCGAGATTTTCAAAAAAACTCGGCAAAAATCACCGTTTTGAGCCTATTTTCTGGGAGATTTTTAAAAATCTCCTGATGCGCTGTGCACATTTCTCCGTGCTTTTAATGCGCATAAAGCCAATCAATTTTATCTTTTCAAAGAGCATGTACATAGTATCAGAGTATCAAAGTACTTCAAGACACCAATTTGAACAGTATTTCAACTTTGTCCAACAGTTGACACTCCCCGTAGTTGAAACCAGGGAGTTTACGACGGTTTTAATAAAGCGGTAGCAAAATCGAGGTCGGCATATGGCGCGAGTCCGTCAAAATCAGCGTACAGCCTCTTTCTGCTGCTTCTTGCAAAAGATGATCAGCCAGAAAAACACCGTGGGCGTCAAGAAAAATCGTGTCGCATGCGCGGAAGATGAGGTACGAGGCGGGGTACATGGTTGTGCAGAATCAGACATCTGAACAACCGATATAACTCCGCCTCGATGAATACGACATATACGCCGTTTTACCAAATCTTCGTTTTCACCTCATGAAGACCGGCCGGCGTAGTATCAATAAAACAAGCCTTTGACTTCGGGTCGTTCAGCACCTTGTTAAAGGTGAACACCAGGCTTCCGCCAAACGTGTTGCCGCCGAGAATCTTGGTGTCCGACATATTCCGAAGTCCGCTTGCCTGTTCCATTACCTGAATTTCAGCCTGTGCAATCTTGTAAACGATAGCCGGGAATTCGTATTCACTCGTTGCTGCAAGGATGTCCTTCGGATGTTTCAACGAACCAAGCTTCAGCTGAACCGTCAGTTTCGGGTAATTGACCGGAAGTTTCTCCAGGAGCAGATCCCAGAGCCCAATCAAAGACTCTGCGGCTTTCTCAAAATCAATCCTTGCGGATGCTCCGGCATTTCCTGCCGCTACAATCGTCTCAACTCCCTTCAGCAGGTACATCTCATCAATCGCCAATGGCATCTGGCGCACCGGATACACCTGCTTCTCACCGGCGATCCGGAAGCGCTCGCCATAAAGCTCGATCATCGTGTTCTTAAGAACACGGGCACGAACGATGCGAACGAATTTCTCTTTTGCCGTTTTCGCCAAACCGCGAGCATACATCTCGAGCATAGCGTTGTAAGTATCCGGATCAGATTTCGATGCGATCGCAGTCGGTACCGCACCGAAACGAAGCTGTTTAACCTTTTTCTTCATCACTTCATAGACAAAGAAATTGGCAAACGTCTGAGAGCTGTACCCACCATAAATTTCTGCCGGACGGTCTGACTTCGTGGCAATCAGTTTCGACTTCTCCCTTGGAGAGTAAATCGTCTGTTTCCAAAATGCGCCGCCGTCTTCAAAGGCGGCATATGTGACACGAAGGTTCTTCCATCCACATGCACGATAGATGCGCTCCACCTCTTCATCCTTGTTCCAGTAAACCTCACCTGTGTCCTTGTCGACACGGTCAAAGAAGAAACCGCCGGCAAAGAAATCAAGTTGTGACTTCGGAGCCTTCTTGTTCTCCTCATCAACCAGCTTGATCTTGCGCATGTACTGCTCATACTTAACGCGATTATGGACGAACGCTGGCTTCGCAAGTTCCATATAGCGCCCGACCTCGGCTGCAAGCAGAGCGTCGTGTGCGTGATAGAACTGGTTCGCTTTAAGGCTTTTCGGAATTCCGATCCGGCTGCGTACGGCACCGATAACCCCAGCCTTAACGGGAATGACAACCGTTCCCGGATACTTTGCCGCAACCGCAGCCGTAAACAGTTTTGCCTCCCAGCTGTTTTCCGTGAACTGCCTTCCGATGATCGATTTCAGCATGCCTTCGGAAATCTCAGTACGGATCAGCGCGTTGAGCTTTCGCTCGGACATAAGTCCGGCGTTACGAAGCATCCTCCAAAATGGCAGCATCTTCCGCTGCACCGCTGGAGACACGAGCAGCGTTTCACTCTTATAACGACTGGCCTCTGCATAAACAAGCACCTTGTTATCCAGTGACTCGTCTTTACGGTAAGCAAGCGGTACAACATGGTCGACATAGTAATCATTCGATGCAATCCGAGTGATGTCGATCGGCTTTCCCGTATAAAGGCATTTTCCTGCCTGATGGAAATACAGGTAGATGCGCTCGTTAATCTCC
Source organism: Coprococcus sp. AM11-30B (assembly GCF_027674365.1). Taxonomy (NCBI): domain Bacteria; kingdom Bacillati; phylum Bacillota; class Clostridia; order Lachnospirales; family Lachnospiraceae; genus Coprococcus; species Coprococcus sp. AM11-30B. The sequence continues at coordinate 3,607 of NZ_JAQDVB010000013.1, read as the reverse complement.
TTCTCATCGAACATGCCAAGCTCACGAAGCAGCTTCGCCGCACCAAGGTCCGCCGCTGCATCCGCATCCAATGCCTTGAGTGCCTGCTTGATCTTATCGGAGCGCTTGGCGGTTCGCTTACCCTTTCGGCTATTCGAGGCGGTTCGCGTCACCTTCAGATAAATGCGATCCGGAGCCTTACCGGCAACAGAAACGATGTCATCCAACACCTTCATCGCCTGACTCACGCCTCGACGAAGTGCCGGCGAACCGGGAAGTGCGTTCAAATCAAAACCTTCTGCCATCTGCATATGCGAATCGTTAAGCCTCTTGATTTCCATTTTGAAACCAAGAACATCGTCATTCAGAATCTGCATCAGGTTCATAGATGAACCACGATAGCGACCATAAGGCCTGCCCTGCTCAAGGACATCCATGACGCACATATCGCCAGAAGCCGTATCTGCCCAGATGCCGGTCAGCAGTCTCTCAGACAGCTTTCCCCAACCGGAAAGGCGCTTATGGCAGAAATCGTCAACCGCCTTTTCCGTGAGCAGGTCGCCATAGGTTTTCAGAATCTTTCGGCGCAGGATATCGCGATCCTCAAACACTGTATTCCACAGAACCAAGTCCTCCGCCATGCTCATGTCGGAAGCACTGAGCGCTTTCACGTCGAAGAGCCTGCAGAAATATGCATAATTGGACCGCTTGGAAGACATGGCTTTCGGATTCGACGTACCACGAACATGAGGATGTGCGATAAAGAAGTCTCGCTGCAGCACGGACTCGATGCGTTTCACCGTCATCGTCTTTCCATCCGAAGCGGCATCATAGATAGCCTTCCGCATTCCAGCATCGAATGGCATCCAGGAATCTCCATCCTCCGTAAAGCTGAGGCTCGCAAGCTCATTAAAGAAACAATATTTCTCATACAATAGAGAATTCTTCGCCAAAACATCCTCGCCGTCGAGATAGGAGCACTCTCCTGTCATGCGGCGGATGAAAAGCTCGGCTGTCGTGTCGATATCAATATGATCCTCATAATTCCAGGGAGACACAAATGCGTCCTCATGACCAGCAAGACGTTTCACCCATGCAAAACGCGTGCCATTTTCGCCGGCTTTACCATGGTCCGTACTGTCAAGAGGACCGACATAATAGGGAATTCGAGAAGTCAGAACCTTCAGAATATGCTCGCGAGCATCAATGAGCCAAGGATAGAAACGCCCCTGGTTGTCGATGATTCGATTTACAACCTCGGCGTGCAACTGATAGGGAATCGCAGCATTGTCGACCGTATGAATACGGCGCAGGAAAGCATGATTTGCAAATGCCTCCATCATCGTCTTGTATTGCGGATCGTTCACGGCATCGGTATCTTTGAACAGGAGCTCTACACGCTTGGCAAACTCCTCATAACCGAGAACATTCAGGTTGTAGGCGGTATAGCCCATGTTTTTTTTCGGGCTATCCTGCTTCTTTACCTGAACCTTGTCGTAACGGTACCTGTCCTCACACTTCGGACCGCCAAAGAACCGAACGTAATCTTTAAATCCGTCCTCGTCAATATTACCGTCTGCATCCTGCTTCGCGACATACTTGAGTGCAAGATTTTTAAGCATGCGAAGCTGCTTCCCATACACGTCATACTGGGCAACCTGATTGTGCGAAAGGCTTTTGCCAGGTGCGTAAGAAAGCATCCCCTGAAGCTTCCAGGAAGTGTAGAGCGCCTGCGCTGCCATCAGAACAGAAACGAGGGAATCCGGACAAGAATCCGACAGGAACTCCTCCAACGCATCGCCATCGGAAATCGATACTTTGGGAAGTTTCTCAGCATCGGGAACAAGCACCGTCAGATCTGCCTTATAGCCGGCGACAAGATCTGCAATGGCTTTAATTTGAGCCTTCTCCGTTTTCTTCTGAATATCATCGCCCGACACGCACATGGCAGATGCGAACCGCTTCTGCAACTCACGCGCCGTTACATTTCCATTGATGTCAAGAGCTTCCAGTGACGGCTCGATCCGCTCGTCAAGAGTGTCCTCAAAATAGGACACAAGAACTTCCGCGTAGTTTGCAACCTGCGTATCGATGTCAGAGTTCGTAGACGAAACATTTTGGTTTTCGAGCAGAAAATGACCGCGCCGGACAACATGATTCGCAACGGACTCGAAAATCAGACGCGGATCCATAGCGCTATCTGATTCCATAAGGGCGACGTCCAGATGGGCAAGCGTCGGGAACGAATGGAACAGACGACTATAGCTGAATCCGATCGGGTCACTCTCGAACCGAATTTTTCCAAGCTTGTAGGACATCCGGCGTCGGATAAAGAAATCCGGATCAATAGAGGAAATCACCGGTGCGAAAACGCGCTCCATCTCATGTTCACGTCCACGACGGCGCTGGATTCCACGGCGGGAAGTTCGCGGCATACGCGCCTCAGCTGCATGCTGACCTTCCTTGAAAACACGGGTTCCCATAACCGGTTGCTTTCCATGGTACAAAACATTCCCGTTCGGATCCGTTGCAACGAATCCATGTGCCGTCGAACTTAACTCGAACCCGATGGAATAAGGCCCACTCATCTGCTTTAACTTTTTCATAGCGTATTTCCTTTCCCACACATAGGCGGTATGCGGCTTTCTTTTTGTAGTGCCATTATACCACAGTACCAAAATATTCCAGTTGTGATTGATGATTCTCTATCGCTCAAAAAATTGCTTCCAAAAATTTCTTCAGAAACTTTCAATTCCCGCGTCCCATGCTCTCCTGCTGTGCTATATTGGTCGTGGTGAATTACCGCTTGGTTTACGGTATGTGTAAGTCGAAATACGGCTTCAAAGCCACAAACTGCCCTTTAGGGCGCCCCGTATGGGGCATTTTTTTTGGCGATTTTTACTGAAGAAGAATGGTTTCTCATAGAAAAGGGGTTGCTGGAATATTTCCAGCAACCCCTTTATAGAACATTTTGATTCAAACTGTCATATTTGAATACCAAGGCTTTTCGCAAGCGCTTGCGAATCACCCTGTCGAGACCAATATCCTCGAATAGCTTTCGGAACGCCAAAATCCAAGCGTTCAGCATCAAAGTAATGCTTTCGGCATCCATATCACCTTACCTACAACGGTCTTCTTCCGGAATAATCTTGTTCAGCGTATTTTCAAATACTTTGGATTCTCTTTTTACCGCTTCTGCCTTCTCGCTAAGTGGAAGACCTTTCTTGTGAATCATCTTAACGGAATTAAGAAGCATCGGTATTTTGGTTGTTGCTTGGATCTCGTTGAATTTCTCTTCCATCGCTTTGCAAAGCGCATGTTCATCCACGATAGGAATCCGTAGCAATTCCCTTACTTTCTCTGTAATATAGTGGTTCAGCGCTCCAAGCCGATCCTGTGGAAGCGGATATGTTGGATGATTCTGGAACTCAAAGCCGATCATCCTGCGCAAAAGCTCATGCTGCTCCGCTCCCATAACAATTCCAGCCATATCATTAAAGGCGATATTCGCTGTTGCAGGTAGGTAATATCGATTTGAACGATCAAGGAAATCCGCATAGTCTGTCTCATCATCTTGCGCAAACAAGGACAGATTGTGGTCAAACAACGGGGCTAATCCCAACAGCCG